>JALHPV010000084.1 GCA_022842285.1 Kofleriaceae bacterium
GTAGCAAGACGCGAGCGAGGTAGCTCGTGGTGTAGAAGTTGCGCGCGGCAGGCTCGGGGATCGGGCGACGATCGTCGATCGCTTGTACGACGGGCCGGTCGTGGAACCGACCCGTGACGCCAGCGTGGTAGCAGCCGGTCAGCGCGATCGCGGCGAGGAGCGCCCGCTTCATAGCTCACGCTCCCGATCGCGAAACGCGTCGAGGATATCGGTCGTGAAGTAGACCTGCAGCCCTTCACCGAAGGCGAGATCCAGCCGGATCTTGATCTGGGTCGTGGTGTGAACGATGAGGCCTCCGCCGTACGCGAGGTGCCAGTCGGCGAGCCCGGTGGTGACCAGCTCGTCGTAGGTCTGCGCGACCTTGCCGACCTCCGCGAACACGTGACCCGTGAAGTTGGCGTGAATCGGGTAGTGGTATTCGAGCGTGCCGATCGTCGCGAGGCGATCGCGGAACCGATCACCGGGGTAGCCCCGCAGGCGCCGGGCGCCGCCGAGGCGCGGCAGCTCGGTGAACGGGAGGTCTCCATCGATCTCCCGCGCGCCTTCGTGGACCACGCGTCCGACCACCACGCGGTCCTTCCAGAACGGCGAGACGAAGTACGCGAGCTCCACGCCGTAGTGCGCGTACCGCACGTCGCGACCGAGGACCGTGGCCCCGCCCGCGAACACGCGCGCCACGCCGCCCGCGCTCGTGGGGCCCAGCGTGTCGCGCGTGTCCACCTCGACGTCGAGCGTGGTCTCGACGGTGCCAAACCCGGTGTCGAAGCCGGGCACGGTGGTCGTGTCGTAGATCAGATCGATCGACTCCATCGAGTCGGGCGCCGGGCCGAAGGTGCGGTCGTTGTAGATGATCGTCGTGCCCGCGCGGAGGCGGCGCCCCGGCCGATCGAGGTTCACGCCCGTCCGCGCCGCGGCGAGGAAGCGCTCCTGCGCGAAGCGCGAAGCGACCTCCGCGTCGCGGGCGTCGAGCTCCATGCCGGTCGTCACCTCGCCGTTTCCGATCCCGGCGAAGTACTGGTTGATGTTCTCTTCCCAGCGGACCCCGCTCTCCACGTACCACCGCGTGCCGAGAACCCGAGGGAGCTCGACGGTGGCCTCGAGCGCCTTCACGACTGCGCCGCCGCGCGCTGCACTGATGGTGATCCGCTCGGCGTTGCCTCCGAAGTCCTTGTAGAAGGCTCGAGCGCCGAGCGTGGCTCCGAACGCCGTGCTGTACGCGCCCAGCGGATGGATGGCCAGCGTTCCCGCGTCGTTCTGGAAGACGTCGCGGATCCGGGTGAACACCTTCCATCGCCCCTGGAGATACGCCACGCCACGCACCGGCAGCACCACCGTGTGCGCGGCCCACGCGAGCGTCTTGCCGAGCAGCCGCCTCACGCTCTTGCCGTACAAGGTCCGCTGCTTCGGCTCGATCTCGAAGTTGCGAGCCTCGCCGTCGCGGGCGGTCACGACCGGGGCTTGGCCGGCCGCGACCGGCGACCCGGCCATCACTGTGACCACGAGCATGGTCAGGGAGCGTCGCGAAGCGGGGCGCGACATGCCTGGGCACCGTGGCACGGGGCATCAGAACGCCAAGTCACGCCCCCGAGGTCTCACGCGTGTCTACCGCCTCATGGGAGCCAGTCGGTGTGGACGAACCCCTCTCCGGGGGCATCGGCGCGCTGGTACGTGTGCGAGCCGAAGGCGTCGCGCTGCGCCTGGGTCAGGTTCTGCGGCAGCGAGGCCGTGCGGTAGCTGTCGTAGTAGCCGAGCGAGCTCGCCATCGCCGGCACGGGGATGCCGTGCGTGACCGCGAGCGCGACGACGCGGCGCCATGCGGCCTGCACCTTGTCGACCTCGGCGCGGATCGCGTCGTCCACCAGCAGATTGACGACATTCCGACGGCACGCCGCCCGGATGGTGTCGAGCAGGCGCGCGCGGATGATGCAGCCGCCCTTCCAGATGCGCGCGATCTCCTCGAGGTTGATGCTCCACGCGTACTGCGCTGACGCCGCCCGGAGCAGCGCCATGCCCTGCGCATAGCTGACGATCTTCGAGGCGTAGAGCGCGTCGTGGACATCCTGGATCAGGGACGCGCCGACCGCCGCCGGTGCGGGCCCGGTGAGCACCTGGCTCGCCGCGACGCGCTCGTCCTTCATGCTCGACAGCACGCGCGCATCGATGGCGGCGGCGATCGATGGGACCGAGACTCCGAGGTCCAGTGCGACCTTCGCCGTCCACTTTCCCGTGCCCTTCTGACCGGCCTTGTCGAGCACCTGATCGATGAGCCAGCCGCCCGTCCGCGGATCCTTCACCGTCAGCACCTGCGCCGTGATCTCGATCAGGAACGACTCGAGTGGTCCGCGATTCCACGCCGCGAACGTCGTCGCGAGCGCCGGCGCGTCGAGCCCACCCACGCGCTTCAGCAAGTCGTACGACTCGGCGATGAACTGCATGTCGGCGTACTCGATGCCGTTGTGCACCATCTTCACGAAGTGCCCGGCGCCGTCGGGACCGCAGTGCGTCACGCACGGCCCGGCCTCCGTCTTCGCGGCGATCGCCTCGAGGATGGGCTGGATCCGCGGGTACGCCTCGGCCTTGCCGCCCGGCATCAACGACGGACCATGGCGCGCGCCGTCCTCGCCGCCCGAGACCCCGACGCCGAAGAAGTTCAGCCCCTTCGCCGTCACGCGCGCCTCGCGCCGCTGCGTGTCCTCGAACCAGCTGTTGCCGCCCTCGATCACGATGTCGCCTGGCTCGAGCAGTGGCTCCAGGGCATCGAGCACCATGTCCACCGGCTTGCCCGCGGTGATCATGATCATGATGCGGCGGGGCTTCTCGAGCGACGCCACGAGCTCCTTCAGGGAGCCCTGCGGATGCAGCTTGCCCGGCGCGAGCTTCATGACCTCATCGGTCATCTCTGGCTCCCGATTCCACGTCGCCACCGAGTAGCCATGGTCGGCGATGTTCCACGCCAGGTTGCGGCCCATCACGCCGAGGCCGATCATTCCGAACTGAAACGTCATGCGTCGCTCCTCGGGAGCAAGGCTCCCGCTGCTTCATCGATCATCCAGGTGACCGCGCCGAGCTGTGCCGCCGGCAGGGTCGGGCGCTCCGCGACGATCTCCTCGTACACGTTCGCGAGGCGCGCCGCCTTCCCCGCTCCGGCCACCATCAAGAGCACGGTCCGACACGCCCGGATCGCCGGCAGCGTCATCGACACGCGCTCGTGCGGCGGGAATGGACTCATCGTCGCCGCGACCATGCCATCGGGCGCCGAGTCGGGAAAGATCGACGCGGTGTGCCCGTCTTCGCCCATCCCGAGCACGACGACATCGAGTGGCAGCGGCACCACGTACTTCGCGGCCGCCTCCGCCTGCCCGAGCTCGCCCTCGATACGATGGACGACCACCGGCACCGGCAGCGTCTCCTTCACCATGCGGTAGTTGCTCGCCGCATCGTCCGGCGGCACGCAGCGTTCGTCGCCGAACCACACGTCGACTCGCGGCCAATCGACGTCACGCGTCGCGAGCTCCCGATGGAAATGCTTCGGCGTGCTCCCGCCGGCAAGCGCGATCGATGCCCGTGTGCGCTGGGCGATCGCATCGCGCAGAAGCTCCGCCACCAGATCCGCCATCCCCGCCGCGAGCGCGGCTGGATTCGCGAACCGTCGAATCGTCGGCGTCATCGCTTCCAGTTCTCCTGCCACAGGTCGGCGTCGGGGATCGCCAGGTGCGACGCACCATCGGGCCCCCACGTGCCCGCGACGTACTCGTGCAGCGGCGTCGGTGCTTCGAGGATCGGCGTGTACAGCTTCCACGACTGCTCGACCTCGTCCGCGTGCACGAAGAGCGTCTGATCGCCTTCGAGCACGTCGAGGAGCAGGGTCTCGTACGCCTCGGGACTCTCGCTGTAGCGCGCGGCGTAGCGGAAATCCAAGGGCACGCGCTCCGTCCGGAACGGAGTGCCCGGCACCTTCACGTCGAAGTGCAGCGAGAACCCCGAGTCGGGCTGCAGGGAGATGATCAGCGTGTCCGCGGTCTCGAGCTTCACCTGGAACTTGTCGAACAGAGCCGCCGGCGACGGACGCAAGCGCACCGCGATCTGACTCAGCGTCTTGCCCATCCGCTTCCCCGTGCGCAGGTAGAACGGCACGCCCGCCCAGCGCCAGTTGTCGACGAACAGCTCCAGCGCCACGAACGTCTCCGTCGTCGAGGTGTTCGGAATGTCCGGCTCGTCGAGGTAGCTCGGCACCTTGCCGTTGCCGAGGTAGCGACCACGCACCACCCGGTTCGGGTCGAGGTGGCGCGTCGACCGCAGCACCTTGATCTTCTCGTAGCGGATCGCGTCTGCCTCGTAGGCCGACGGAATCTCCATCGCGACCAGCGTGAACAGCTGCGTCAGGTGATTCTGCAGCATGTCGCGGATCGCGCCGCCGCTCTTGTCGTAGTAGTTGCCGCGCGAGCCGACCCCGATGTCCTCCATCACCGTGATCTGCACTGCCTCGACACGGTCGCGGTTCCACACGCTCTCGAAGATCGTGTTCGCGAAGCGCAGCACCATCAGGTTCTGCACCGTCTCTTTGCCGAGGTAGTGATCGATCCGATAGATCTGATCCTCGCGGTACACGGCGTGAACGAGGCGGTTCAGCTCGTGCGCACTCGCCAGGTCATGCCCGAAGGGCTTCTCGATGATGAGCCGCGTCCAGCCCGCGCTCTGGTTCAGCCCCGCTGCCCCCAGGCCCTCGATCGTCAACGCGAACACCTGCGGTGGCAGCGCCAGGTAGAACGCCCGATTGCCCGGCAGGTCGTGGGCCTGCTCGAGCGATGCGATCCGCGCGGCCACCGCCTCGAAGTCGGCCGGCGTCGCGGTCCCGATCGAGGTGTAGTGCAGGCACGTACCGCAGAGCGCCTGCGTCACATCCTTCGGCACCTTCGCGGCCGTCAGCGCCTCCTGCACGAACTCGCGGAAGCTCGCGTCGTCCATCGGCTCGCGAGCGACCCCGAGGATCTGCGTCGTCGGCGGCAGGTGCTTGCCGTGCGCGAGGCGCGCCATCGCGGGCAGGAGCTTGCGTCGCGCCAGGTCGCCGGTGCCGCCGAAGATCACGATCACGCTGGGTTCGGGGACGTTGACCATCGAGCGGGCAGCATACCCCTCTCGCGACGGGGCCAGGTCAGACCGGGCGAGCACGTTCGAACGGCGGCGCTAGCGCAGGATCTTCTCCATCGGGCGGCCCTTCGCGAGCTCGTCCACGAGCTTGTCGAGGTAGCGGATCTGCTTCATCAGCGGGTCTTCGATCTCCGCGATCTTCACGCCGCAGATCGTGCCGGTGATGAGCGACGCGTTCGCGTGGAGCTTCGCCTTGGCGAAGAAGGTCTCGAAGCTGACCTTGGTGGTGATCGCCTTCTGAAGGCCGGCGGCGGTGTAGCCCGTCAGCCAGCGAATCACCTGATCGACCTCGGCGCGCGTGCGGCCCTTCTTCTCGGCCTTCTGCACGTAGAGCGGATACACGCTCGCGAAGGACATCTCGTAGATGCGGGGGCGCTTCTCCATCTCCGATGCATAGTTCACCAGACCCCCTCCCTGCAGCTGCCATCGCCACGGCATGTACTGGCGTGGCGGATCATCGTGGGGCAACCTCGGTGCGATGTCTGAGTCGCTCGTGCTCGCGCCGACGCCGGATCCGAAAGTGTTCGTGGCGCCCGATGGACGTCGGCTGTCGCCTCCGCCGACGTGGGAGTGCTTGCCGCCTGGCGATGCGGGACTGACCCGGCGCGTGAAGGCGGCGGGGCCATCGTGGGCCGTGATCGAGAAGAAGGGGCGCAAGGCGTTCTCGAAGGGGCTGTGGGCGCCCGCCGAGAACATCGAGGCGGCGCGGACCGCGCTGGAGGCCGAGCGCTCGACGGAGTCGTACGCCAAGAAGCGAGTGGCCGATGTCGCGCGCCGCGAGCGTACGCAGGCGGCATACGTGGTCTCGTTCGAGGAGCAGGTGCGTGCGTTCCTGCGCTTCGCGCCGATGTGGCAGCCGCAAGCGACCCTGATGGCGCGGCTGGTGTCGGCGCACGCGACGCCCGTGGGCAGCGGCACGGTGGCGCGCACCCAGCGCATCCCGATCGCGGAGCGGTGCGAGGCGGCGGTCATCGCGTGGATGCGGCACCAGACGACGGCGTACGACCGCATGACGATCGAGCGCGTCGCCGGACGTCGGCGCGAGGTGCGGCGCGAGCTCGCCGAGATCTCGCGCGGGGTGCTGGACCTCCACCGGCGGGACGTGCCGCACGGCGCGCACGCGTGTCCGCTGTGTCAGGCGCTATCGAAGCAGCCGTAGATCCTGATGGGCTACGGCGCGCCCTGAGACGGGACGAGCTTCGCGAGGCGCTGCTTCCAGTCGGCGGACTGCCAGCGCTCGGGAAAGCAGCGGGCGAGGAGCTCGAGCATGATCGACACCGCCGTCGACGCGCCGGGCGAGGCGCCGAGCAGGGCCGCGATGCTGCCATCGGCGGAGGTCACGACCTCGGTGCCGAAGCGCAGCTCGCCGCCACCCTTGCCGTCGCTCTTGATGATCTGCACGCGCAGGCCGGCGATCTGGAGCTCCCAGTCCTCGTCGCGCGCGGCGGGGTAATACCGACGCAAGAGGGCCACGCGTTCCGCTTCGGACAGCAGCGCCTGCCCGATGAGGTACTTCGTGAGGTCGTAGTTCTCGATGCCAGCGTCGAGCATCGTGCGGAGGTTGTGGATGCCGATCGAGCCCAGCAGATCGAGCCACGAGCCCTGCTTCAAGAACTTCGTCGTGATGCCGGCGTAGGGCCCGAAGAGCAGCTCCTGGGTGCCGTCGATCCAGCGCGTGTCGAGGTGCGGCACGGACATCGGCGGCGCGCCGACCTCGGCCTGGCCGTAGACCTTCGCGTGATGGCGCGCGATCACCGCGGGGTTCTTGCAGCGCAGCCACTGGCCGCTGACCGGGAAGGCGCCGTAGCCCTTCGCCTCGGGGATCCCCGACTGCTCGAGGAGGTTCAGCGAGTAGCCGCCGGCGCCGATGAAGACGAACGGTGCGCGCAGGCTGCGCTCGTCCCCACTCGCGCGGTCCTTCACGTCGATTCGCCAGAGCTTGCCGATGCGTGTGATGTCCGTGACCTCGTGGCCCATCTCGACAGCCGCGCCCGACTCGGAGCCGAGGTACTGCATCATCGCGCGGGCCAGCGCGCCGAAGTTCACGTCGGCTCCCCGGGCCATGTACGTGGCGGCGATCGGCCGGTCCGCGCTGCGGCCCTCCATCATCAGGGGCGCCCACTCGGTGATCTGGTCGCGGTCCTCGGAGTACACCATGCCGCGGAAGAGCGGCGACTGCGTCAGCTTGCCGAAGCGCTCCCGGAGGAAGGCGACATCGCCGTCGCCAGCGACGAAGCTCATGTGCGGCACGCGTCGCACGAACGACGGCTGGTCCGGCAGGCATCCGGTCTCGACGAGCCGCTCCCACAGCTCGAGTGACTGCTGGAACTGCGCCGCGATCTTGATCGCCTTGCTGCAGTCGACGCCGGTCGGCGACGGCGGGGTGTAGTTCAGCTCGCAGTAGCCGCTGTGCCCGGTCCCCGCGTTGTTCCAGGCATCGCTGCTCTCCGACGCTGCCCGATCCAGCCGCTCGAACACCACGATCCGCAGGCCGGGATCGAGCTGCCGGAGGAGCACCCCGAGCGTGGCGCTCATGATCCCCGCGCCGATCAGAATCACGTCTACATCCGCGACTTCTGCCACGTCCTGACTGTCCCATGACGTGAACAGTCCGGCTGGCCCGGGCGCTGGCGTTTCGTCCACGCTTCGAGCAAGACTCCGGCCCGCGTGTCCAAACTCATCAATGTTGCCCTCGTTCTTGCCCTCGCTGCGTGCGGTGGTTCGTCGTCCACGCCCTCCACGCCGACTCCCCCGGCCGTCGCCACGCCGGCCGCGTGGTCAGACGATCTGCCCCACGAGCAGAAGGAGCAGTACATGAAGGACGTCGTGATGCCGCGGGCGAAGGAGCTCTTCGTCGCCTTCGACGCCACGAAGTACGCGTCGATGGACTGCAAGACCTGTCACCCGACGGGCGCCGAGGACGGCTCGTTCGAGATGCCCGACATCAAGATCGATCCGCTGCCGAACACCGAGGAGGCGTTCATGAAGTGGGTGGGCGAGGAGCCCGACCGCGGTCCGATGGCGAAGTTCATGGGCGAGACCCTCGAGCCCGAGATGGCCAAGCTCCTCGGCAAGACCGTCTTCAACCCGGCCGACGGCACGGGAGAGTTCGGCTGCGTCGCCTGTCACACGCTCATCGACGCGAATGGCAAGCCGGTCGAGCTGCCGAAGCACGACGAAGCGCACCACGACGAAGCGCACTAGTTACTTCTGGAGCGCGGGCACCCAGGCGGTCGTGCGGCCGCCGACCTCCTCGCGAACGATGCGGTGCCCGTTGATCTGCTGCGAGCCGCGGCCCCCGCCCCAGCGATGCTCGAACAGCCAGCTGCGCGGAAACCGCTCGTGGTCGGCGCCGACGTCCACCGCCTTCTTCACGACGGCCGCGATCGCCTTGCGCAGCGCCGTCACCTCGCGCTTGTCGAGTGTCGACGCCACGCGCTTGGGCGAGATGCGCGACTGATACAGCACCTCGTCGACGAGCCAGTTGCCGAGCCCGGCGAGCGTGGTCTGCCCCAGGAGTAGCGCCTTGATGGGCACGCGCCGCTTCGCGAGGAGGGCGGCGAGCTCCCCCGCCGTCGGCAGGTCATCGTGCGCGTCGCGTCCGAGCTTCTGCACGCGCGGCTCGTCGGCTGGCTCCGGCCCGAGCCAGATCCGCCCGAGGCGACGGGCGTCCGTGAACGCGATCGCCGTCCCGCCGGGCACCTCGATCAATAGCTTCAGGAACCGCGGCCGTCCCGTCTCGTCGTCGAACGGGGCGTCGCCGTGTCCCTGCAGGCGGATGCCTTCCGTCCCGAGCTCGCGGATCCAGCCCGTCATTCCGAGATGCCCGTACACCGTTGGTCCCGGCCCGGCCAGCTCGATCCAGAACGTCTTTCCGCGCCGTCCGATCGCCTTCACCGTGCGCCCGGCCAGCGCGTCCTCGACGTTCTGCTTCGCCGCCTGGAACACGATCGTGTCGGCCATGACCTCCACACGCTTGATGCGCTTCCCCACCAGCACCCTTCGCATCACGCGGCAGACGGTCTCGACTTCAGCCAGCTCCGGCATCGGCGCTCAAGATAGCGGCCGCGGCGAGCCTGTCGAGCGCTACCAGCAGCCGCCGACGGAGAGGCCGTAGACCGGCGTGCGGCGGCGGTGGGAGGGGATGCCACCGTGCGCGAAGTCGATGTCGAGGCCGTAGCCGATGTCGGGCGTGATGGTGAGGTGGTCCTTGATCACGAACCGGTAGCCGATGGTCAGTGACGTCGTGAGGCCGTAGGCGGTGCCGAGGTCCATGCCCGGGCGGCGCAGGTGGATGGTGTTGCCTTCGAGGCGGAGGGCGAGGTGAGCGCCGCGCTGATCGGTGCGCCGCCAACCGCGAATGGCCGCGCCGACGGCGAGGGCGTAGCCACCGAAGTCACCCCCGGCCGGATCACGGACGCCGGTCGCCAGGCTCACGCTGAGCCGCGACGCGACGGGCCGCTCGCCCTCGATGGCGACGGCGCGTGACGCGAGCGCGAAGAGGGGAACCGACACGACGAGCTGCGGCCGCTCGTCGGCGTGCGCCGTCGTCGCGAGCAGGGCCACGATCACCAGCGCTCTCACGGCGCACCGATCGTTCGCTCGAGGAAGTCGAAGAGGGCCATCGCCGCTTCGGCGGTGTCGAATGGACCCTCGAGCTGCCCCTCGCCGAGGCCCGCGCCATCGCTGAGGAAGTGCCCGCCGCCCTCGAGGCGCAGGACCTCGGCCCCCACGCCCGCCGCGCGCAGCGTCACGGCCATCGCCTCGGACTGCTCTAACGGCACGATCAGGTCGTGCTCCGCGTGCACGAAGAGGAACGGCGGATCGTCGCTCGTCACGTGCGTCACCGGCGACGCGAGGGCCCACGTCGCGGGATCTTCGTCAAAGGGCACGCCCACGAACTCCTCGACGATCGCCCCCGTCGACAGCGTCGGCAGGTCCATCGGTCCCGCCGCCGAGAGCATCGCCGCGGGGGCCACCGCGCGCCCCCACGGGCAGGCGTCATCCTGCAGCGCCGCCACATCGGTTGCGGTCGCGAGCAGGCCCGTCAGGTGGCCGCCCGCCGAGTAGCCCATCACCGCGATGCGCGCGGGGTCCACGCCGAGCTCGTCGGCATTCGCCTGCACGTACGCCAGCGCGCAGAACACATCATCGACGGCCGCGGGGAAGGTCCCCTCGGGCACGAGGCGGTAGTCGACGTTGAACGCGACGTAGCCCGCGCGGGCCATCTGCTCGACCACGCCCTTCTCGGATCGGCGACTGCCGCTGCGCCACGAGCCGCCGTGCACGTAGATCACCGCGGGCGCAATCCCGGGTGCGGTACTCGCATGCACCACGTCGAGCACGGCCGCGGGATGCCGCTCGTCGTAGTTGACGGGCTCGGTCGTCACCGCGTCGACACAACCGGTCAACGCCAACGCCCAGGGAATCGCGAACCGCGCGGTCATGGCGCCAACCCTACCCGGGTTCTCGCGATCGCGAAGCATCTGTTCGAGCTGAGCCTCGCTCGCACGCGCCGGGCGCGATAGCGTGGAGCCATGAAGCTGCCCGAGGTTGGCCGCAACGAACCTTGTCACTGTGGCAGCGGCCGGAAGTACAAGAAGTGTTGCCTGGGCGCGGTGGACGCGGCCGTGGCGCCGGCAGCGGGCGAGGCAGACGTGATCGCGCTCGTCGAGGCGGCGGACAAGACAAATGACTGGGCCGAGGTGCGGAACATCTTCGACATCGGCTTCGCGTTCTTTCAGGCGGGGCAGCCGTTCGAGCACGTGCGGTTCCCCACCGACGCCACGACCACGCAGCTCGGCGACACGCAGCAGCGCACGCACCTCGCGAACGAGGGCTGGCTGCGGTGGTGCGAGCGCGAGGTGGTCCGCGCCCTCGGCGAGTTCCAGCTGCGGCCCGAGCAGCGGTCGGGGCTGCGCATGGGGATTCACCTCGTGCGCCGCTTCGGGGCGAAGTCACCACTCGTGCACGAGCTCGCGATGCTCCAGGCGCAGGAGCGGGGAGAGCGCGAGCGGCGCTTTGGCGACGCCGTCGAACGGCTGGGCTTCACCCTCGAGGAAGTCGGGAAGTCCGTCGCCGGCCTGCCGGAGTGGCTCGGAGAGCAGCGCCCCAGCATCCTGTCGTTCGCGGACTGGTTCGCGCTGCAGCTCGCGCTGCCCGAGCAAGTGGAGGAGCGGTGGCGCTCGGGCATTGCGGCCCGCGTCTGCGATGCGAATCTGAACTACCTCGATCAGCCGTCGCCGCAGAATGCCATCCGGCACCTGCAGCTCGTCGGCATTGGCCTCGCGGCCGCGTTCCCGAACGTGGGCCTCGCGATCGCACGCGAGACGGATCCACGCACCACGTCCGAGGACGAGAAGCTGGTCGTCGAGTCGATCCGCAACGACACGGCGCCCCCCGCCGATGCCGCGCCGCGCATCATGCAGGCCCTCATCGCGAGGTCCGACTTCGGTGGGGCGGCGATCTTTCGCGCGACGCTCACTGACATCGCGAACCGCTTGCGAACATAGTCGGGCCGATGGCGTTCACCACTCGTAGCGAACAGCGCTGCTTCGGCGGCGTGCAGGGCTTCTACACCCACGCCTCGTCCTCGACGAAGACGGACATGAAGGTCGGCGTGTACGTCCCGCCGGATGCGAAGGACGCCCCCGTCCTCTACTACCTCGCGGGCCTCACGTGCACCGAGGAGACCTTCGCCATCAAGGGCGGCGCGCAGCGGCTCGCGGCCGAGCTCGGCATCGTGCTCGTCACGCTCGACACCAGCCCGCGCGGCGTCTCGATTCCCGGTGACTCGGACAGCTGGGACTTCGGCGTGGGCGCCGGGTTCTACGTCGATGCCACGCAGGCTCCTTGGAGCACCAACTATCGGATGTATAGCTACGTCGTCGACGAGCTGCCCGCGCTGATCGAGGCGAAGTTTCCGGTCAGCCAGCGGCGCGGCATCTTCGGCCACTCGATGGGCGGCCACGGGGCGCTCGTGATCGCCCTGCGCAACCAGGATCGGTATCAGTCGGTCTCGGCCTTCGCGCCGATCGCGAATCCCGTCGCGGTGCCGTGGGGCGAGAAGGCCTTCGGCAACTATCTCGGGCCGGACCGGTCGGTCTGGGAGGCCTACGACGCGTCGATCTTGATGAAGGCGAAGCCGTTCCCCGACACGATCCTGGTCGATCAGGGCGAGAGTGATCAGTTCCTCGAGAAGCAGCTCCACCCCGAGGCTTTCGAGGGCACCGGGCAGCAGCTCGAGCTACGCCGTCACGCGACGTACGACCACAGCTACTGGTTCATCCAGACGTTCGTCGAGGACCACCTGCGCCATCACGCGAAGCGGCTACTGAAGTAGCAGCAGCTGGTCGGTCATCAGCAGGGCCATGCGGCCGTGGTCGGCGATCCAGAGCCCCTGCTTGGCCTCGACGGCGCCGCGAATCGTGACGCGTTGCGCGCCAGCTACCTGCAGCAGGACGCCCTGCAAGGCGCCGAACCGCCGCTCGATCCCCGCCGGCGACTTGTCCGGACCGGCCAGCGGAGCCCGCAGCCCTTGCAGCCAGCGCGGCAACGACTCGAGCGTCTCCTCGCGGCGATCCTTCGTCGAGAGTCGGTCCAGCACCTGCTTGCGCTTGTCGGTGACGACGAACTTCTCGACGAACAGCTTCAGCGCGGGACCGATCACCGCCAGGCCATCGTGATCAGCTCTTTCAAGCGCGCGGGCTCCGTCGCCGTCGTCTTGCACATGAAGCCGCTCTTGTGCGCGAAGTGCACGTCGGGCTCCTGCTCCACGCGCGCGAAGTCGAGCCGCGGGTGATCTTCGTAGCGACCGATGCCGTAGCCGCCACCGCGTCGATCCGGATACACGATGGCCGCGATCACGGTGTCGAGCTTCTCGGCCCGGACGTAGGACCCCAGCATCGAGCTCGGCTCGTCGGGCTCGCCGGTCAGGCGCGGCATGTACAGCGCCTCGATCTCGCCGATGGTCCAGCGCTCCACGTGCTTCGCGGTGAAGTCGAGCCGCTCGCGAGCCTCGCGCAGATAGACGAGCAGGTCCTCACCCACCATCTGCATGTAGACGTAGAGCGGATCCGTCGGCTCGATGCGCTTCTTCGCCGCGAACCGCCGCAACAGCGTCATGTCGATCGGCGAGTTGAGCTGCGAGATCGCCTTGCGCGGCACGCCCAGCCACTCCGCCGTGCGCTTCGGGCCCCGCGAGTCGAACCACTCCGCCGTCTCGAGCCAGTCGCAGAACTTCTTCGCGTCCTCGTAGAGGCCGAGGCTGCTGAGCACCAGGGACAGCGCACACGTCGGCGGATGCTCGCGCGGGAAGTGATGGTGATCGAAGTCGGCCTTCGCCGCGTCGTGCACGCCGCCGATGTCGATGATCGCGATCTCCGGATCATCGAGCTCGGCCGGGGTCGGCTCGCGCCGCTCCACCGCGCACCCGTGCATCGACGCCAGCACGCACACCGCCAGCAAGTCGTCTTTGTGGGAGCCGCCTGGATGCGTGATGATCAACTTCACGAGGTGCGGGCACCTTACAGCATCGAGGCACGAGGCCCAGATGTGGGCCCGGTTGTAAGGGAGCCGACCCTCATTTCCTCGTTCCAACCGGGAATGGTGCTGCGGGGTTAGGCGTTGCTGCGGATATGGCGCTCGATTCGGTCGTGGTCTGCCGCACGGTCCCTCGCTTCCACGGTGAGCACGAGCTCGGACCCGTCTGGGTCTCGCCGCCGGAGTGGATCGCGCCCGGGACCAGCGAGGTCGACGACCCGCGCAGCCTGATCCCGAGCTCCGACGTCGGGAGCTGGATGGTGACGCTGACGTCGGACGCGGCGGTACCAGAGCTGGTGAACGAGCTGGCCCGCACGATCGCCGAATACTCGGGGGGCGGCTGGATCGTGGCCGATGACGAGATCGAGGCGGTCGAGGCCGTGGACGGCGCGCCGAACAACTTGCTCTCGCTCCTCTACGACTGCATGGAGGCCTCGCTCGAGGCGGTGTCGGCGCAGGCGGAGGCCGAGCTCGCGCGCGCGAAGGTCGCCTGGCTGCAGGACCGCGTGAATGATCCCGACGCCGTGCACGATGACGACTGGTCGAGCCTCTAGCGCCGTCGCGACCGCACGCGCTGCTTGAACAGCGTCTCCAGCGCCGGCGTGTGAACATGCTTGTCGCCCCGGGCACGCGCCTCGATGCAGGCGGGGCAGGTCGCTTCGACCTCCGCCATGACCGCCGTCAGGCTGCTCCCGGGGGGAATCTCGTGATCGCGGAAGGTGAGCTCGCCCGTCTGCGGGTCGTAGGCAACGTCGGTGAAGCGCGGCATGAGGCGCCTATCGCCCGTCGCGCGCCCGGTTGCGGTCGAAGTTGGCCGACCGGAACCTGCTGGAACTCCTGCGAGTCTCGAACCCGAGCTTGACCGTCGCGCGCCCGTCTCGTAGCGTGACTTCGTCATGTCGACGCTTGCCGCTTCCGTTCGCCTTTAGCGATCGGGAGACGTGCGCGTTGGCTAACCGGTCCGCGATCCGCGGGCCTCTCTCGTGTGGAGGAGTGTCATGGCTCTGATTGTCGAAGTTCGTGCAGCCGAAGGTGGAGACGACGCGAAGGCGCTCGTCGACGTGCAGATCAGCATCTACGCGAAGCTCTCGCTTCGGAGCGGGCTTTAGCCTCGAGGTCATCGAGCGCCGCGCGGGCTTCGCGGTGCTGCGGATCGAAGGGCGCGCCGGCGAGCTGTTTCGCGACGAAGCAGGCGGTCATCGCTGGCAGCGCGTGCCGCCGACCGAGAAGCGCGGTCGCGTGCACACCTCGACGGTGACCGTCGCCGTGCTCGCGGAGCCCGATGACGTGGCCCTGCCGCGCATCGATCCTCGAGACCTCGAGGTCTCGACGTGTCGGGCCTCGGGCAGCGGCGGCCAGCACATCCAGAAGACGGACAGTGCGGTCCAGATCCGCCACCTCCCGACCGGACTCATGGTGCGATGCGAGACCGAGCGCTCGCAGTCCTACAACCGCGCCACCGCGCTGGCCATCCTGCGTGCGCGACTGCATTCACTCCGGCAGGAGCACGCTCACGCAGCGCGGGCCGATGATCGCCGCCGCCAGATCGGGAGCGGTCAACGCGGAGACAAGCGCCGCACGATCGCCGTGCAGCGCGACTCCGTCGTCGATCACATCACCGGACGGGAGTGGCGTTACGCGGAGTACGTGCGCGGTAAGTGGTAAGCACCGCGATGTCAGCCGGGTACGGGCTCAGCTCGAACGGCTCGGTGCGAACGGCCCGGCAGCGCGCACATTCGGGATCCTTGCAGATCACGGTCGGGGTCTCGTCGTTCGTCATGCGCGCGCGCTACTCGTACCACTAACCGCGCTTCCGTGTGCGCCAGCGGGGCCGCTTCGTGAAGATGCGGTGTCGTTCGCGCATGTCTACTGCATGCACGGTCGGCACTTCGCCGGCGGCGCGTGCAGCCTGGCACTGCGGACAGTCGTCGAGGGAGTTCTGGAGGACCTCGAGCGGGTCGGCTCCGTCGGGAACCTCGAGCTCGCGCATGGTGATCTCGCCGGTGCTGAGGTCGGTGATGTAGTCGTAGAGCTTTGTGGGCATGCGGCGCGCTTCGCCAGCTCCCGCCGGAGTTGCGAACGTTCTCGGCACACGCCGTGCTGCTCACCGCGGCATGCAGATCCGATTCGATCGCGGAACCATCCTTATCGACCCCGCTGCGTCGGGTGTCGATCCCAAACAACTTCCAGGCGTTGCCTGGGATCCGCGCGTGAACGAATGGCGCGCTCCCGCCGCTGCGTACACGGCGATCCTCGGCCGGCTTTCGGACGAACGCGTCCGGGTAGCGGACGACATCCCGGACTCCCGGACAGATGCAGCCGAGTGGTCTTTGCCCGATCTGCGCTGGTATCAGCAACACGCCCTGACGGCGTGGCTGCGGGCGCATCGCCGCGGTGTGGTGGCGTTGCCGACGGGCGCAGGCAAGACGCTGGTGGCGGTCGCGGCGATCGCGGCCTGTCAGCTCGCGACGCTTGTACTCGTGCCGACCCGGGTCCTCCTCGAACAATGGGCGGCCGTCCTCGAGCAGTACATGCCCGCCATCGGCAGGCTCGGTGACGGCCATCGGCGCGTCGCGCCCATCACCGTCTCGACGTACGCCAGCGCCGTCCAGTGGGGGCCGCGTATCGGTGGCCAGTTCGGGCTCGTGATCGTCGACGAAGCTCATCACGTCGGCGCGATGTGTCCCGCAGACCTGTTCGAGATGTTCGTCGCGAGCTCCCGCCTCGGCCTGACCGCCACGCCCCCGCCGCCCGACCAGCGCGCCACTCTGCAACTTCACGTCGGCCCCGTGATCTACCAGCTCGGCGTCGATGATCTCGTCGGTGATGCCCTCGCTCAGTACGACATCTTCGACATCCCCATCCAGCTCACCGCTCAGGAGCGGGAGACGTACGACGACGCACGCGACGTGTTCCGGAGGGGATACGCCGCGTTCCAGCACGCCTATCCCGGCGCCACCTGGACCGGCTTCGTAGATCTGGCGAGTCGTACCGACGAGGGCCGCAAGCTCCTCGCCGCGTGGCGCACGTACCGGGCCGTGACCGCCTTTCCCGCCGACAAGCGGAGGGTCCTGCGCGAGCTCCTCGACCGTCATCGCGGGAGCCGCGTCCTCATCTTCACGAGTGACACGCGCACCGCCTACACGGTCGCCGAGGACTTCCTCGTCCATCCGATCACACACGAGATCACGCGCTCCGAGCGCGCGGCCATCCTCGGCAAGTTCAGCCGTGGCGAGGCCAACGTCCTGGTCGCCGCGCAGGTCCTCGACGAAGGCATCGATGTCCCCGAGGCCGACGTGGCCATCATCGTCGGCGGAACCGCGAGTGCCCGGCGCTACATCCAGCGCATCGGTCGGGTCCTCCGCCCGCTCCCCGGCAAGCGCGCCCGGGTCTACGAGCTCATCGTCGCCGGTACGACCGAGGTCCAGCAGGGACGCCGCCGCCGCGGAGGCCTGTCGAGTGAGGGGGTGTGGTCGTGACGCCCGCGCCGCGGACCGCCAGTCGCCGCGCGCTCGAGCTGGTCGCCGAGCATGATCTGCCGTGGATCGACGATCTGCTCCGGCAGGTCCATGCGCTCGTCGGAAAGCCCTGGCGCGATGCCGTCGCCATCCTCCTCGATACGCCGTCATCGGCGCGGCCCCGGTTGCGGGTCGCCGCCATCGACGCGATGCGCTTCCTCCTCATCCCGCCGCGGGAGGCGCTGCGCGGCACCCACGTCCGCCGCGCGCTGCTCGGGGCGCCAACCCTCGATCCCCTGGCCCGCGCGGCCCGCATCGACCAGACGGCGACGTCGCTGCGCACCTCCCCCGAGCACCTGATGCAGATCCTGTGGACCGACCTCGCCAAGCAGCGCGTCGTCGAGCTCGGCCGCACCCTCACGGCCCGCGAGATCGCCGCCGAGGCCAACGTCCGCTTGATCCAGCGCATCATCGGTCGCTGCTTCGAGCTGCGCCTCCTCGTGCGCGGCGACGCGACGGCCATCGTGCGCGCCGCCACCGTGCGGGGCCTGCTCGCGACCCTCACGACCGACCACTCGCTCGGCGCGCCCCCGATCGTCGGCGCCGACCCGGTCACGGAGCTCGCCATCTCGGGGCCGCTCACCGTGTTCCATCGCACGACGGTGTACGGACGTACGCTCTGCGCCCTCGTCCGGCACCTGTCGACGTGTCGGAGCTTCGTCCTCGATGCGCGCTGCGACCTCGGCTACGGGCCGACGGTCTTCCACATCGAGTCGCCCGTCATCCTGCCGCCGGCGCCGGAGGAACGCAGCGCCACGTCGACGGAGCGCCGGTTCGAGAAGGACCTCCGCAAGCTCGCCCCCGCATGGACCGTCGAGCGCACGCCCTCGGCCTACATCCTGCGCCAGGGCGCGCACCGCTGGTGGGTCGAGATCATCGGCTACTGGACCGCCGAGTACCTGACCGCCAAGCTCGCCTCGCACACCGGCAACGTCATCCTCTGCATCGACGCCGCACGCTCGCTCGCCCCGGACGCCCTCCCCGCCGAGGCCCGCATCGTTCGCTACGAGGGCCACGTGCCGGTGAAGGACATCGTCGCGATCCTCGACCGCAAGCTAGACGAGGGGCCGGAACCGCGCGGTGAAGTGGCGGAGGAACGCGGGCTCCGACTCGATGGCTACCCCGCGTAGCTCCGGACCGCGCGCGGCCGCGAGCTCGATGCCCTCGATCACGTAGTCGAAGTGCGCCTGGGTGTAGACGCGCCGCGGGATCGCGATCCGGACGAGCTCCATGGCCGCGGGGCGAAACGAGCCGTCGGGCTGGCGACCGAACATGACGGACCCGATCTCGCAGGTGCGGATGCCCTCCGCGCGGTAGAGCTCGATGGCCAGCGCCTGCGCCGGAAACGCCTCGGGTGGGATGTGCGGCAGCATGGCGCGGGCGTCGAGGTACACGGCATGCCCACCGGCGGGACGTACGGTGGGAATGTTGGCGCGGGCGAGGGCGTCGGCCACGTACCGCGTCGAGCCGGCGCGGTACTCGAGGTAGCGCTCGTCGAGGACTTCGTCGAGTCCCACCGCGAGCGCTTCCAGATCGCGAGCGGCGAGGCCGCCGTAGGTGGGGAAGCCCTCTGTCAGGATGAGTCCGCTCCGCAGCTCGGGCACCCACGTGCCGTCGCGCAGGGCGATGAAGCCGCCGATGTTGACGAGGCCATCCTTCTTGGCGCTCATCAGGCAGCCGTCGGCGAGATCGAACATCTCGCGGGCGATCTCGCGCGCGGTGCGGTGGCCCTGGTCGGCCTCGCGCGTCTTGATGAACCACGCGTTCTCGGCGAACCGACAGGCATCGAGGAGCAAGGGCACGCCCGCGCGCCGACACAGCGCGGACACGGCGCGCAGGTTCTCGAGCGAGACCGGCTGCCCCCCGGACGTGTTGTTGGTGACGGTGGTCATCACGAACGGCACGTGACCGCGATGCTCGTGCAGGAACGCCTCCAGGCGCGGCACGTCGACGTTGCCCTTGAACGGATGCTCGAGGGTGGGCTGCTTCCCCTCGGGACAGACGAGATCGATCGCCTGCACGCCGTTCTGCTCGAGGTTCGCGCGCGTCGTGTCGAAATGATTGTTGGATGGCACCAGCTGCCCGGGCTGGCAGCGCTGCGAGAACAGGAGATGCTCGGCGGCGCGGCCCTGATGCGTCGGGATGACGTGGTGGTAGCCGGTGATGCGGCGCACCACCTCCTCGAAGCGGTAGAAGCTGCGAGAGCCCGCGTACGCCTCCTCCGCGGTGAGCATGGCGCCCCACTGGGCCGCGCTCATGGCCGTGGTCCCGGAGTCGGTGAGGAAGTCGAACGAGACGTCCTCGGCGCGGACGCCGAACAGGTTGTAGCCGGCGGCGGCGAGGATGCGCTCGCGGTCGGCGACCGTCCGCCACGGCAGCGGCTCGACCACCTTGATCTTGAAGGGCTCGATGATCGAACGCGTCATGGGACCTCAGACGAGGTAGCCGCGGCGTTGCTGGTCGCGCTCGATGGAGCGGAAGAGCGCGCCGAAGTTGCCTTCGCCGAACGAGAGATGGTTGTTGCGCTGGATCAGCTCGATGAAGATCGGGCCGATCAGGTTGCGCGTGAAGATCTGGAGTAGATAGCCGTCGGCGTCACCGTCGACGAGGACGTTGCGACGCGCGAGCTCCGCGCGGTCCTCGCGCACGTGCGGAACGCGGTCGAAGACCTGGGCGTAGTAGTCGCCATCGATGTCGAGGAACTGGATCGGGCTGCCTTCGAGCGCGCGCAAGGAGGCGAGGATGTCGGTGGTGAGAAAGGCGAGGTGCTGGATGCCCGGCCCCTTGTATTCCTCGAGGTACTCGTCGATCTGGCTCTTCGTATCCGTGCCCTCGTTGATCGGGATGCAGAACGAGCCGTCGGGCGAGCGTAGCGCGTACGAATGCAGGCCGGTCTTCACACCGCGGATGTCGAAGTAGCGCACCTCGGTGAATCCGAAGACGTCGCGATAGAAGGCGCCCCAGCGCCCGAGCTGGCCGCGCGGGACATTGTTGGTGAGATGGTCGATGGCGACGAAGCCCTTGGCGGGCACTCGGTCGGGGCGGGGCAGGGGGACGAAGCCGAGCGCGTCCCAGGTGGTGGTCGCATCGACGAAGTAGATCAGCGAGTCGCCGATGCCCGCGACGCTTGGCAACGGCGAGCCCTGCGCGTGGAGATCGCCGACGCCCGGGAGAGCTCCGCGGGCGATCGCGGTCGCGGCGGCGAAGGTCGCATGCTCGGCACGCCAGCCCATCGCCGCGATGCACGGACCATGGGTGGCCGCGAACGCTGGCGCAAAGCCCGCGTCGGAGCGATCCAGCAGAAAGACGATGTCGCCTTGCTCGTACAGGTCGATCGGGCGGTCCTGATGGCGTCGCGTGCGCGAGAAGCCGAAGGCACCAAGGAGGGCATGCAGCTCGTCGGGCCGCGGGGAGGCGAGCACGACGAAGGCGATGCCGCGCAGCTCACAAGGATTGGTCATCGGGAGGTCTCCGGTTGCCAGCTCTTCCAGTAGTCATCGATCTCTAGCTGCGTCGCGGGCGCGCAGACATCGAGCGGATGGCGGGTGTCGATCATGACGGCGACCTCGTCGGTGCGAGCGGCGGCCGCCGTCCGCGTGGTGGCCTTGCTCTGCGGCCCGTGGTGGATGCCCTGCGGGTGGAACGTCAGCATGCCGGCGGAGATGCCGTCGCGGCTGAAGAAGTCCCCCGCGTGATAGAAGAGCACCTCGTCGAAGTCGATGTTCGAGTGATAGAAGGGCACCTTGAGCGCGCGCGGGTCGCCGTTCTCGAGCGGCCGCGGCGCGAACGTACAGATGGCGACGTTGGGCGCGAGGAAGGTCGTGTGGGCGGAGGGCGGCAGGTGATAGCGGTCGCTCGACACGGGGCGGATGTCGCGCACGTTGAGCTGCCACACGGTGAGCGTGCCCTTCCAGCCGACGACGTCGAACGGGTCGTGCGGGTAGTAGACATGGGTCAGCGCGCCCTGGCGCTTGATCGCCACGCGCCACTCGGGCGCTGATCTCCACTCCATCCGTTCGTCGAGGCTCGGCACGCGGAGGGTCGCGGGATCGAACAGCGCGTGCTGGCCGAGGAGCCCGCGGTCCGGCGGCACGAGCTCGCCGGTGGTCTCGACCACGAGCAAGCGCGTCGGGCTCGATGGGGCGAGGCGATAGACCGTTCCCCGCGGGATGATCAGGTAGTCGCCCGGCTCGTACGCGAGGCCACCGAAGTCGCAGTCGAGGCGTCCCGCGCCGTCGTGGACGAACAGGAGCTCGTCGCTGTCGGCGTTCCGGAACGCATAGGGCATCGCGTCGCGGAGCACCGCCGTCGAGATGGTGCAGTCCGCGTTGGTCAGGAGCGGGACGCGCGCCGCGAGGTAGTCCCCGTTGCTCGGCGACCGCCGGAGGTCATAGAGGCGAGGGCGGAGCGGACCGTCGATGCGCGTCCAGCCCACGGGGGCGTGCTCGCGGTAGAGATGCGCGTAGCGGCCGAAGAAGCCGTTGCGCGCGTACTCCTCCTCGACGGTGCCGTCGGGGAGCCCGACGTGGGCCTGGGCGGCGACGCGGCCGCGGACGTAGGGAATGTCCATGGCGGGACCATCGCCACAGCCACCTTGTCAGGAAAAGAACTATGTTTGGTCAATCATGGTGCAGAGAGTAAACAATGTTGCCGTGACGCTCGAGCAGGCTCGCGCGCTGGTCGGACTGGAGAGCGCCGGCACGTTCGCCGCGGCCGCGACCGCCCTCGGCCGGGGACACACCTCGGTGCTGTACCTCCTGCGTACGCTCGAGGATGTGCTCGGCTTCGCGGTCCTCGATCGCCGCGGGTACCGTACGCGCCTGACCGCCCGCGGCCGCCGGGTGCTCGAGAGCTGCAAGCAACTCCTCGCCGCCGAGGCGGCCCTCGCGAGTGTGGTCCACGAGCTGCGTGCCGGCTGGGAGCCGACCCTGACCGTGGTGTTCGACGGCATCGTCCCGGCGCCGCCGTTGCTCCGCGCCGTGGGCCGGCTCGTCGAGCATCGCGTGCCCACACGGGTCGACGTGCGCGCCGAGTTTCTGGCCGGAGTCGAGGCGGCGTTCCGGGAGACGCCCGCCGATCTCATGATCGCGGTGATCCCGCCGCGCGCGACCGACCTCGTCGCCGTGCCGCTCCCACCGGTTCCGGCCTCGCTCGTCGTGCGCGCCGACCACGTGCTCGCGACGGGCAAGCACGACGAGCGCGAGCTCGACCAGCACCTGCTCCTCACCGTGCGCGGCTCCGATCCGAGGCTGCAACTCTCGACGGCCGGCATCGAGGCGCACTCGACGGTGACGCTCAATGACTTCGGGGCGAAGCGCGAGGCGATCCTCGCCGGGATTGGCTACGGCTGGCTCCCGGACGCCATGATCACGCGCGAGCTCGCGACGAAGCGCCTGCGCCGCATCCGCTGGACGCGAGCCTCGACGCACACGTTTCAGCCGCGGCTCTACCATCGCGGCGCCGTGGGGCCGGCGGCCCAGCAGGTCATCGCGGCCCTCACGTGAACGCGCGAACGAACGGCCTGGGGTCGTGATACAGCCGCGGCATGACGGCGCGATTGGTGACGATTCCGTTCTCGCACTACTGCGAGAAGGCGCGATGGGCCCTCGAGGCGTGCGGTGTCGAGTACCGCGAGGAGGGCCACCTGCCGATGTTCCACGTCATGCCCGTCAAGCTCGCCGGGGGCGGCCGCACGGTGCCGATCCTCGTCGATGGCCGGACGATCGTCGCCGACTCCACGCCGATCATCGCGTGGGCCGACGCCCGGCGCCCGGGCACCCTGCTGCCCGTCGACGAGCGCGACCGCGAAGAGGCCCTGCAACTCGAGGACGACCTCGATCGCCAGCTCGGCCCCGCCACCCGGCGGTGGGCCTACTTCCACTTGCTGCCTCACGAGGACCTCGACCGGTTCATCACGAAGGATGTCCCCCGCTGGCAACGCCTCGCCTTCAAGGTCGCCCGTCCCGTCGCGCTCGGCATGATCCGCCGGGGCCTCAAGATCGATGCCGCAGGGGCGGAGCGCTCGCGCAAGAAGATCGACGACGTGTTCGAGCTCGTCGGTGAGCTCCTCGCCGACGGTCGGCGCTTCCTCGTTGGCGGTCGCTTCTCCGTCGCGGACCTGACCTTCGCGTCCCTCGCGGCGCCCATCCTCTTCCCCGAGCAGTACGGCGTCGTCCTCCCGCCTCGGTCCGAGCTCCCGGCGGAGGCGCTCGATCGCGTCGAGACCTGGCGCGGCTCGCGGGCCGGCGCGTTCGCTCTGCGCCTCTACGCGAACCATCGCCGGCCGGCCGCGGGCTAGGGTCCCTGGCAATCGCCGTTGCTGACCGCGGCTATGTCCGCACGATCGCTCGCGCGCGGGAGGGCCTCGGGTTTGCAGCTTCGCCTGGCGATGCGCTCCCGGTGGCTACTCGGCTTGCTCGTGGCGGTGGTGGCCGCGAGCCCGGCCTGCACCGAGCCCGTGGCGCCGGACGAGCTGGACGGGGGTGGCGATGGCAAGGCCGACGACCCGACCACCGGCTTCGACGAGATCGACGCCGCCCATACGAACCGGACCTTCCGGAACTACATCGAGGCCGCGCTCAGGTTCCTCGAGCGGCATGACGAGGAGCTCGCCCGGCTGACGGCGCGATCGATTCGTGATCGCCACGTGAAGGTCGACGAGCTCGTGGACCTCACGTGCTGGGACTTCGAGCGCGTGCGCGCGGATCTGCCCGATGCGGGCCTCACCCCGGACGACTGGCATCGGCTCCAGGATCGCGGCAGCCCGGTGGCGGCAGCGATTCGCGCGGAGATCGATGGCTACATGTGGAGCAATCGCATCTACGTCGCCCGCGGCCTGACCGTGTCGGCGCTGGCCGCGACGCTCGTCCACGAGGTCAATCACGTCATCAATCGCTCGGAGGTCGGCTACTACGAGGACCTGCCGACGTCGGGCTTCGTTCACGAGTACCGCTCGTTCTACGCGGAGTCGGTGATCACCCCCGAGGAGTACGAGGGCGTAGACCTCGTCGACTACGTGATCACGAACTACGAGCTCGATCGCACGGGTATCGATCCGGCGATCCTCGCGGAGCCGCTCGCGCCAACGCTGTTGCCCGATGCGGAGGCGTGGCGAGCGCGCGCGCCCGCGCAGGATCCGGTCGACGACGACGCGCAGTGCCCCGCGCTGCAGTAGCGCCGACAGTCCCGTCGAGCATCGTCACGCTGCGGCTGCTATCGTCTCGGGATGCGAATCGCGGGGCTGGCGCTGGTCGTGGCATGTGGTGGGTCGGAGCCTGTGCGGTCGGCAACAGAACCGGTCGTGGTCGCCAACGCGGACGCCGCGAACGCGCCGATGGAGGCGGCGCCCGACCTCGTGTCCTCGGTGCACGTGCAGGACGATCGCGGGTGGACCCCGCTCATGCACGCCGCGATGGCGGGCAATCTCGACGAGATCGACCGGCTGCTGGCCGCCGGGGCCCAGATCGATGCCAACACCGACACCACCTACGGCGGCGCCACGCCCCTCCTCATCGCCCTCGAGTTCTCGCAGGCCGAGGCCGCGATGCGGCTGGTCGAACGCGGCGCGAGCATCGCGGGCACCATCGGTCCGCGTGCTCTCACGCTCGCGGCGCGCAACGGTGACATGGTGCTCGTCGAGTACCTCCTCGCCCACGGCATCCCGGCGTCGGGGGACGCGGTCACGAGCGCCGCCCGGTACGGCTACGCCGACGTCGTCGTTCGCCTCGTGAAGGCTGGCGCACCCGTCAACGAGGTCGATACCGACGACCACAACTACACGCCCCTCATCGTCGCCTGCCAGGAGAACAAGGTCGATGTTGTCACGGCGCTCCTGAAGGCGGGCGCGAAGGTCGATGCGGTCGACGATGATGGCAACGGCACGCTCTACTGGGCCGTCTACGGGGCGAGACCCGTCGAGATCCACGAGTACGAGGAGCTCGGCAAGCCGCACGATACCTACAGGGTCCCGCAGCGCGACGCCCCGATCGTGAAGCTCCTCATCGACGCGAAGGCCAACGTGAACGCGCGCAACCCGGAGGGCGATACCCCTCTCCACGAGGCCGCCATCCTCGACGCCGCCGCGGCCGCCCAGGTCCTCCTCGACGCAGGGGCGAGCCGCACGATCAAGAACAAGGCGGGCCACACCGCCTACGACATCGCCCGGCAGCGGAAGAACAGCGTCGCCGCCGTGCTCGCCCCCAAGCGCCCCTAGCGGGTATGGTGCGCCGATGGATCGGAGCGACAAGACCCGCCGGCAGATCGTGCGTGCCGCGGTCAAGAAGGACGGCAACCGGTCGTCGCGCGTCGCGGCCCAGCTGATGAAGCTCTCCGACGCGGTGATCCGCAAGCTCGAGCTCGGCGTCGAGCTCACCGACACCATCAAGCGTGCTCGGGCCATTCCCTCGCAGCAAGCCCGTCGCCGCGCCGAGCGCGAGCTCGCCGGGGAGCTTCGCCACGTCAACATCGCCGATGTCCAGGACCGCATCGCCAAGGTCCTCGAGACCGGCTCCGTCGAGACGAAGCACTTGCACCTCGCCGAGCAGTGGCGCGCCAAGCTCATCGAGGGTGGCATCGCGGCCGCCGCGGACTTCCCCGGGGGCCCCGACGACGAGCTCGGTCGCCATATCGAACGCGCCCGCGCCGAGCGCGACACGGGGAAGCCCCCTGGGGCCGGCCGTGCCCTGTTCCGCCACATCGCCGCGATCCTCAAGGCCGCGATGGCGGCCGAGGCCACGGAGGGCGACGCGAACGACGACGATGAGTCCGACGACGCGGACGGCGACGCGGAGTCCGACGACGCGGACGGCGACGATGAGTCCGACGACGATGACGACGAGACGGCCGCGAAGTAGCTTGCCGCGGGAGCTCGGCCGCTTGAGAGCCGCGCTCGGCGCGTTGCTCGCCGTCATGACGGCCTGTAGCGCGAACGCCTCGACGACGCGCGTCCCGGACGATTCGCCGGCCGGCTCGGCCACGACGTCGGGCGACGCAGCGGGCCGCTCGGCGCACCCCGTCACGCCCGACCACGCGGCGTGGAACGAGAGCGACGTGTTGGC
>JALHPV010000085.1 GCA_022842285.1 Kofleriaceae bacterium
GCTTGCGGACCGGTCGGTCTAGATGGTGTTCGGGGTCAGGCGGCCGAGCGCTTCGTACTCGAGGCAGGCGGCGTGGAAGAGGTGCTCGACGGTGATGGGCGAGCCAAAGGCGGTCGCGAGGAACGCGGCGCGGAGGACCGCGTTCTTGATGTGACCGCCCGAGAGCTCGAAGGCGTGGGCGAGGCGGTCGAGGTGGAGCTTGCCTGCGGTGGGCGCCGCGGACGGCAGGAGCGCGCGCCAGAGCTGTTCGCGCTCGGCCGCCTCGGGGAGGGAGAAGCGGACGTGGGCGGCAAGGCGACGGCGGAAGGCGTCGTCGAGGGCGGACTCGTGGTTCGTGGTGAGGAGGCAGATGCCGGTGAAGGACTCGAGGCGCTGGAGGAGGTAGTTGACCTCGTGGTTGGCGTGACGGTCGTTGCTCGACTTGACCGCGGTGCGCTTGCCGAAGACGGCGTCGGCCTCGTCGAAGAGAAGGATGGCGTGGCCGGACTCGGCGGCGTCGAAGAGGGTGGCGAGGTTCTTCTCGGTCTCGCCGATCCACTTGGAGGCGAGCTTGGAGAGGTCGACCTGGTAGACCTCGGTACCGAGCTCACGCGCGATGAGGCCCGCGACCATCGTCTTGCCGGTGCCCGGGGGCCCGGAGAACAGGGCGATGGTGCCGAGGCCCTTGCCGATCTTCGCGCCGAAGCCCCAGGTCTCGAAGACGCGCGAGCGGTGCTGGACGCGCGCGATGAGCTCCGTGATGGCGTCTTGTTGCTCGGGGGCGAGGACCAGATCGGCGAAGGACTGGGAGACGGTGATGCGCGTGGCGAGGGCACCGAGACGATCGTCGAGTGCGACGCGCAGGCCCGCCCGAACGGCGTCGATATCGATGGCGCAGGCCGCGTGCTCGCGAGTGGCCCGGGCCGTGGCGGCGATCGCGGAGGGCGCGAGCGGGTAGACGGTGGCGATGCGCTCGCAGGTATCCCGATCGACGTCAGGGAGCGCGCGTTGCCAGAGGTCCACGGTCTGGGCATGCGCGAGCGCGTGGAGCTCGACGGTCGTGGGTGGCCGGGACCACGTGTGCGTGACGGGGCGCGATGCGGTCGCCAGAAAGGGGGTGCCGAGGTCGGCTTCGACGAGATCGATCCGGTCGCCGAGCGCGTCGAGATCGCGGATGAGAGGAATGCGCTCGAGGAGCCGGCACTCGCGCGCGATGGCCTTGAGCTGAGCGCGCATGACGTCGCGGTCCGTGGCGAGGCTGCGGCCCCGGACGATCAGAACGGGGCGCTGCGCGGCAGCGATGAGGAGCGAGCGGCGACCACGTCCGGAGGCGCCAAGCGCGATGACGCTACGGCCGCAGGCAATGGCGGCGAGGGCGCGCTCGCGGGCGTCACCGGCGATGACCAGGGAGGACAGGTCGGGGACGATGGCGTCGGGCTCGATGATGGCCTCGAGGGCGTCGTCCACGGACATCACGCCATGCACGAGCGAGAGGACGCGACGGGCGACGCGCCATGTCTGGCGATGGTCGGGCGTGGTGACCTCGCCGTCGGTGCGCACGATGAGGCCGGCGACGCGAAGAGTCCCCTGCGGACCGAGGACGTGCCACGTCTCGGGGCTGCGGGTGGTACCGAAGGCGATCCGGCGCAGGGTGTCGGTGGTGGGGTCGGAGAGCTGCTCGCTGTTGATCGCGCAAATCATGCGGCGAGTAACAAGCTCGAGCTCGTGCGCGACAAGCGTCCACAACACGGTCTGCTCGGAGGGTGTCAGAGCGAAACGCCGCTCGAGCACCGCCATCGGGAGATCGGAGGTGGCGCTCCGCGTCGAGATGCGTGCTTCCGCATGTTCGACCGGTGGCTCGAGGCGAGTCGGCAGACGATCGGCGGGACCTTCGAGCTGTGCGATGGCCGCACGCACGCGGGTATGGATTGACGCAAGCCGCGCTTCGGCCAGGTCGCTGGCGGTGGCGAAGGGACCGAGGTCCGCGCGAGCCGGGGTTGATTCGGGAGCGAGCGCGACAGCGTGGGCCATGGGGCACCCGTCGGCCGCACCCCGCGTCGGTTGCGCGGGTTTAGTGCCGCTGTTCGGGGCCCTCGGATTCAGCGCCCAACGCCGCGTAGTTGCTACGGGCTAGCGGCCGGGCCTAGTTGCGCGCGCGATAGAAGACGATGATCGAGACGCAGTGGAACGAGGCGTCCGAGGACTGCGTGACCGTGATGTCCGAGAGCTCGACGTTTTGCTGGTTGTTGGCCAGCCAGTTGGTGACCTTGTCACCGAGCTCGGCGCGGTCACCGAACATGGTGGCTGAGAAGACTTTGACCCCGGTGAAGGGGACGAGCGTGCGGGCGAGACTCCCCGCATTGGCGCTGGTCGGCATGAGGGACCCTAGCACGGGCGCTCGAAACGCCCCACGTTTCGGACTTTTGCGAAACGTATGGAAACCAACGGACGTGCGCTGGTGTCACGTGCCGCGTGCAAATTGCAACACCGCGTCGGGTGATCTGCTGGTGGTTGGCGGCGTCGCTCGTGGTTCTGGGGTGCAGGTCGCCAGGTCCGTCGGGGACCCCCAAGAGCCGGGGTGTCGGAGGTCCTGTCAGCGTGGCCGTGCCAGGGGCGACGACGGCCACGACGGGCTCGCGCGCGACGGTCGCCTTGGTCGATGCGCCAGAGGGGAAGCTCGAGCTGACCACGACGGCGACGAGCGAGGCGGAGACGCCGGTCACTGTCGAAGTGATGAGCGAGGCGGAGACGGGGGCGCTGCTCGGACGGTTGGAGCCGCTGCCGCCGACCGGGAATCCGGCCCGTGCGCCGACGATGCGGGCCCCGACGCCGGCGCCCGTCCCCGCGGGTGGGATCACTCCGATCGCATTCGTGGCGCCGACGGGGAAGGCGGTGAGCAACACGGCGCGGCCGATCCAGACCAAGGCGGCGGCGCTGACGCCACCCCAGATCACACCGATCGGAGAGGTGGCACGCGAGTCCACGATCCGGATCAGATTCTCGGACGCGATGGTAGCGGTGGCGGCGGTAGGGACGCCCGTGCCGGCACCGGCGACCGTCTCGCCGTCCGTGGCGGGGACCTGGCGCTGGCTGGATACGCGCGTGGTGGAGCTCACGCCGACGAGCGGCGTGCTCGCGCAGGCCACGAGCTACGTGGTGACGGTGCCGGCGGGGACGCGGTCGCTGGCAGGAGCAGTGCTGGCCGAGGCCACGACGCAGGAGTTCACGACGAGCGGTGTGCGCGTGGCGTCGGTGTGGCCGGGCCGTGAAGCGCGCATCGACTCGGCGATCGCGATCCGGTTCGATCAGCGGATCGATCCGGCGGCGATCGTGCCGTTCGTGCGCGTGACGGATCAGAAGGGCCGCGCGGTGAAGTTCCGGCGAGTGGAGCTCGCGGAGGCGAACGAGCTCTGGGCGAAGAATCCGGCGCTGCAACGTGCGCGGAGCGAGCTCGCGTTCGATGCCAACACGATCTTCATCGCTCCGACGACGGCATGGACGCACGGCGACTGGCTCAAGGTGCGACTCATCTCCGGGGCGCCGTCCCTCGAAGGCCCCATCGTGTCGGAGGAGAGCGCGGCGGAGGTGTCGATCGTGCAGCGGTTCGTGACGGACGGCGTGAGCTGCGATGGCATGGAGGTGGCGCGAAAGAACGGCGCGCGGTGTCCGGCGCAGAGCGTGCTGAACGTGAGCTTCTCGAACCCGCACGGGGCGAGCTTCGCATCGCACATGGTCCAGATCGTCGGCGAGCCGCTCCAGGACTACGAGACACGCTATGGGGTCGCGCTGATGGTGCCGCCCGGCGTGGGAAGTACGCACGAGATCCGCATCAAGCCGAGCCTCGTGGATGCGTACGGGCAGAGCTACGAGGGCGCGAGCAAGCTCAGCTTCGTCGTCGCGAAGGCAAAGCTCGACACCGAGCTACTCGCCGAGACCGGGCTGCAAGTCCTCGACCCGCGCTTTCAGATTCCGCAGTGGGTGGTGCACGCACAAGCGGTGTCGAGCTTGCGCGTGCAGCTCTACCAGGTGACTCCGGACGACTACGACGCGTTCGCGATGTTCGAGGCCGGGGCGCGCGATACGCCGCCCGGCACGCGCGTTCACGACGAGACGCACAAGGTGGGCCGCGACTACGCAGCCGCCCTGCGCGTGGACCTGCGCCCTGCCCTCGCCAATGGGACGGGGCATGTCGTCGCCGTGGCGGCGGCCGGCGGCCAACGCCGGGTGACGTGGATCCAGGTCACGAAGCTCGGCCTCTCGGCGCGCACGGACCAGGAGCGCGCCCATGTCTGGGTGCATGACCTCGCGGCGGCCACGTTTCTGCGCCCCGTGCTGGGAGCGACCATCAGCAGCAGTGGGACGACCAGCACGACTGATGCCGAGGGCCACGCCACGTTCGAGCTGCCCGCGCACGGGAAGCAGCACGAGCTGCTGCTCGCCACCAACGGCACCGATTCGACGTTCACCGTGCTCGTCGGGGCGAAGCGCGAGGTGCGCACGCATTCGGCGCTCTGGCATGTCACCGACGATCGCTTCACGTACAAGCCGGGCGAGAGCGTCTACGTCAAAGGCTGGGTGCGGTGGACTCACTCGGGCGTGAATCCGCAGCTCGCGTCGGCCGCCGAGGGCACGGTCGTCGAGTACTCGCTCGAAGATTCGCGCCGTACGAAGCTCGGCAGCGGCACCACCACGGTCACGAGCGAGGGCGGCTTCGATCTGGAGCTCGCGATTCCCGCGACCGCGAACCTCGGCACGGCCGTCTTCACGTTTCAGACGCATCACCCCGACAGTCCGAGGGCCGAGCGCGAGACGACGACCCTGCCGATCGACATCCAGGAGTTCCGCACGCCCGCGTTTGCCGTCACGCTGAACGACGACGTCACGCATGCCGGCGCGACCCCTCTCGTGGTGGGCGAGGCGATCGAGATGTCGGTCGAAGCGAAGTACTACGCAGGTGGTGGGCTGCCTGGCGCGCGCGTGCACTGGGACGCGATGCTCACCGAGAGCGCGTACCGTCCACCGGGGTGGGACCGATATGCGTTCACGCCGCCCGAGGAGCGCGGCACGTATCGCTCGTCCTACAACCGTGTGCGACTCAGCGCCTTGTCGCGGACCACGCTCACGAGTGCGTCCACGGCGACGGCACGCGTGGCCGTGCCGGCGTTGCCGCGTAACGTCCCGGCGATCCTCGCCGTCGATTCGACCGTCACCGACGTCGATCGCATGGCGATCCGGGCGAGCTCGCGGCCCATCCTCGTGCACCCGAGCACGCTGTATGTCGGCCTGCGCAAGCAGCCGGGTACCGCCACCGCGCTCGAGGTCATCGTCACGGACATCGACGGTGCGGCCGTCCCCGGTGTGGCCATCTCCGTCGAGCTGGAAGGCGTGCTGGGCAGCGAGCGCGACCGCGCCGGCACGAAGATCCTCGACACGCAGCGCTGCCAGCTCACGAGCGCCGCGACGGCCGTCGTGTGTCCATACCAGGTTACCGATAGGAACCTCGCGTACACCGCCACCGCGCGCGTGCGCGATGATCGCAAGCGGCCCAACGCCGCGCAGATCGCCGTCCCCTGGTGGGGCACCGCGCCGACGCAGCGCGAGCTCGACATCACCACCGACAAGCCGTCCTACCAACCGGGCGAGACCGCGATCCTCGACATCTACTCGAACAGTGTGCCCGCACGGGCCCACGTCACCTTCTCCCGTCAGGGAGTCTTCAACCAGCAGTCACTCGAGCTCACGCAGACGCACACCTCGCTGAAGCTCCCGATCGAGCCCGGCCTCGCGCCCAACGTCTACGTGCGCGTCGATCGAGTCGCCAGCACCACCAAGCAACCGACGTTCCCGGACGAGGGGACGGCCCACATCGAGATTCCGATCGATGTCAGCTCGCTCGCCCTCGAGGTCACGACGCGCGCCACGGATGCGCTCGTGGAGCCTGGCGAGGATGCGACGTTCGAAGTTGCCGTCAAGCGCGCCGATCAGGCGGTGACCGACGCGGAGGTCGCACTGATGGTCATCGACGAGGGCGTGCTCGCCCTCAGCGGCAAGTCGCACACCGATCCGCTGCGCGGCTTCTATCCGGATCTCGGCGAGGGAACGAATGACTGGTCGAGCTACGACCTCATCACCAACTCCGAGCGGGATCTAACCGGCACGCCCGGCTTCTCGCGCACCAAGCTGAGCCAGTACGGCATGGGCGGGTACGGAGTCGGTGGACTGGGGGCCCGCAGCGGTGCCGTGCCCCAGGTCCGCCTTGGCAGCGCGGCCGGCACGCCCGTGATCAAGGCGCGCAAGGACTTCCGTGCGACGGCGGTGTTCTCGCCGCGGCTGCGCACTGACAAGCACGGCAAGGCGCGGGTCACGGTGAAGATGCCTGATAGCCTCACGCGCTTTCGCATCGTGGCCATCGCCGCCGCCGACACGTTCTACTTCGGCAAGGGGGAGGGCGCGATCGTCACGCAGCGCAAGGTGACCGCGCGGACGATGGCCCCGCGCTTCCTCACGCAAGGCGACACGTTCTCGCTGCCGGTCGTCGTGCAGAACCTCGACCGCGTGCCACGCAGCGTGGATGTCGTGGCGCGCGCCGCGAACCTCATCAGCACGGGACCGCAAGGCAAGCGGGTGACCGTCCCCGGCGGCCAGCGCGTCGAGGTGCGGTTCGACTTCGCGACCGAGGCGCGCGGCAAGGCCATCGTCCAGACGGCCGCCGTGTCGGGGAGCTTCGCGGACTCGTCGATCGTCACCCTGCCCGTCTACGAGCCGGCCACCACGGAGTCGTTTGCGACCTACGGCGTCATCGATGACAAGCCGGCGTTCGAGCGGCTCGACGTCCCGAGCGCCATCTTCCTCGACGTGGGCGGCGTGGAGCTCGAGCTCGCATCGACACAGCTGCAGTCGCTCACCGATGCCGTCGAGTACCTCGACGACTATCCCTTCGACTGCGCCGAGCAACGCTCGGGGCGCATGATCGCGAACGCGGCCGTCGGCGACATTCTCGAGGCCTTCGCGGCGCCGGGGCGGCCCACCCCCGACGAGCGCACCGCCCAGCGCGAGCGCGACGTGAAGGCGCTCACGCGCGCGCAGAACAGCGATGGTGGCTGGGGCTACTGGCGGTTCAGTGAGACCGATCCGTTCGTCACCGCGCAGGTGCTGCGCGCGCTTGGAGCGATCCGGGACCCGTCGACCATGACCCGCACGGCCCGCACACATGTGATGAAACACGCAGACCGATTGATCGCGAACCTCACGGCCACCGCCGCCCGTAAGCTCGCGGACCGGACGGACCTCGCCGACCACCCGATCGACGTGGCGATTGCGGCCCACGATCTCGTCGCCCTCCAGGCGAATGGCGTCGACGTGCGGGCGCGGGCCGCCAAGCTCGATGCCGCCGCGCGCAAGCTCGGCGCGTATCCGATCGATGCCAAGGCCCGGCTGCTCCCGCTCCTCGCCGCTGGATCGGCACGCGCCAAGCTCCTCGCCGAGCTCGTCTCCACGGTTCACGAGACGGCAAGTGCGGCCACGGTGGCGGTGACCTTCACGCCGGCGGAGCGTTGGCTCCTCGTGTCCGAGACGCGGACAACTGCCCTCGTGCTCGATGCGCTGATCGCGGTGGCGCCAGACCATGCAGTGATCCCGAAGCTCGCCCGCGGCCTCCTCGAGCAGCGCAAGCGCGGGCGCTGGTACACGACGCAGGAGAACCTCGCCGCGCTCGTGTCGCTGCGGCACTACTTCGATGCGTACGAGAAGGCGACGCCCGCGTACACGGCGACCGCCTGGCTTGGCACGGCCGGCTATGCCGAACAGGCGTTCGCGGGCCGCGGCCTCACGCGCGCGCAGCTCGCCGTCGACTGGACGCAGCTCACGCCGGGTGTGAAGCACGATGTCGCCATTGCGCGGCAGGGGACGGGGCGCCTCTACTACCGGCTCGGCATCACGTACGCCCCGGTGGCGACGGACCTGCCGGCCCTCGATGCCGGCTTCGTGGTGCGCCGCACCTACCGCGCCGTCGACGACCCCAACGACGTCACCACCGATCAGGCCGGCGTCCTCCACATCAAGCTCGGCGCGCGCGTGGTGGTCGTTCTCGAGGCAACGGCAACGCAGCCCCGATACGGCGTGGCAGTGGTCGATCCACTGCCGGCCGGCCTCGAGCCTGTGAACGAAGCGCTCGTCGTAGCGGAACGCGCCGTCGACCTCGTCGCGGACACCGAGTGGGATCACCACAACATGCGGGACAACCGCATCGAGGCGTTCCGCATGCAAGTGCCGGCCGGCACCCAGATCACGAGCTACACCGCCCGCGCGACGACGCCAGGCTCGTTCTTCGCGGCTCCGGCGAAAGCCGAAGAGATGTACTCGCCGGAGACCTTCGGACGGTCCACCGGCACGCGCGTGGTCATCGAGTAGCAGGATGCCGGTCTGACCCGGCGTGCAGAAACGACCGTGCGTGGTGAACACCAGCAATTCCGTGGCGAACGTCTGACGCCCGGGACGACCAACCACGGCACCTGACGGCAAACCACCGGCGACAGCGCGCGGTCCGACGGTTGCTGAGTCGTAGCGCACATGCTGCCCAGCCCCCGGATCGCGATCGTCTCTGACACCGTCGACGAAGTGAATGGTGTCGCCATTGGTCTCCGCCGCCTCGTCGCCGCCGCGACCCGAGCCGGCTATGCCGCGACGCTCATCGGCCCTGCCGGGACGTCACCGAACAACGATCTCCCGGGCGAGGTGTCGCGCGTGCCGGCCGCGATGAGCGCGTCCCTCCCCTTCTACGCGGAGTACACGTGGAGCGTCCCCGAGCTCACCCGCCTGACGATGCTCCTGCGCGACGCGGACATCGTGCAGATCGCGACGCCGGGACCGATGGGCATCGCCGCGCTGATCGCCGGCCGCATGCTGGGCATCCCGGTGATCGCCCAGTACCACACCGAGGTCGCCGAGTACGCCGCGCGCATGACGGGCCTGCCTTTCCTCCGCGACCTCGTCGCGCCGCTCGTCGGCTGGTTCTATCAGCAGGCGGACCAGTGCCTCGCGCCGTCCGACGCGGTCGTCTCGCGCCTGACCTCGCTCGGCGTGAAGGCCGAACGCATCGCCCGCGTTTCGCGCGGCACCGACCTCGACCTCTTCCATCCCGCACGGCGCGTGCGGTGCGCGCTCGACAAGTACGGCACCGGCCACGGGCCCGTCGCGCTGTATGTCGGCCGTCTCTCGAAGGAGAAGAACCTCGACGCCCTCGCGCAGGCGTGGATGCACGTCGTCAGCGAGCTCCCCGAGGCGAAGCTCCTCGTCGTCGGCGACGGCCCGTACGCGAACCGGATGGTGGGGCCGGGCATCGTGACGACTGGCGCCCTGTTCGGCGAGGAGCTCGCCACGGTGATGGCCTCCGCCGATGTCTTCGCCTTCCCGAGCGAGACCGAGACCTTCGGCAACGTCGTCGTCGAGGCGGCCGCGAGTGGCCTCCCCGTTGTCGTCGCCACCGCCGGTGCATCGCGCGAGCACGTCGTGCCGGGCGTGACCGGCGACATCGTCGCACCCTCGGATGCCGCTGCCTTCGCCGGCGCGATCGTGGCCACGCTGCGTGATCCCGACCGCCGCGCACGCATGGGTCGCGCCGCCCGCGCCCACGCGCAGACCTACGATCTCTCGCGCGCCGTCCACGCCACGTGGGCCATCTACCGCGAGGTCCTGCGCGCCCGGCTCCCGGAGGCGATCGCTTCGTGATCTCCGTCGTCATCGAGACGTTCAACCTGGCCCATGGGGACCTCGTCCCCCTCGCCCGCTCCGTCGCCACGCTCGCGCCGCGCCTGCGCGCCCACCGCGCCGAGCTCGTCATCACGACGACGGGTCCGCGCATCGACCTCGCCTACCCCGCGCGGTGGGTCGAGGTCCCCGCGGACACCGGCTACTACGACCACAAGACCAGTGGCTTCGATGCGAGTCGCGGCGACATCGTCGCGTTCCTCGACGGCGATTGCGCGCCGGTCGCGAACTGGCTCGACGCCATCGTCGCGCCGTTCGCCCATGGCGCGCAGGTCGTGTGCGGCGCGACCTCGTACCCGGGGCCGCTCGCGCGCATCGCGAACGAGATGGACTTCCCGTACTTCGATCCCACGAACCGTCGCTTCGCCGCCCGTGGCACCGCACGGCCCGCCGACCGCGCCGTACCGGCCATAGTCCAGAACTTCTTCGCGAACAACGTCGCGTTCGCGCGCGAGGTCTTCGCCGCGCATCCGTACCGCCCTGCGCCGATGTTCCACGGCCAGTGCCAGCTCCTCGCTCTCGAGCTGCGCGAGGCCGCCATCGAGATCCACCACGCACCCGGCGCGCACGTCGAGCATGCCTGGCCCGCGACTGCGCGCGAGTTCATCGAGACGCGCCTCCTCCGCGGCGCCGACTGCGCGTCCCTCCTGCCGCATATCGTGCACGCGCATCTCGAAGGCGTCCGGCTGCCGGACAGCAATGGGGCCCGCCCCCTTCCGCAACTCGCGGCGATGGCAATCCTCGGGCTCCGCGGGCTCCTGTCCGCCGCCAAGTCCAGGACCCCGCGCGAGCTCGCGTTTGTCGCGGCCGTGACCGCCCTCGACAGTCTGGGAGCGGCGGCGCAGTCGATCGTCTACGAGCGCACGGGCGTGCTCGCGCGGCCCCCCTCGGGCAGCGGTCGCGTCGATGCTGCGCGAGATGAGTACGGAGCGTGTGGTGGCGGTCGCAGATCGCGAACACGTAGTCGCGAAGTCCTTTAGCGTGCGCGAAGCGCTTGTTGGGTAGCGCGATCGCAAACACGCCGCCATGAGGACCGCCGGCCCAAGAGAGCCAACGTTTCTTAGCAACCGGCGGTGTGCGTCGCCGATGGACCGCGTCCTATGCGCGAATACGAGACAGTGCCGGCGACGGTCGCACCTGCGCAGGCGAAGCAGCCCGCTGCCCCCCCGCCCAAGCCAAAGCTGTTCGGGCCGAGCGCGGTTGAGGAGGGGGGCACGAATAGCGACCTAGAAATGGTCTGGGACGACCGGACCGCCACGTTCAAGACCAGCAAGTCGAAGCAGCCAGCTCGAATGGATCCCTACGAGAAGCGTCGAGAGGATTCCGAGAACGCGTCGCATGCGGCGATGAATGCCGAGCTGAAGATTTTCGCCGCCGAGCTCGATGCGGCTGGTCAACAGCTTCTACTCGACCTGGCGATCATCAACGCCGACAAGCCGATCAACATTCCTACGTGGGAGGGTACCTCGCGCGTCGGGGTAAGGAGCTCACGGACCTGGTGGACCAGGTCAACGAGAAGAACGGTTGGACAACGAGGAGCTTGAATGAAGCCGTCGACCCGCTTCGTTACGTCAAGTAGCTCAGCATTGCTGCTCCTGGTCGCGTGCTCGTCGGTGCCCCCAGCGACACCGATCGAGGCAAACGAGTACCGCCCGACGGATGACGTCGGGGAGCGAGCGGAACAGGTACTGCGATCGGACGCCCCCTTCGACCTCCGTTTGCCCGGTGCCGAGGCGCCCGGACGTCATGCGGCGAGCGATGCCTTGCTCGTGGCGTGTCGAGCAGGCCACCCCCCATCGTGCCGGACCTTGCTGGTCATGGCGACGACTCAGGATGCAATGGCGGTCGCCGCCGCGGACGTCGTAGCGCAGTGCCGCGAGCACAACTTGATCAGCTGCCATGCGCTCCCACCGTACGGTGAGTATCCGTTCGTGCCCGAAGGTCTCCCGGGCGAGATGGGACGACTGCTCGCGCGAGGTCGCCGCACCGTGACAGAGGCGCAGGCCGTCGAGCTTCGCCGTGAGTGCAGCGACGGTTTCGCGTACAGCTGCAAGGTGCTCGCAGACTGGTCACCCGACCTCGCGGAACGCCCCGCCATGCACGAACGGCTGACCCTCGCGGCGCGCGAAGGCTGTCGTCACAAGGTCCCCTACCTCTGCATGCTCGTCGAGGACACGTGGCCCCAGGCGGAGCGCATCGCCGCGCTCGACTGGAACTGTCAGATCTCGCGCCCCCTGTGCTTTCATCTCGGTGCCGCGTTGCTCGACATGGGGAAGCTCGATGCGGCGCGGAACGAGTACGAGCGCGCGTGTCAGTACGGCGGCGAATACGAGTGTCTCGCGCTGGCGCAGCTCTATCGCGACGGGACGCTGGCGGAGCCTGTCGACGGGCGAAGTGCGACGCTCGTCCGCATCGCCTGCGCCGCGTCCTACATGGCCGACAAGCCCGAGTGCGCGTCATCGCCCTGACGCCACCGTGAGCAGTGCGGCCCAGCGCGGGCAGCAAGCGCCAGAGCCCCCCCGGTCCGTTCGATCGGCTCCCGAGAGCCAACTTTTTTAGCAACCGGAGCGACGCCCGGCCGAACGACGGCTCACGGAGGTATCTCAATGAGTCTGCTCGGAAATATGAAGTGGTTCGCGGCGCTCGCTGTCCTTGGAACGGGGTGCTCGCTCTTGAAGCTCAATGGCAAGCCGATCGGCGGCGGCGGTAGTGGTGGTGGCGAGTCGGGGGCCGTGTCGGGAAGCGCGGGCGGCGCTGCTTCGCAGGTCAACACCGCGAGCACGCCCGATGGGCGTCCCGGCTGGTGCAAGGACTACAACATCTCGAGCTCCATGAACTACACGCCCGCGGACTTCGACGCGATGAAGGACCCCAAGGGCTACACCGACAATCTGATCGGTGCGGTCGCCGAGGTCACATGCGCGACCAGCGGGGACACCATCGGCGAACGCGATCAGATCCTCGCGATCCGCGATGCGTGGATGAAGCGCGAATCCATGGATGAGATCGACTTCGCCGCGGTGGTCGCGACGAGCAAGGGCTACGGCTGGGACTCGCAGGAGCTCGCCTCCATGCCCCGGCCGTTCTCGGACGTGGTGGTCGCGTACCCGTCGCAGCTCATGGTGGCCCTGGACCAACAGGGAGCGCGGGCATCGCAGCTCGGCAAGCACAACCTGGTCAGCACCTGCTTCCAGACGAGTCTCAACAACGGCGAGATCAAGGACGTCGGTCTGCTCCTCGAGATCCTGTGCACGCGCGTCACCCTCGATGCTACGAAGGCGTACGCCGAGATCGACTCGGCGCAGGACCTGAACCCGTCGACGCGGTACCAGCTGCGCCGCATGGTGCACCTCGCCAACGTCGCGTGGAAGAACGCATCCACCGACGTCGCGGCAAAGGCCAAGGCCGACCCGGGCATCGCGAAGCTCGTCGCGATCGCCGACGAGGCCAAGCAGGAGTGGGCCTCGCTGTCTCCCGCCCGGGCCAAGCTCGTGGAGCAGGTCAGCACGCTCGAAGACGCGATGCTCTCGAACAAGCGCTCGGCGTTCGCCGGCTGCGAGGAGACCACCCGCGCGGCGTGGACGGCCCACGTGAAGACGTTGAAGGTCCCGAAGGTGCCGTCGTCGACGCAACATCTGCTCGACGGCATCGTTCCGATCGCGTTTGCCGATGCCGACGCGTACCTCGCGTGGCAAGCCCTGTCGCTCTGCGCGGCCGGCCTCGACAAGCCGCTCGTCCGTGGGTTCGAGTTCGTCGGCTCCGATGTGATCCGGCGTGGCATGTTCACCTCAACGATCGCGTCGTGGCTCGCGGCGTCGGGCGAGATCAAGTTCGACGACCGCTCGCTGCAGATGGGCCAGCTGTTCCAGGGTACGCATGACCAGGCGCTTCCCATGACGGAAGGTGCTCGCTTCATGCGCATCGTCTCCGGTCAGATCGACACGGTCACGCCCAATGAACAAGACGGCACCACACGCGTCACGTTCAAGCGCGTCACCACGAAGATGGATGACTGCGTCAAGTCCCAGGAGACGAACCGGATCTCGAACATCGATCGCAACGGCGACGTTCACTACGAGCACATCTGCCTGCAGTGGGCCAAGGTGACGGTCGACATCACGGCCGCTCCGATCTCGATCTCGTCGGTCATCGCGGTCGGTCTCAAGCCGGGGATGTATCTCCACACGCTCCCGGACGGCTTCCCCATCGTCGCCACCGCCGGCTCCTCCAAGGCCGCCTGGTTGATGGGCGTGACCCTCTAGCGCCCCGAACTACGGACGTTCGCGCAACGGACCGGGCGCGTCGCAGAGCGGGCAGCGCTGGGTAACGACGGCCGCATCGCAGGACTCGCAGGCGAACGCGACCATGTGATGGCCCGGCTCGCCCCACTCGGCGAGCGGCTGCGGCTTCGGCGTCACGCCCGGTGAGTGCTTCGCCTCGGCGTGAACCAGCGCGAGCCCGAGGAGCTCGAGCTCGTTGCACGACGCGCAGCGCTTCGGCACCGCGAGGCGGCTCGTGTCAGCCAGCGCCTTGGCGAGACCATCTGGTGCGTGGCAGCGGGGACAGTCGGGGGACTCGAAGAGCACGTGGCTGCACGCGACACACGAGATGCGATAGGTGCCGTCGATGAACTTCTCGCCGTCGTGAACCCAGCGCCCCGCGTCGTTCGGGTCGGCGAGCATGAGGAGGACGCGCCGGTCGAGGAACGTCCGGATCACCAGCGACGTCCCGGGACACCTGGGACACCCGCCCTGCACCGCAGTTTCGAAGCTCCGCTCGTCGAGTCTTCCCATGCGGCGCGACCCTAACGTGTTATCGAGGGCTCATGCACGCTCGCGCGCTTCTCTTCACGCTGCTCGCTGCCGCCTGCGGTAGCTCGAAGCCCACCACGACCCTACCGGCCCCACCGCCGAGCACGGCCGATGTCACCGCGAAGCCGGCGCCGACGCCGACGCCTCCGCCGGCGGCCACCGCGAAGCTGGTCAAGGTCCGGACGGTGGAAGGCATCTCCGAGTACCGGATGGAGAATGGCCTCCAGGTGCTGCTGTTCCCCGACGACACGCAGTCGACGGTGACGGTGAACCAGACGTATCTCGTCGGGTCGCGCCTCGAGGGATACGGCGAGACGGGCATGGCGCACCTCCTCGAGCACATGCTGTTCAAGGGCACGCCGAACCATCCGAAAGTGATGAACCTGTTGACCGAGCGCGGCGCGCAGTTCAACGGTTCGACCTGGTACGACCGCACGAACTACTACGAGACCCTCCCGGCCACGCAGGAGAACCTCGACTTCGCCCTTGGGCTGGAAGCGGACCGCATGCTGAATGCGACGATCTCCGCCGACGATCTGAAGACCGAGTTCTCCGTGGTTCGCAACGAATTCGAGGCCGGCGAGAATGATCCGTCGTCGATCCTGAGCGAGCGCGTCGTGTCGACAGCGTACCTCTGGCACAACTACGGCAAGAGCACGATCGGCTCGCGCGCCGACATCGAGCGCGTCCCGGTGCCGGCTCTGCGCGCCTTCTACGAGAAGTACTACCAGCCCGACAACGCGGTGCTGATCGTGGCCGGCAAGTTCGACGAGGCCGCGGCCATCGCGTCGATCGAGAAGTTCTACGGGTCGATCCCGAAGCCGACGCGCGAGCTGCCGAAGTCATACACCGTCGAGCCCGTGCAGGATGGCGAGCGCGAGGTCACGCTGCGTCGCAACGGCGACGTGCACTTCCTCTCGCTCGCGTACCACACCGTCGGCGCGGCCTCGCCGGACTCGGCGGCCGTGAACGCCGCCATGGACATCCTGACGCGCAAGCCGTCGGGGCGGCTCTACAAGAAGCTTGTCGAGACCAAGCTCGCAAGCAGCATCACGGCCGGCAACTACCTCTTCCGCGATCCGTGGCTGGCCGGGTTCGACGTCGAGGTCCGCGACGGCAAGAACATGGAGAAGGTCGAGAAGATCCTCGTCGAGGAGATCGAAGCGCTGGGCACCGCCACCATCACGGACGTCGAGGTCGACCGCTGGCGTGCCGCGAACCTCAAGAGCATCCGGCTCGCGTTCGCCAAGAGCACGCTCATCGCCATCCTCTTGTCCGAGTACGCCGGCCTCGGCGACTGGCGGACCCTGTTCTCGAACCGCGCCGCCATCGAGAAGACGACGGCCGCCGACGTGAAGCGCGTGGCGGCGGCGTACTTCAAGCGATCGAACCGCACGATTGGCCGCTTCATCCCCGAGAAGGCCAGCGACCGCGCGCCGCTCACGGAGACGCCCGACGTCGCCGCGATCGTGAAGGGCATCGAGGGCGGTGAGGTCGCCGACCAGGGCGAAGCGTTCGTCGCGTCGCTCGAGAACATCGAGGCCCGCACCAAGCGCGCCGAGCTGAAGAACGGCATCAAGGCCGCCTTCCTGCCGAAGAAGACGCGCGGCGGCACGGTCGAGCTGCGGATGGCCTTCCACTGGGGCGACGAGAAGTCGCTACAGAACCAGGGCGTCGTCGCGGACATGGTGGCCCGGATGCTGTCGCGTGGCACCACGAAGCGCAGCTACCAGGACCTCCAGGACTTCCTGGATGTGAACTTCGCGCGCGTGAACGTCTCCGGCGATGCCGATGGCTTCACCCTCTCGATCACGACGGTGCGAGACAAGCTCGCGCCGGTGCTCGATGTGGCCGCCGAGATGCTCCAGCAGCCGGCGTTCAATGCGAAGGAGCTCGAGCTCCTTAAGACGGACCGCCTCGGCAAGCTCGAGCAGGCGCTCACCGACCCCCAGGACCTCGCCGTCCGCACCGCCAGCGCCATGATGAGCCCGTGGCCGAAGGGTGATCCGCGCGCGACGCTGCTGCCGGCGGAGGAGATCGCGGCCGTCAAGAAGGTAACGGCGGCCCAGCTGAAGACGTTCCACAAGAACTTCGTCGGTGGCGGCCACGCCGAGCTCGCCGTCGTCGGCGACTTCGACCAGGCGACCGTCTCGACGCAGGTCGAGAAGCTGTTCGGCACCTGGACGTCGAAGAAGCCCTACGCCCGGCTCGCCGCCAAGCCGTTCGGCGTCGCCGGCGGGTTCAAGTCGGTCGAGATCAAGGACAAGGAGAACACGGTCGTCTTCGGCGGCCATGACCTCGCCATGCGCGACACCGATGCCGACTATGCCGCGTGGCTCCTCGTCGGCCACGTCCTCGGTGGCGACCAGGGCTCGCGTCTCTGGATGCGCATCCGCGAGGCCGAGGGCCTCTCGTACGGCGTGGCCGCGTGGACGAGCGCCGGGGCCCTCGACGAGGCAGGCAGCATGGGCCTCTACATGATCGTGGCCCCCCAGAACCTCGCCAAGGCTCGCGCCGCGCTCGTCGAGGAGATCACGAAGCTCGCGACAGGCGGCGTCACCGAAGCGGAGCTCGCGCGCGCCAAGGCGAGCTGGATCCAGGGAGAGGACACTGCCCTCTCGAGCGACAGCTACGTGGCGGGCACCCTCAACGAGCTCACCTACCAGACCCGCACCTTCGAGAACACGCAACAGCTCCGCAAGCGCATCCAGGCCGTGACCGTGGCCGACCTGGCCCGCGTGGCGAAGGCTCGCCTGCAGCCCGACAAGCTCGTCATCGTCGCCGCGGGCGACAGCTCGAAGGCAGCCGCCAAGTAGCCCGCCTCCCGAGGTACGCTCGGGGTACGTGCAGACCAAGTACACGGTGCTCGAGCGGCTCGGGGGCGGTGGGCAGGCCGAGGTCTTCCGGGGGCTTGCCGAGACGATCCAGGGCTTCAAAAAGCCCGTCGCCATCAAGCGAGTCCTGCCGAACCTGACGCAGAACCCGCAGTTCGTCGCGATGTTCCTCGACGAGGCGCGGCTCTCGCTTCACCTCACGCACGTGAACGTCGTGCAGATGTTCGACATCTCGCAGGCGGCCGACGGCACGTACTTCCTTGCCATGGAGTACGTCGACGGCTGTGACCTGAAGCAGATCATCGAGCACGCCATCGCCGAGCACGGCGCGATGCCCATCGGGCTCGCCATCTACATCGCGAACGAGTGCTGCAAGGGCCTGAACTACGCCCACAACCTGCACCACCCCGAGACGGGCGAGCCGCTCCACATCGTCCACCGCGACATCTCGCCCCCGAACATCATGCTGTCCAAGAACGGCGAGGTGAAGGTCGTGGACTTCGGGCTCGCCAAGGCCTCGAGCCAGGTGGAGATCACGGACGAGGGTGTGGTGAAGGGCAAGTTCGCCTACCTCGCCCCCGAGGCCACGCTCGGCCTGCCCGTCGACCTCCGCGCCGACGTGTTTGCGGTCGGCATCGTGCTCTGGGAGATGCTCACGGGGCGGCGACTGTTCCTGGCCGAGACCCCGCACAAGACCGTCGAGCTGGTGCGCAACGCCCGCATCCCGTCGATCACGGCGCAGAACCCCAACGTGCCGGTCGCCCTCGACTCCATCGTCCGCAAGGCCCTCGCGCGCGACCGCGACCAGCGCTACGCGACGTGCGCGGAGCTCGCCGACGACCTCATGCACTACCTCTACGACAGCGGGCTCAAGGTCACGGCACGCGACGTGGCGACCCTCGTCAAGGAGACGCGCGAGACGAAGCTGCGGAAGGCGTCGCCGAAGCAGTCACTCATCGATGCGCTCGTCGCCGACGAGATCAACACGCTCACGTCGATGATCGCCGACGAACTAACAGCGGCCTCGCCGGCCGCATCAGCCGAGGGTCCCTCGGTCGACACGGCGGCGTGGGCCGCCCATCTCCTCGACGAAAACAAGTCCGACTGAATTAATGCGCGAGTTGCGCATCAATCATGTCGGACTTGATTCGCTGACTACCAGATCTTCACGCGCTTCGCGGGCGCGAGGAAGAGCTTCTGCTTGTCGGTCGGCTTGAACGCGTCGTACCAGGTGTCGAGGTTGCGCACGACGGCGACACGGAACTCCGACGGGCTGTGGACGTCGGTGGTGAGGCGCTGCACGAGCTCCTGCTCGCGGTAGCTACGGCGCCAGACCTGCGCCCAGCCGAGGAAGAAGCGCTGGTCGCCGGTCATGCCGTCGATCACCGGCGCCGCCTTGCCGTTCAGGGAGAGCTTGTACGCGTCCTGCGCGATCGTGAGGCCGGCGAGGTCGGCGATGTTCTCGCCGAGCGTCATGTCGCCCTTCACGCAGAGGGGCTTGCCCGCCTTGTCCTTGGCCGGGCAGTAGGTGTTGTACTGCGCGACGAGCTGCGCGGTCGCAGCCTTGAACTTCGTCGCGTCGTCCTTGGTCCACCAGTTCGAGAGCGCGCCCTTGGCGTCGTACTGCGAGCCCTGATCGTCGAAGCCGTGGCTGATCTCGTGGCCGATCACCGAGCCGATACCGCCGTAGTTCACGGCGTCATCCGCCGCTGCGTCGAAGAACGGCGCCTGGAGGATCGCCGCCGGGAAGACGATCTCGTTGAGCACCGGGTTGTAGTAGGCGTTCACCGTCATCGGCGTCATGCCCCACTCATCACGGTCGACGGGCTTGCCGAGCTTGGCGAGCAGACGGTCGTACTCGAACGCGGCCGCGCGCACGGCGTTACCGGCGGCATCGCCCGCCTTCACCTTGAGCTTGCTGTAGTTCCGCCACTTGGTGGGGTAGCCGATCTTCGGGTTGTAGGTCGCGAGCTTCTCCTTGGCCTTCGCCTTGGTCTCGGCTGTCATCCAGGTGAGGCCATCGAGGCGCTGGCCCATCGCGACGAGCAGGTTCTTCACCAGCTTGTCGGCGGCGGCCTTCGTCTCCGGCGGGAAGTGCTTCGCGACGTACAGCTTGCCGACGGCCTCGCCCATGGCGCCGACGACGCCATCCACGCCGCGCTTCCAGCGCTCCTCGTTCTGCGGCGTGCCGCTGAGCGTGGTGCCGTAGAGACCGAAGTGCAGGTCGACGAACGCCTTGGAGAGGAAGGGGGCGTAGTCCGACGCGAGATGGAGGGTGAGGTAATCGCGCCAGACCTCGACGGGCTCGCTCGCGACGAGCTTCGCCATGCCGGCGATCGCCGTCGGCTGGTTGACGTTGATGGACTTCTGCTTGGCGAGCCCCGTGCCCTTGAGCCAGGTGGTCCAGTCGACCTCCGGGGCGAGCTTCTTGAGCTCGGCGATCGTCAGCTTGTTGTAGGTCTTCACCGGGTCGCGGTTCTCGGTGCGCGTCCAGTGAACACCCGCGATCTTCTCCTCGAGGGCGTACACCGCAGCGGCCCGCTTCTCGGCGTCGGGCAGCGCGAGGAGCCCGAACATGTCCGCGACGTACTTCTTGTAGCCGGCGCGAAGACCTTCGAACTGCGCGTTCTTGGCGTCGTACATGTCGCGATCGGGGAGACCGAGGCCACCCTGGGAGAGCATCGCGATGTGCGTATCGGGCTGCTTCTCGTCCTGCACGACGGCGGTGAAGAACGGGGACCGGCGGAACACGCGCGAGCTGGCGGCGAACTCGGCGACGACGCCCTTCGCGTCCTTCACCTTGTTGATGCGCGTCATGTCGGCCTTGAGCGGCGTGGCGCCGAGCTTCTCGATCTTCGCCTCGTCCATGAACGAGTTGTAGAGATCAGCGATCTTCTGCGCCTCGGAGCCCGCCTTGCCCTTCGAGGTCTGGATGATCTCCTTCGTGCGCTGCTGGCTGCGATCGTCGAGCGCCGTGAACATGCCGTAGTTCGACTTGTCATCGGGGATCTTGGTCTGCTTCGCCCAGCCACCGTTCGCGTACTGGTAGAAGGCGTCACCCGGCTTCGCCGTCTTGTCCATGCCGCCGAGGTCGAAGCCCCACGTGCCGAGCTCCGGCTTCGCGGCGACAGGAGCGGTCTTGGCGGGCGTGGACGGATTGCCGGCGAGCGCGGACGAGCCGAGCAGCGCCGCGAGCGTGGCGACGAGGAACTTTGATTTCATGCGTCGGGGAGTACCGCGCGGCCGCCCCTCTGCCTAGGGCCATTTTGACTGTCGCACCCTGTCCCGGATGCGACGAAATCCTTGTCTCAGTGCGGCCTTACAGCTGTCCGGTGTGGTCGACGGTGACCGCGACCTTGCCCCGGAAGCGCAGGTCGACGTCCACGGTCCACGCGACCGTGGGGAGGTCGCCGTCGATGGTGAGCTCGACGAGGAGCGAGCCCGTCTGGAGGTAGGCGAGCACGTTCTGCGTCGTGAGCGACTGGATCGCGAGGACCCCGGAGTCCACGGTGCAGTCACCGTCGCAGGCGTACGTGAGTGGCGGCAGCCCCGCGTCGGGATCGCCGCTCTTCACCGTGATGGTGGCCCGCTGCACGAAGTCCAGGGGGATACCGGACGCAGGACGCAGGTCCGCGGAGACGAGCTCCACCGAGCCACGGTCGACGGCCTGCGCGATCTTCTCGAACCCCATGAGATCGTCCACGGCAAAGCTGCGCTCGATGTGCTGGGCTTCCCCGGCGGGGACCGCCTCGACCTCGAGGGCGGAATACGTCACGAGGAGATCCTCGAACTCCGCCTCGACATCGAGCAGCGGACACCCGGTCGCGAGTGAAGCCAGGGCAACAGCGAGTACAGCACGTAACATCAGGGGGGCTCCTTGTTCAGAGAAAGAGAATGAAACCAAGCCGGGCCGAGACCGACGTGACTGTCAGGTCGACCGAGCCTGCGTCCTCGTCAGACACACGCCCCCACACGCGGCTCACGCCACCGTGCAGGAAGAACGTCATGCGCTCGCGGCCGAGCTCGATGCCGACGCGACCCGCCGCATACTCGTAGCCGGCCCGATTGCCTTCGAGCATCGGGATATCGCCTTCGCGGTAGCGACCGACGTCGGCGGCCACGATCGGAGAGAACCAGGCGCGCAGCGGCGCGAGCGTGAGTCCGGCCCGCATCCCCGGCGCGATTCCGTTGTGACCCGCACCGGCGTGGATGCGAATGTGCGAGATGGGACGCACCACCAGCGCGACGCCACCTCCGTCCGGAAGTCCGACATCGGCCTGCACCCCCAGGGGCGAATCGGCGGCGGCCGTCTCCCCTCCGAGGGCGAGTGCGAGCACGGCCACAAAGGTCGCGCAGGCGCGGCCCGGAGCATCGCCGAACGGCGATGCGGTTCGCTGATTCCCACGACCCATCAAGCGCGTGATTCGACCGCCCGATGCCGCCGTGTAGAGGAGCGATCGCGATAATCTTCGCGCCACATGTCAGCACTTGGTCGTCGTGTAGGTCTCGTCGTATTTGCGGCTGTCGCTGCGCTCGGGGGATGTGGAGACAAGCGCTCGCGCTATCCCACCGCGGAGTCGCCGCTCGGGCTCGATCGCGTCGTGCTCTATCGCAACGGCGTCGGCTACTTCGAGCGCACCGGCAAGCTCGACGGGGACCTCCTCTCGCTGAAGGTGCGCAAGGATCAGGTCAACGACCTCTTGAAGTCGCTCACCGTCGTCGAGCGCTCGTCCGGACGCGCCGTCAGCGTGTCCATGCCGCTCGATCCGCAGACCTGGGCGAACGCCGCCATCGCGACACTGCGTCCCGGCCAGGGCAGCCTCGCGCAGGTGCTCGATTCGCTGCGCGGCGCCTGGGTCACGCTCGATGGCGACAAGGCCAAGGCGAGCGGTCGCGTGGCGATGGTCGAGCAGTTCACCCGCCAGGGCGATGACGACCAGCAGCCGACGATCGACTGGCGCGTGTCGCTGCTCGACGGTGATCAGATGTTCGTGGTCGTCCTCTCCGAGGTGCACACCATGACGCTGAGCGACGGCGACCTCGCGATGCAGTTCAATCGCACGCTCGATGCGAGTGCGGGCGAAGGCATGTTCCAGCAGGTCGAGGTGCAGATCCGCCTCGCCGGCGCAGACGAGCACGACCTCGTCGTGAGCTACGTCGTCGCCGCCCCGATGTGGAAGCCCACCTACCGGGTCGTCCTGCCCAAGGAAGGCAAGGGCAAGGCGCTACTCCAGGCGTGGGCCGTCGTCGACAACACGAGCGGAGAAGGCTGGGACAACGTGAGTCTCGCGCTGACGTCGGGGGCGCCGATCGCCTTCCGCTACGATCTCCACACCCCGCGCGACGTGGGCCGCCCCGATCTGACCGAGCGCGGCGTGCAGCGGCAGGCCACGGCGATGGTCGGCGAGACGACCTACAACCAGGTGTCCCCGCCGCCCCCTCCACCGCCCCCGCCGCCCTCGTCCGTCTCGTCGGGGCCTGGAGGGCGTCCCACTCCGTCCAGGCAGTCCGTCGGCGCCGGCCGGGCCGCGGCCCCCCGAGCCGACGTCGATGAGAGCTACGGCGACGATGGGTACGCCTACGACGAGAAGTCATTCGACATGGAGTTGGAGGAGAACTCGCCCGTCGGCGGCACGGTCGACTTCGACCAGCTCCGCCGCAGCACGCAGGCGCAGGCGCGGGCCCAGACCGTTGCCGGCCAGACCCGGTTCGAGCTCGGCGAGCGCGTGACCGTCCCCGCGGGAACGTCGACGATGGTCGCGATCGTGAACGCGGACGTCGAGGGCGAGGAGACGTTCCTGTTCCGCCCGGGTGGCGCGGGCATGGGCTACGAGGCGAATCCGTATCGCGTGGTGCGCTTCAAGAACTCGACGCCATTCGTGCTCGAGCCGGGTCCGATCGGCATCTACGCCGGGGGCAGCTTCGTCGGCGAGGGCATGTCGGAGACGATCGGCTCGGGCACGAGCGCGACAGTGCCGTTCGCGGTGGAGACCGGAATCATGGTCACGATGTCGACGTCGAACGATGCCGACGAGATGCGCCTCATCAAGATGTCGCGCGGCGTGCTCGAAGTGGAGCAGTTCTCCCGGAAGGTGACGACGTACACCGCGACCGCGCAGACGATGGACACCGGCTTCACGCTGCTCGTGCGCCATTCGAAGGCCGGCTGGAACTTCTCGCTCGCCGACCGCCCCGAGGGCACCGAGGATCTACCCGATGGCTACATCGCGCGGCTCGTGGTCCCCGCCGGCAAGAAGGAAGGCACGCTCACCCTCGTCGAGCAGACGCCGAGCCGCACGCAGATCAGCATCTGGAGCCAGCCCGCGATCGAGCTGCTCGAGAAGCTCCTCGTCGCCGGCGAGCTCGACGCCGACTCGCGCAAGAAGCTGAAGCCGATCATCGATCGCCGCCGCGAGGTCGCGAAGCTCGAGGAGCAGATCTACGGGGTCACCGAGAAGCGCAACAAGCTCGACCAGCGCGCGAACGAGCTGCGCCAGAACATCCTCGCCATCCAGCGCAACCCGGCAGCCGGGGAGCAGCGGGCGAAGTGGACCAAGCAGCTCGACGAGTTCACCACCGAGGGCAACAAGCTCGGGGCCCAGCTCGCGGATCTGGAAGCGAAGCGGATGGATCAGCGCATCGAGCTGGAGAACCTGCTCCAGGACCTCGAAATCACGCCCGCGCCGAAGAAGTAGCCGACACCACGTCCTCGTGGCTGCTCAGTCCTCGAGGAAGTCGAGGTCCTTGCCGTAGGTCTCGGGCAGGATCCACAGGGCAGCGCCGGCGATCGCGAAGGCCACGACTCCGACGGCCACGGCGGCTCCGGCGAGCCCGAGTGACGGGGTGAGAGCGCCGAACCCGATGGCCATCACGGGCACGGAGCCGCGCACCAGGTTGGGCGCTGTCGTCGCGACGGTGCCGCGCAGGTTGGTCCCGAACTGCTCGGCGGCGCTCGTCACGAATACGGCCCAGTAGCCCGTCGCGAAGCCCAGGATCGCGCAGCCCGCGTAGAACCAGCTCTGCGAGCGCGCGCCCAGGGTGAAGTAGAAGGCGACGCCGAGGACCGCGAGCGCGAGGAAGATGCCGATCGCCTTCCGGCGCGACCGCACCAGCTGCGAGATGGCGCCGGAGGCGAGGTCGCCAACCGCCAGCCCGGCGTAGCCCCACAGGAACGAGCGCGCGGCGACGGGCGCGGGCGTGACACCGAGGTACGCGCCCAGCTCTGGCGACGACGTGAAGAGAATCCCGACCGCGTACCAGATCGGGACGCCGACCGCGATCACCGCGACGTAGCGCATCACGCGCTTGCGACTTCGCAACAGCAGGCGGAAGTCTCCGCGCTTCACGTCTCGCTGCTCCTTTACCTGATCGAACAGGCCCGACTCGGTGACGCCGATCCGCAGCGCGAGCAAGGCGAGGCCGAGCCCACCGCCGATGAAGTACGCGGTGCGCCAGTCAACGGCCCCACCGACGAGCCCCGCCACCACACCACCGCTGATGCCGATCGTGGCTACGATGGTCGTGCCCCACCCGCGTGCCGTCTTGTCCATGAGCTCGCTCACGAGCGTGATGCCGGCACCGAGCTCTCCCGCGAGCCCGATGCCGGCGACGAACCGCGCCACCGCGTACTGGGGAATGTCCTGCACGAAGCCGTTCGCGATGTTCGCGAGCGAGTAGGTGATGATCGAGGCGAACAGCACGGAGAGGCGTCCGCGGCGGTCGGCGATCACGCCCCACATCACGCCCCCGACGATGAGCCCCCCCATCTGGACGTTCTGCAGGAACAGGCCCTCGCTGAGCAGCTGCCCTTCGGGCACTCCCAGCGCGGTGAGCGACGGGCGCCGCACGATGCCGAACAGGATCAGATCGTAGATGTCGACGAAGTAGCCGAGCGCCGCCACGAGCACGGCCATGCCGGCAGCACGACGCGGGGTCACGACGCAGCGCGGAGGCGACGCGGCGTGGTCTCGAACAGCTCTTCGCCGATCGTCAGGTAGAGCGTCCCGCCCGTCACTGCGAGGTCCCACCGGTTGTTACGATCGAGCTTGCCCACCACCGCATCGATGAAGGCCTCGTCGAGCTGCACGAGCTCGATGCGCTCGGGCTTGTACACCTTGCGATCAGCGATCGCGGCGGCGAGCTCGTCGATGCTCCGCCACGTGTAGACCAGCACCCGATGACAGGCCTTCGCCGCCTTGTGCAGTCGGTCGGGAGAGGGATTGCTGACCTCGATCCAGGCCATCAGATCGCCGCGCAGATCGCGCTGGATCAGCGCGGGTTCCTCGTCGTCGGAGACCCCGCCCTTGCTGAACTCGAGCCCATCCGCATGCTCGAGCGCGCGGGCGATCACGCGGGTGATCAGATATCGCTCGCTCTCGGAGGGATGATGGGCGGCGCGCAGATCGAGCTGCTCGTAGCGATCACGATCGCTATCAGCGAGCGAGATCTCGAAGCGGCGCATCGTCGCGGTCAGCACGACCGCGGTTGTACGCTAATTACGAACGCAGTCGTACGTCAGTTCGACCATCTCGCCCTCTTCGATGACCTCGAAGTCCTCGACGGTCAGGGCCGCCAGGTCACGCGGGCCGAGCAAGCCGTCCCACTTGGCGGTGGTGTAGCGGTCGCTCTGCGCGGTCAACGCGATGTTGCCGCCGTCCGCGTGATACATGCCGTACGTCTGCATCGCGCGCGCGACGACCTTCGCGCCCTCGTTCGGGAGCGAATCGATCGGATAGTCCGCCCGCAGCCGCAGGTGTACGCCGTACGGTGGCGCGTTCTCGTCCCC
>JALHPV010000086.1 GCA_022842285.1 Kofleriaceae bacterium
GGGCGAAGGCGGAGCGGAGGTTCGCCCAGTCGTTGAAGTCGTTCAGCGTCGTCTGCATGCCGTCGGCGTTGATATCGAGCGCGAGGTTCGTCTGCGTGACGCCGTTGCAGTTGAAGTCGACGGTGGTGCTGCCGCTGCGGCGGAGACCGGCGGCCTCCTGGAGCGAGGTCTCGTTGAGGGCGGCGCTGGCCCCGCTCGAGTAGTCGAGGACGTGGGTCGTGCCGAACGGACTGTTCACGAGCTGTGCGGGATCGGTGACGCCGCAGCCGCCGCGCCTCAGGTAGTAGCGGTCGCCTTCGGCGTTGCCGATCGTCGGAAGGCCCCGGTACGCGTAGAGGTAGTTCATCACCGAGATGTAGTTCGGCTTGAAGTTCACCTCGGCGTCGCCGCCGTGCGCGAGGCCCAGGTTGTGACCGAGCTCGTGCATGACGGCCTCGGCTTGCGTGTTGATGAGGAAGTTGAGCTGGGACGCGGGCGTCGTCGCGAAGCCCACGTTGCCTTGCGTGATGATGACGTCGTTGCCGAAGAGCTCGCCCCGGCCGCCGGCGGCCGGCGGTGACGACTGGTACCCGAAGACCATGTAGTGGAAGACGGGCGAGAGGCGGACGTCGAAGTTCGTCGCCTTGAGGGCGTAGAGGCTCGCGGCGCCGCTCGTGGTGCTGATGTTCAGCTGCGGGGAGAAGGGGAGGAGGTTGCCGCCGCCGAGGTTGAAGTTGGCAGGGTCGAACCCGGCGGCGAACATGTTGCCCACGTCGAAGTGGACGGCGATCTGGTGGGTCGCGAAGACGGTGACGATGCGCTGAAGGGCTTCGCGGCGCGGGATGACCCCGAGGTCCGACGACTGCATGCGGTCGATCTGGACGAAGACGTCGCGGCGATTCGTGCGTGCCCCCATCGCATACAGATCGACGCCCGCGAACGTGCCGCCGGGGACCTCGGCCTGATCGGGGATGCCGTCGAGGTCAGCGTCGGTGTCGCTCGTGATGTCGTTGGGACCGCCCGGCGTTGTGAAGGCGCGCGGCGCCCAGTCCGCACTGGTGTTGCTGTCACTGGCGGGATTGGTGCGGACCTTCGCGTGGCCGTAGTTGGCGTCGCCGGTGAGGAGGGCCGGCACGTTGCCGCCGTCCCAGCCGACGGACGTGGGCGAGAGGAGGTTGGTCCCGAACGTCACGAAGTCGACGGTGCGGTTGGCTTTGACCAGCTCCACAAAGCCGTTCGCAGACCAGATCGGAACGATCGGACCGGTGACGGCGACGGTCGCGACCGCCGGCCCCGCATAGGTGTCGACCGTGGGCTTGCCGCGCACGATGACGTAGCCCCCGGCGGGCACGGTGAGCGCGGGCAGGGGGAACGCCTGCGAGCCGATGCCGGTGGGAGGGCTGGTGCCGAGGTTGGCGGCGGGCGTGCGCAGGGTGTAGCCGGCGAGATCGATCGCGGCAGGCGTCGGGTTGTGAACCTCGATCCAGCAGCTGACGTTCGCGTAGAAGCAGCTCGCGACCTCCGTGACGCGCAGGTCCGGCGGCGCGCACTCGACTCGCACGTTGGAGACGTCGGCCATCGCGACCGTGCCCGTCTTGTTGCCGACAAAGCAGGCGTGCGGCGGGCTGCCGCCGGCCGACGTGACGCTGACGGTGTAGGTCGTGCCGGTCGCGTACGGGCCGAAGGTGAACGGCCCATCGGCGGTGAGCGCCGAGTCCATCGTGCCGCCGGGCGTCGTGATCGTGACGGTCGCGGTCCCCGAGGTCAGGCCTACAAGCGCGCCAGAGATCGTGTACGTCGCGGCGTCGGGAGGAGCGTCGGGAGGGCTGGGCTGCGCATCGACAGCGCCGTCGACGCGGGCGTCGGGTGGCGAGGAGTCGTCGGCGTCATCCGACGGGCCGTCGTCGTCACCGCTGGTCTTGCCGCCACACGCCGTCGCCAGCGCGAGCAACGAACACCACACCCAGGGCGTCGATCGCATCCCGGATCGCATCGCGCCCAGGATACGCCAGATCCGCTACAGCTTCTGCAAGAGCAGCGAGCCCAGCGAGTAGCCAGCGCCGAAGGACGCCATCATCCCGTAGGAGCCCGCGGGCAGGTCGGTGTTGTGATTCGAGAAGGCGATCAGCGAGCCCGCCGACGCGGTGTTGCCGTACTCGTCGAGGATCACGGGGGCTTCCGTGCGGGTCGCCTCGCGGCCGATGACCCGCTTCATGATCGAGTCGTTCATCTGCGAGTTGGCCTGGTGCAGCCAGTACCGACCGATCTGCTCGGGCTTCAGGTCGTGCTTGGCGAGGTGGTCGAGGATGAACTGCGCCGCCATCGGGACGACGTCCTTGAACACGCGGCGGCCCTGCTGGTGGAACAGCTTGTCGACCGCATGCTCGGTCGCCGGATCGCAGCGATCCAGATAGCCGCGGTTGTTCCGGATCGTGTTCGACCACTTCGACGCCATCTGCGTCGACAGGATCTCCCACGAGCCGGGCTTGGCGGTCTCGGCCGGCTCGACGACGAGCGAGACGCCCGCGTCGCCGAAGATGAAGTGGCTGTCGCGATCGCGCCAGTTCATGTGGCCCGTCGTCAGCTCGGGAACCACGACGAGCGCGCACCGCGCCTGACCGAGGCGGACCGCCTGGTGAGCGAGTTGCGTGGCCCCGGTGGCCGCCGAGCAGCCGAGGGAGAGATCGAAGCCGTAGCCGCGGGCGCCGAGTGCGTTCTGCACCTCGATCGCGATCGCGGGGTACAGGCGCTGGAGGTTCGAACAGCCGAGGACGACGAGGTCGACGTCCTCTCCGACGCGCCCCGCCTGCGCGAGCGCACGCTTCGCGGCGTTGACCGCATACTCCGCCTGCACCGAGAGCTCGGACTCGGGACGATCGGGGATGTTCGGGCACATCCGCTCGGGATCGAGCAGGCCCGTCTTGTCGTGCACGTACCGGTTCTTGATGCCGGACGCCTTCACGATGAACTCGGACGACGAGTCCTTGATGGCCTCGCGCTTGCCAGCGGCGATCTCGTCGGCGTACTTGAGGTTCTCGCGGCGGGCGAACTCGTTGAACGCGACAACGAGCTCGTCGTTGCCGAGGACGGTATCGGGATGCCAGACCCCGAACCCGGTAATCGCGGTGCCAGTGGTCTGTCGAGCGGACATGACCGCGCTTTTAGCCCCTGAATCGATTCACTTCAACTGCTTCGCGACTTCGGCCTCGACCTCGCCGAGTGCGCTGCGCAGGAACGTGCTCGCGGGATCGGCGCCAATGGCCATCTTGAGCTGCAGCATGGCGCCCCTGAGGTCGCCTCGACGCAGGGCCAGCTCTGCCTTTCGGTAATAGATGAGTGCCTTCGACGACATCGCGCTCGAAGCGGCCGACGGCGTGGTCTCGGGGACCACGTGCGCAGACTTCGGAATCGGCGTCGTGCGCGTCGGGATGGGCCCGTCGGTCGGTGGCGCGATCGGTCGCGGCGCTGGCGCAGCGGTCGGGCCAATATGCATGGGCCGCATGCGCGTGGTGGTCATCCGCTGGGAGCGGAACTCCTGGTACGCCCCGGCGACCTTTGCGTACGCAGTTGTCACGACCTCGAGATCCTCAGGCGTGAGCGTGGTTCGGTGCAGATCCGGGTGCAGGATGCGGGCGGCCTTGTGAAAGGCCTCCTGAGCCTCCTCCATGCCCGCGTCGGCGGGGATCTCGAGGAGCTGATGCGGCTCGGGATTCGTCCGCGCACAGATGCGCTGCGCCCACTGCAGGGCCTCCGAGCGAACGCTCATTCCGCCCCCGCGGCGCTATCAGAGGTGGACGGTGCACCGAGCACCTGGAGGTGGGCCTCCTGCCGCACACCGGACTGCTGATCGAGCGCCCTGACGTGAAGGATGCCGTCAGCGTCGACCCGGAACGACACCTCGATCTTGAGATCGCCACGCGCCTTCGCCGGTAGATCTTCGAGTACCAGCGTCCCGAGTGGCTCGTTCTCGACGTACTTGCGGTTCTCGCCGCGACAGCAATCGATCTCGACGCGCTGCTGGTTGTCGCGGGCCGTCGTGAACACGCGCGTGCGCTCGATCGGAATCGGCGCGTTCTTGTCGAGCAGTCGCTCCGTGAAGCCACCCGCGGTGTGCACGGCGAGCGTGGCCGGGTTCACGTCGAGGAGCACGGGCCGCTTCGCGACGCCCATCGGCAACGTGCGATTGCCCGTAGCCAGCGACGAGTGACCGGCGGTCGCGACCGCATCCCGCGCGCCCATGCCCGTGCCCGCCGAGAGGGTCGCCGTCAGCGAGCCGGCCTGGATCGCCGCGCCCTGCGCCACGACCTCGTCGGGATTGATCGTGTGATTGGGCTCGCGACCGAAGACCTCGGCGAGCTTGCGCCGGATCACCGGGATGCGCGTCGAGCCGCCGACGCACAGGACGTCCCCGATGTCGCGCGGCGAGACGCCGGCCGCCGCCATCACCTGACGCGTCACTTCGATCGTGCGCTGCGTGTAGCCGCCGACGAGGTCTTCGAACTGCTTGCGCGTGACCGAGAACGGCAGCTTGCCGCTCACGCCGCCAGGGAGATCGAGTCCGTCGATCTCGCCCTCGGCCGCGTCGTTCTCCGAGAGGTGACACTTGATCGCCTCGGCGCCCATCATGAGCTTCATCATGAGGGCGGCGTGCGGCCGGGGATCCACGCGGAGCTGTCGCGTGAAGTCGGCGGCGAGGACCTCCGCCAGCGCGCGATCCAGATCATCGCCCCCGAGGAAGAAGTCACCGTCCGAGGCGAGCACCTCGAACATCTCGTTGTTGATGCGGAGGATCGACACGTCGAACGTGCCCCCGCCGAAGTCGAACACGCAGACGAGCTCCTGGCGGTCGCGGCCGAAGCCATGGGCCAGCGCCGCCGCCGTGGGCTCGTTGATGAGGCGCATGACGTCGAGGCCCGCGAGGCGCCCCGCTTCCTTCGTGGCCTGCCGCTGCCCGTCGGTGAAGTTCGCGGGCACCGTGATCACGGCCTCCTTCACCGGCTGCCCGAGCTGACGCTCTGCGCTCCGCTTCAGGTGGAGCAGCACGTTCGAGCTGATCTCCGGCATCGTCATCTTGCGGTCGCGCACCACGACGATCGGCTGCTGGTTCGGACCCTCGACGAGCTTGTAGCGGACCCCCGTCATCGCGAGCTGCACCAGCGGGCTACGGATGTTCTGCCCGATGAACCGCTTCGCCGAGTGAATGACGTGCTGTGGCTCTGTCAGGCGGTACCGCTTCGCATCGGCCCCCACCACCACCCCGCCGCTCGACGGGAACGCCACGACCGATGGATGGACGCGATCGCCGCGCGGGCCCAGGATGAACTCCACGCCCGTCGACGTCGCGATCGCCGCGACGGAGTTCGTGGTTCCCAGGTCAATACCTAGCGCGACGGACACTGTCGGGCATTGTACCTACTGTGGCCAGCGAGCGCGAACTCATGGAACCGGCTGCCGGGACAGGACCTTGGCCTTCTCGTAGCCGGCGCCATTCACGAACGCGATGGTCGCGACATAGTCGACGGGGCGCTTGGCCCGCTCAGGCATCGCCGCGACGAGGAACGCCGTCGGAGAGTAGTTGTCGGGGACCTGCGCGTTCAGCATCCCCGCCCCCTCGGCGACGGCCGCGATAGGGGCTCCACTCGCGCGGGCTGCGAAGATCTGGGACAGCGGTGTCATCAGCGGCGCCACCTGCTCGGCCACGTTGCGGTGACCGCTCGACAGCCCGCTGGCGTTTCCCGTCGCGAAGATCTTGGGCAGCTGCGCCTCGCGGTTCGCCGCCGGCAGCTGCAACAGCGCGAGCAACGGACCCTCCGCGAGCCCGACCTGGTTGTCATTCGCGGCCACGAGAGGCATCGGCGCGAACACCTCGTCCACGCACGCCGCGCCCTCGGGCCCCGCGTCGCGAATCTCCTGCTCCGTACAGCTCGACAGCGCGAGCATGTGCCACGCGAACTCGCTGCAGTACATCGGCTGCTTCGTCGTCGTGTCCTGCTCGAGGATGATCTGCCCGAGCGTCGTCACCGTCTGCCGCGTCGTCTTGCCGGCGCTCACGAACGCCGGCACCAGGTAGTCCGACTGGAACTTGATCTGCGTGCGCTCTCCGTTGATGCGCGGCAGTCCCGCGAGCAGCGCCTTCGTCCACGCGTTCAGCTGCGCCCGGCGCTCGTCGCTGATCCGCGGCCGCACCACGTGCAGGGCGTCCGTGCCGGCGTCACTGCCACCGTTTCCCGCATAGTGCGCCGTGTCGAACTGCCCGACGTAGTCGCCGTCGAGCGGGCTATCGATGTTGTAGGCCGCGCCGTTCTTCGTATAGACGAGCCCCGCGTGCGTCGTGCCCATCTGGATGTGCGGGTACGCCATCGTCCCCGCCAGGTGCGGCCGGAACGTCAGCACGATGTCGCCGTCCTTCAGCACGCCCGCGCCGGCGAGCTTCGTCGCCATCTCGCGCCGCGCCGCCTGCTTCGCCACCACCGTGGGGCCCTGCTTCACCGCGATGATCCGCAGCCCGACATCGCTGCTCTCGACGCTGCCATTCCACAGCGTCGGATACGGATACTTCGACCGATCGATCGGCTCGTCCACGCTCGTCTTCGGGACGCCGAAGTAGAACGGCGTATCCACGAGCCGTGTCGGGCTGGTGCTCGTGACGCTGTCGGCCTTGCCGCCGCCGTCGACGTCGCCGCTCGGGTCAGCTGTCCCCACCTCGTCGTCGGTCGCGCAACCCGACAAGCCAGTCTGGAGCGCGCAGAGGAAGAGCAGGGGGGCGAGCGTGGTGGGCCGCATGCCCCGCCCATCAGCAAGCTCCTGGCCAGCCCCGGATCCCGTGATCTCGCCGAGTTGATTGCTGTGGACAGTTGTCGACAGCGACAGGAGTAGTCGTCGTCTGCGCGCGAGGCGGTTCGATCGTCGTTGGGGGTTGGCCTAGTCTCGGGGGCCCCCATGACATACCTGCCTGCATCCCTTCCATGGCCAAGCGACACCCTGGACCGCTGGCGCGCTCTCCGCGCGTTCGTCGGCGCGTGCCGCGGCGTCACCCTGGGCGACGTGGTGCCAGCCACGTATGTCAGTCCGCGGATGACGCTGGTGGACGAGGTCGGAGCCAGCCTCCGGCAGTGGATGGCGCTCGTCGACGAGCTGGTGGCGCCGACGACCGAGCACGGGTTCCGGGACGACATGAACCTCCACTGGATTCGTGGGCAGTTCGTCGCGGTCATCATGCAAGGCGAGGGCGACTACGCATGGACCGTTCACCAGGCCGCGCTCGCGGATGACGATCCGCCCGTGATCGCCTTCGTGATGGATCACGAGAAGCACGCCTTCGTCCCCGAGCAGCGCGTGCGCGGGTACGGCGCGTACGGGTCCTATCAGCGGCTCTCCGACTGCGTGCGGGCCTATGTCACGGCGTACCTCGGCGCGGATGCAGGCGAGAGCCGCTCCGGGCGGTGGGAGACGCAACTCGCCTCACCCGTGAGTGCGGCATCGCTCCTGCCCGACGGTTGGGACCTCGAGCTCGGCGAGGAGGTCCGCGAGGTCGTCTTCATGAACTTCCAGATGTACTCGCTCGATGACGTGACCGACCACGAGCCACTCGGCGCGGCGTGGGAGATCGACGACGACGAGCTGCAGAGCTACGTCGCCGATGCGCTCATCGAGGTGGCGAGCGACCTCGCGTGCAAGTTCGAGCTCGACCTGGACCCCAAGGGCCAGGCGCTCCGAACGCGCGCCGCGATCTTCGAGTTCGTCAGTCGGCGCCTCGCCGAGCAGAACTACCCGTGACGGCTTACGCGGCGCCGACCTGCGTCTTGACCCACTCGAACCGACGCGCCACGTCCACGAGCGGCTCCCCGGTGGTCCCGAAGTGCCATGCGACCTCGATCAGCTCCTCGGCCGTGAGCAGGTTCGCCGCATCGACGGTGAACGGCTCGGCGCCCCCATCGTAGAGCGTGACGCGGTGTGCAGGCGACCGCTGCGTCCGTCGGGTCGTGAGCACGTCGTCTTTGGTGAAGAGATAAGCGTGAAAGCCCTGGGGTTGTTCAGGCTCCTCCTTGGTGAACCCTGTCCACGCCAGCGTCATGGAGAGCTCCTCGAAGTGGATCGCGAGCTCCAGGTTCTCCCAGTGGACGTCTGGGTCGGACATGCGCTCGGTCAACTGGTCCAGGGTCAGCGTGAAGAATCGGCCCGCGAACGCCGTGATGGTCTGGAGAGTCATGGAGGTCCCACGACGCTCATGGGCGCCGCTTGCGTCCCGAGCTTGCCACGGTCGCGCACTTCGACGGCCCCAAGGTCAGCGTGGCACTCTCCAGTCGGCGCGGTCGTGGGGCGCGCCATGCTCCATCATGAACCGCAGCATCACTCGCTGCGCCATGTCGGCGTCGACGAACTGATTCGCCGGGACCGTCTGGGGCTGGCCGTCGAGCACCAAAGTGATCGGCGGGTCGCGGTCGCGCGCCGCGTCGTGGGCGACCACGGAGCTCCCGTCGGGAAACTGGTACCGCACATGCCAGCGGCCGTCGCTCGCGACCGAGGCGAACACCCGGCGGGTCTCCTGGCCGTGTTGCCAGGTCAGGCACGTCGCACCCGACGCCCCGTTCCAGTAGCTCGGGTCGGCGCGGGCGACGAGGCGGGCCAGCTCCGAGGGGGCTGGGGGCGGCGATTCCCCCGCCGCGCCCGGCTGGAACGTGAAGGTCGGCGGTGTTGGCGCGGGTGGCGCCACGACCTCAGGAGCCCGTGGTCGCCTGCGACGCTTGGCCCGGCCCGCCGCCTTGCCCTGGACGAACGCGACGATGGCCGCACGCGTCTCGAACGTCGCCCGTCCCGCATCGAGCGGGACTCCGAGGCTCGTGCCGATGTCTTCGAGCGCGAACGCGATCATCTCCTGCAGCTCATCGGCATCGAGCGCCCAGGCGGCGGCCAACGACTCGGTGTCGGCCACTTCATCGAGCGCGAGTCCGTCGACGCGGAAGGTCTCGATGATGACGTCGTCGATCTCGTCGCGGCTCAGGTAGTTGGCCCAGCGCTTCGGGAGCAGACGCGCGGCGGAGCTCCGCGGAGTGGGCTTGGTCGCCCAGGCGCGCTGGAGCGCGTCGGCATGGTCGTACGCATCGAGGTGCGCGCGCACGAAGTCGGTGAGGCGACGGTACGAACCGTACGGGCCGAACGCGGGAGGCTGCTCGTCCGGAATGAACCGCTGGGTGTCGGCGACGTCGAGGACGAAGCCGATCACGGGCGGATCCTCCTCGGCGAGCGCGTCCTCGTGAATGACCCACGCATAGTCCCCTTCGCCCTGCGTCATGACGGACAGGAACACGTCGCGAATCGGTCCGAGGTGGGGAGCGTCCCTGAAGACGGTCTTCTGCAGCCCCTTCAGCTCGTCCGTCAGCGCGACCCACTGCCTGACACTGGCCCCGAGCCGGCCGTACCTTTTCGTGAGCTCGGCCAGGGGGGCGCTCCGGTACGTCGCGGTCACCACGTCACCAACCGGGACGACCCAATAGGCCTCGATGAGCTCGCGCAGGGCTCGCCAGCGGCCCTTGGTGTCGCGGGGCCATGGCAAGGGCGCCCAGCGTCCGGCGCGGGTCCCGAAGTCGTGCTCGTCGCGCCAGCGCCGATCGGTCGCAGCCCGCAGGGCGTTGCGTTCGGACTTCAACTTCCAGTACGCGGCCCCGAGCGGGTCCAACGCACGCATCCGGGTCTCGATGGCGACGAGGCGTTCCTGTTCGGGCGTCAGGGCAGAGGATGTCATCGCGACCCAGCGCTGCCGATGATACGTCAACCAGCGAGGCGATAGACCGCGAGGCTCTCACCGCGGTAGCCGAGCTCCCCTTCGATCTCGATCCGCAGGCCCACGTGGTTCGCCAGCAGCGCGCGTGTCGTGTCGACAAGATCTTTGAGGCCGAGGCGAGTCCCGTCGTCAGTCTGGATGGCGAAGGCGTGACCCTCGGCGCTCACGCGCCCCGCCACCCGCACGCACGCGTCCTGCGCGGCCCCCGCGCGCCAGGGAGCGAACGTCAGGGGCGTCAGGTTTCGGATCGCGCGCACCTCGAGCGGCACGACGAGCCGACCTTCACGAACGATCACCACGTCGATCTCGCACTGGGACGGGGACGCCGGCCACTCGATGCCCGGCGCGACCGCGATCGGTTGATGGGCATACGCGTCGTTCAACGACCAGCCCCACGAGACGACGCGCCGCCGCAACGTGGTTGTCACCAGCAAGGGGACGCCAGGTCGCGCGGTCGCGCAGGTGTGCGCTGCGATCGGGCGGGGCCGCCGCGGCAGCGCGATCGGCGTGGCGAGGCCACTGGCTTGCGCGGCCCATCCCCCCATGTGGCCGTAGCCCCCTCGGATCGAGTCCCATCGCGCACGCACCTCCAGGTAATGCCGCCCGCCGCGCGCATCGGCGGGGACCGACGGGCGGTATGGCGACCACCACGCTCCGGCGGCGCTCATGCCCTCGACGCGCTCGGTGACGAGCGTCCGCAGCTCCACCTGGCACCCGTGATAGAGGTGCGGACTGCGCCAGACCTCGACGCTCGACACGCGGTGCGGCGACACCGGGTCGGTGGGCGCAGGCCGCAGGTCGGCGCAGGCCACGCGCGCTGCTCTCGAGACGTGCTCCGTCGCGGCCTGCAGCGTGCCGCACAGCTCCCCGCGCCGGTGTCGCTCGAGGATCTCCAGGTACCACGCGAGATTCAAGCACCCCGCTCGCCGCGCCATCTCGGCGAGGCCGGTGAACGTGGTCGCCCGCTCGAGAACGGATCGCATCGCGGGGGTGTCCTCCGGAAATCGCAGCCGGCCGACGGTGACGGGGCGGCGGTCCCCGCGTGTTGCGAGCGCGGCCGGACCGTCATGGACCGGGTGAAAGCCGGCCCTCCACGCGAAGTAGATCGAACGACCGCGCGTCCAGATGATCTCGAGGAGGTCCCCATCGCGCGGTTCCAGTACGCTCGCGTCCGCGCTCCTCACGGCCGACAACCACTCGAGCGCGCGTGCGCTGTACGGTGCGGGCTGCGGGTCGCACGTCACGTCGCGGTAGAGCCGCCAGGTGTGCTCGGTGGCGTCCAGGGCCTCGTCCGCGTCGAGCGAAGGATCGGGTGCGGCGGTTCCGTCGAGCTCGAAGGCGAGCTCGATCGGAGCGACCATGACCGCGGCGGTGGCATCGTGCTCCAGGACGAGCACGGCCTCGCCGAGCTCCTCCTCCTGGAGGAGCTGACGCAGGACGTCCATCCCCGCGCGCAGATCCGCGGCGCCGATGCACGCCGTGACCGCCTCGGGGCCGAGCCTGTCCATGATGCACGGATCGAGGAGGACCAGCCGATCTCGGGGGGCGAGGGCATGGTCGGACAGGTCGAGCGTGCGTGCCGTGGCGTCGACCGTCCGGAGAATCATCGTCTTCGCGCGGTGGATGAAGTCCGCGTCCGCCGAGGCCGGGAACCCGTCGGCGTAGAACAGCGTGTGCGGCCGCGTGAGGTACGTGAGCTCGCCCTGGCGCCAGCGCATCGCGCAGTAGCGGCCGGCCGCGCCGATCTGGACGTGTCCGTCCTCCGAGACCACGGCTCCGACGAGCTCGTGCCGCTCGAGGAGCTCCGCGGGGAGGGAGGCGAACCCGAGATCCCGAGCGTGGTTGCGATGACGCCACCACCAGATCATGTCGCTCGTGAAGGGGCCCGGTTCGGGGCCGCGCATCAATGCGAAGCGCCCCGGTGCGACGAGGACGTGCGTTCGAGCCCGCCGCTCCATGTGAACCGCGGCCGCCCATCCGCGACCGGTGGCCGTCGCATGCCACTCCGGCTCGCTCGGGTGCTCGCTTGTGTACGGCATGGGCCCGACCGGGCCGGCGAGCTGGCTGAAGACCCGGTCGTCCTCCGCCACCGTGACCGCACGATCGAGATCGCGGTCCCAGCAGAACCACGCCGTGGATGACAGCTGCGCGAGCGGCATGAACGCCTGGTCGTCGATCGCGGGGTGCGCCAGATAGCGCGCCGCGCCAGGCTCCCGTCGCTGCACCACCCGTGCATGCGCGCTGCGAGCGCGGACGGCGGCCTCGCACGCCGCGTCTTCCACCAGAAACGAGCGGTCATCTCGCGCCAGCGCGGCACAGACGGCGGGCACGCTGGTCTGCACGTGCGTCACGGTGTCGAGGAGCGGGACCCAGTCGCCGTCGGGCAGGGCATGCATCTCGACGGCCCGGATCGCTCCCCTCGCCAGCGACAGCGGGCGGCAGCGCGGCCACGACCGCATCGCGTGGAGGAGCTTCGCGAGCGAGGTGCACCGCTCGACCAGCGCGGCCAGATCGAGCGCCTCTGCCGGCTCGCCGGCCGCACGCCAGGGCCAGCGAGTCTTCATCGTCCCCGAGCATGCCGTGCCGCCGGCCCTGGTCGCAACTCAACTCCGCGCGGTCATCTTGTCGATGGTGCGCTCGAGCGCATCTGCGTCGAAGGGCTTCGTGAGCAGCCGATCGCGATGCGCCTGGGCGAAGGCATTCGCCTCGGGGGTGAAGGCGCCGCCGGTGACGAAGAGAAAGCGCGGCGCGAGATCGGGGCGGTGCGTGCCCACCCACGTGTAGAGCTCGGCCCCGCTCAGGTCCGGCATCATGAGATCGCAGATCACGAGATCGAAGACCTCGCCCTGCAGGAGGCGTGTACGTGCGCCGAGTCCCGAGCTCGCATAGGCGACGTCGTGCTGGAGGAGCAGCTCGCCGAGCGCGCGAGCGACATGCACGTCATCATCGATGATCAGGATCCGGCGCGAGTGGATGTTGGTCAGCGGACGTGGGGTGAGCGTGCGAGCGAGCAGGTCGGTGCCGCGCGGCATGCGAACCTCGAAGCGCGCGCCCCCGTCGGGGTTGTTGGTCGCGACGATCGTTCCGCCGAACGACCGCACGATCTTGAACGAGATGGCGAGGCCGAGGCCGGAGCCGTCGCCGACGCTCTTGGTGGTGAAGAACGGATCGAAGATGCGATTGAGCGCGTCGGGCGGGATCCCGCTGCCCGTATCGCAGACGGCGATGATCGTCTGGTCGGGCTCGTCCTTGCTGGTGACGCTGATCGTGTTGGTCTCCGAGTGCCCCTCGGGAATCGCGTGGGCCGCATTGACCAGCAGGTTGACGAACACCTGCGTGATGCGACCGGCGTCGCCTTGCACGATGACGGGGGTGTCGACGTCGACGACGAGCCTCGCTCGATGCTCGACCTGATGCCGCGCGATCTCGATCGCCGAGCCGACCGCGTCCTTGAGCGCGACCGGGCGGGTTTCGTTCGCATCACGCGCGAAGGCGCCGAGCTCGCGTACGACCTTGGCGATGCGCTGGCTCGCGTCGAGGGCCTGCGCGATGCGCTGGCGGATGCGCTCGATGTCGAAGCTCGGCTGGGCGAGCTGCTTGTCGATCTGCGTGAGCCCGAGCGACAGGTACGTGAGGGGGTTGTTGATCTCGTGAGCGACCCCCGCCGCGAGCACCCCCACGCTGGCGAGCCGATCGGCTTGCGCGATCGCGGTACGCAGCGCCAGGACCTCGAGCGCGAGCCCGACCTCCGCCGCGATGCGCATCACCACGCGATGGTCCTCACCGTGAGCGTCGGCGCCGTGGAGCTCGATCTGGCCCCGCCGGGTACCGCTCGCGAGGAGCTCGAAGGTGACGGGCTCGGCGAGCTCGGTGAAGCCCTCGGACACCTGGACGAGCTCGTCGAGCACCACGCGGCAATGCACGGGGCGCTCGAGGGTCTGCGGGAGCGCCTGCGCGATCCCGTCGGCGATCTCGCGGGGCGAGTCGGCGCGATGGAGCGACTCGACGATGTTCGCCAGGGCGCTGCGGATCGCGAGGGCTCTCGCGAGCGCCTGATTGGCGAGATCGAGCTCCCGCGTGCGACGGGCGACCTGGGCGTCGAGCTGCTCGCCGATCTCGCGGAGGGCGGTCGTGGCCCGAGCCTGCTCCGTGATGTCGCGAATGAGACACACGCTGCCGAGCGGTACGCCCCGCGGGTCGGCGACCTCCGATCGTTCGATGGCGAGCTCGCGTCCGGCGACAGCCGGTGTTCCGCCGTCGGGGAGCAGGTCCCGTAGCGCGGCCCCGTCTACCGTGCGGTCCGCAAACAGCTCGCGGGCCGCGCGGTTCGCGTCGATCACGGTGCCCTCGCGATTTACGAGGAGCACGCCGTCGCGCATGGCGGCCAGGATCTCCGCCCCCGCGTTCTCCGGCGTGAGCTCGAACGCGCGGTACCGCACCACGGCCACGGTCAGCCCGACGAAGAACACGGCGAGGAAGGCGGGCGCGATGTTGGGGATCGAGTGGATGCCAAGGAGGGGCAGGACGACGTCCGTCACCGTGCCGCCGAGCAGGGCGAGACCGCCCGTGAGCGCGATCAGCCACGAGTAGCGGCGGATCTGCTGCTCGCGCGTCCGTTGACCGTGGGCCACGATGAGATACAGCGCCACCGCAACGCAGCCTCCGTAGTACGCGTAGAAGCCGTACACGATCGCCGAGCTCGACCACACGTAGCCCCAGCCCCACGGATAGCGGGCGTAGTGATCGGCCAGGACTCCCGTCCACTGGGCTCCGATCACGACGAGCGGCGGGATCACCAGCAGGACCTGCACGCCCCGACGGGCGAGCAGCCGCGAGCGCCCGGTGAACCCGAGCGCCGCCGCGAGCGCGAGACTACCGATGCCGGCCCAGCCGAGGACGCCGAGGTCGTAGCCGATGGCTACCTGGAGCGGCGTTGCGTCCGGATCGTGGAGCACGATGAGCGTCCCGCTCCAGACGGCCCACGTCGCGGCGATGCCGGCCAGGGCGGCGGCGACCAGGCGCTGTGGTGCGCGCCACTGCAGGTACCAACCGACGCCGAGGTAGGCGAAGCAGCACGCGACGTGAATGAGCCGCAGCCACGTCATCAGCTCCCATGATGCCACACCGTGAGTACGGTCTGGCGGTGCCGGTTCAGACCGGGTTCGTGCCCGTCAGGTGCTTCGCGATGATGCGGCGCTGGATCTGACCCGTGCCCTCGAAGATGTCGTAGATCTTCGCGTCGCGGTACCACTTCTCGACGGGGTGACCGGGCTGGAGGGCCTCCTCGCCGAGGAGCACCATCGCGCGGGTGGTGACATGCTGCGCGGTGCGCGCGGCATGCGCCTTGGCCATCGAGGCCTCGGCCACGTTCTCCTGATGGTGATCGGCGAGCCACGCGGCGCGATGCGCGAGGAGGCGCGAGGCCGTGATCTCCATGTTCATCTCGGCGAGCTCGAACATGATGTGCTGGTGCGAGGCGAGCGGCGTGCCGCGCGTGGTGCCGCCGCGCACACGATCGAGGAGGTAGTCGTAGGCGGCGCGCGCGATGCCCACCGCCTGCGCGGCGACGACAGGGCGCGTGGAGTCGAGCATCTTCTTCGTGTCCGAGAGCCCGCCCTGCGAGCCGGCGCCGAGCATCATGTCGGTGTGAACGCGGACGTCCTCGAAGTGGACCTGCGCGGTCTCGGAGGCGCGGATGCCGAGCTTCGTCTCCTTCTTCCCGGGGATGAGGCCGGGCGTGCCGCGCGCGACGATGAAGCCGCGAACGCCCGCGCGACCGGCGGCGGGCTCCGTCTGCGCCCAGACGACGAAGACGGCCGCGGACTGGCCGTTGGTGATCCACTGCTTGCTGCCCCGGATGATCCAGTGGTCGCCATCCTTGCGTGCGCTCGTCGAGAGCCCCGAGATATCGGAGCCGGTCGACGGCTCGGAGAGGGCCATCGCCGCGACCTTGATGTGCCCCTTCTCGTCGAGGCCCGCGAGGAGCTTGCGGAACTCCTCCTTCTGCTCGGTCGTGCCCATGCGCGAGACGGGGGAGGCGGCGAGGCCGGAGCCGCCGAGCGCGAGGCAGATGCCGGCGCAGCCATAGGCCAGCTCCTCGGAGCCGACAACGGAGATGCGCGACTGGCTCTTGGGCTTCTTGGGGTCCGGATCTTCATCTTGCCCGGTGAGCTTCTTGCGACCGTCGAGGACCGCGGTCTGCGTGAGACCGAAGCCCTGCGCCATCTTCATCAGGTCCCACGGCATCGACTCCTCGAGGTCGTGCTTGGTCGCGATGGGGCGGATCGACTGCTTGGCGAAGGCGCCGAGCATCTGGCGCACGCCGTTGAACATCGGGGAGTCGTGAAAGAGATCCATGGTTACTCCTTGCTCGCGAGCACGCGGTTGAAGCGCTCGTCGCCGTGCAGGGCCTCGAAGGGGCGGGCATCACGCATGAGCTTCTCGACGGGGTAGTCGTTCACGAAGCCGTAGCCGCCGAAGATCTGGACGGCGTCGATCGTGGCCCGGGCGACGACGTCGTTCGCGAGCACGCGCGCGCGGCTGGCGAAGTCGAAGGCGTCGGGCAGGCCGGCGTCGAGCGCCCAGGCGGCGTGCAGCGCGACGAGGCGCGCGGCGTGCGCCCCGGTCTGCGCGTCGTCGCGGAGGCGGATCAGCGACTCGAAGGTGCCGATGGCCTGGCCGAACTGCACGCGCTCGGTGGCGTATTGCGCGGCGTACTCCATGGACGCCGTCGCCACCCCGGCGGCGCGGGCCGCCAGCGAGACGTGAGACCACGCGAGCACCATCCTCACCGCGTCGGCGTCCCGCGCGATCACGAAGTCGGCGGCGACGCGAGCATCCACGCGTGCCGTGCCCCACTTCGCGGCGCGCCAGCCCGACGGCGTGATCGCCTCGCGGGTGAGCGCGCTCGCGTCGACGAGCAACAAGAGGTCGCGCGTGGCGAGCACGACGTGGCTCGCGGCACCGAGAGCGGGGGCGGGACCGAGCGAGCCCGTGACCCGTACCCCGTCCCCTTCGGGGACCACGTCGAGGGCCGCCCGGCTGTCGAAGATGAAGGTGGCGAGGCCGCCCGAGGCGAGCGAGCCGAAGAGCGCCTGCTTCGCGGCCGGGCTGCCCCACCGGCCCACAGCGAGGGCGGGCTCGACGTTCGTCTCGAGCAAGGCCGCGAGACCGGCGCAGCCGCGCCCCAGCTCGAAGCCACGCAGGGCCCGCGTCGCATGTGCATATGCGCCCTCGAGCATGCCGTCGTGCTCGGCGGGAACGGCGTCGATGAAGAAGCCGAGCTCGCCGCCCATCGCCGTCAGCTTGTCGGGTGGTGCCCCGGCGCGGTCGGCGTCGGCCGCCCAGCCGCGCAGATCGCGATCGGAGAACCGCTTGATGGTCTGCACCACCAGCCCCTGCTCGTCGTCGAGCGAAAACCTCATGGCCCGAGCTGTACCCCAGGACCGGCAGCCACGTTGGAGGTTCGGGTTACAGGCGGTTGTCCTGGGTGTTACAGCCGATAGTGGCTACAGGCGCCATGTCCTGAAATACGCAGCCAGCCGCTCGATGGTTGGAATACAGGCGTAAGTGCCTGACTGCTTATTCGAGTCGACCCACCAACGTGCAGGCTCGTGCGCATTCCGGGCATGACCACGCGCAGGTTGGAGTCGCGGGCAGTTGGCTCTTGGTCTGCACAACGGGTGGGCATGAAAGCTCTACTCGCCGCCGCCCTGATGGTCTCCGTTCCCACGATGGCCTTCGCCGATGACGGCCTCTGCGGTTCGCAACCATGTGACGACAGCGGGCTCGAGCTCCTGGTCCTGGGCGTCGCCACCGTCGAGATGCTGCCGTTCGCATTCGCGGCCGCCGACGTCATCGCCCGCCCCCATTCGAAGGTGTACGGAGGCATCGAGCTCGGCGTGGGTAGCCTCGCCGCCGCGATCAACACCGCCTTCCTCGTGGAATGGGGCGAGTTCGATACCGCGGGCGCCGTGGTCGCGGGATTGATCGCGCTCGACGTCGCGGTCGCGGCCCACGGGACCTACCTCCTCGTTCGCGATCGGCCGGCCGCCGATACCAGCGCGCGGCTCGTCCCGACGATGGTCTCGACCCAGGCGGGCATCGCCCCTGCGCTCGGCGTCGTCGGCTCGTTCTGAGCGAGCGCCCCACCGCCAGCGTCGGCTCGACATGGGGCTCCATCAGCGCCGCCAGGCCCGCGCATCCCGGCCTGAGCTCGCAGCCGCGCAAGCTCTGCAGATCGCGATCCGAGAACCGCTTGCTGGTCCGCTCCACCAGCCCCTGCTCGTCGTCGAGCGAAAACCTTGTGCGGGAGCTGTACCGCAAGGCGGTTGGCCAGCGCGTTACAGCCGGTTGTCCCGCGTGTTACAGGGCGTCGCGGTCCGTCCAATTCCTGTCTGGGTGGTGGTCCTTGGCCACGGGCTCGCACATGACCGCCGGCCACGAGCGCATCGGGCTGCTCAGCTCGTGCAGGTCGTTGCGCAGCTCGCGAGGGGCCTCGCACGATCGCGAGCCGCCAGGACCGGCACGTCGTCTGCTGCTAGTGGTCGACATGAAGAAGCTCCTTTCCGCCATGTTGATGGTCTGCGTCCCCTCCGTGGCTCTTGCAGACAACGGTCTATGCGGCTCGGAGCCATGTGATTTCGATGGGCTCGCCCTGTTGGCTTGGGGGGTAGTCACGGTGGAAACGGTGCCGCTCGGGTTCGCGCTTGCCGATGTCCTCGCCCAGCCGCAATCGAAAGTGTACGGCGGCCTCGAAGTCGGTTTCGGCGGCCTTGCGGCCGCGCTCAACACGGCGCTTCTGGTCGGCCACGGCGAGCTCGATTCGGTTGGCGTCGCGCTGGCCGGTCTGCTCGCCATCGACCTCGCGGTCGTCGCCCATGGGACGATTCTTCTCGTTCGCGACCGACCGGACTCGGGCCCACGCTTGATCCCCTCGGCCGTCTCGACGCAGACCGGCTTCGCCCCTGCGCTCGGCCTCACCGGGACCTTCTGACGGGGCGAGGACTGCCAATGCTACGGTGAGCCACCGTGGTCACCCTGGCCGCCGGAATCTCGATGAGCTCCGAACGGTCCCCTGACGGCGCGCCCCCTCCTGGCTCCTGGAAGCCTGCGCGGGCCATGGCGAGCGCGATCGTGTCGCCGATCCAGCGCATCCTCGCCGTCGAGGCCGCGAGTGGCATCCTGCTGATGGTCGCCACCGCCGTCGCCTTGGTCCTCGCGAACTCGCGCTGGCGCGCGGACTTCGAGCACCTCTGGCACACCCCCATCGGCTTCTCGATCGGCGACCTGGCGTTCCAGCGCTCGCTGCACTTCTGGATCAACGACGGCCTGATGACGATCTTCTTCTTCGTCGTCGGTCTCGAGATTCGCCGCGAGATCGCCGAGGGCGAGCTCCAGACGTTGAAGCGGGCCGCGCTGCCACTCATGGCGGCCATCGGCGGAATGCTCGTCCCCGCCGGGGTCTACGTCGCCCTGAACGCGGGCACGTCGGGCCTTCACGGATGGGCGATTCCGATGGCCACGGACATCGCCTTTGCCGTCGGCGTGCTCACGCTGCTCGCCTCGCGGGTCCCGAACCAGTTGCACATGTTGCTGCTCGCGCTCGCGGTCATCGATGACATCGGAGCGATCGTCGTGATCGCCCTCGTGTACTCCGGCGGCATCGCGCCGCACGGCCTCATGATCGCGGGCCTCGGCATCGCCGGTGCCTTCGCGATGCGCTTCGCGGCCGTTCGCCCGCCGCTCCTGTACGTCGTGCCCGGCGTCGTGGTGTGGGCGGGGCTGTACGCGGCCGGGCTGCACCCGACCCTCGCCGGCGTGCTCCTGGGGCTGATGACGCCGGTGGTGCCGTGGTTCGGCCCGTCCGGCTTTACCGAGACGACGAAGTCGCATCTCGAGGAGATCGATACCGATGACCGCGAGGCCTTGCTGCATCGCCTCGACGAGATCAATGCGGCCCGCAAGGAGGCGGTGTCACCCGTCGATCGGCTCATTCACGGGCTGCATCCGTGGGTCGCGTTCGGCGTGATGCCCGTGTTCGCGCTCGCGAACGCCGGCGTGCCGCTCGGCGGGGCGGATCTCTCTGGCGACGGGTTCTGGATCTTCGTCGGCATCATCGCCGGTCTCGCCCTCGGCAAGCCGCTTGGCATCGCCGGCCTCGCCCTCCTGTCGAGCAAGCTCGGGATCGCGACCCGCCCCGACGGCATGCGCGCTCGTGGCATTGGCCTCGTAGGCATCGTGGGCGGCATTGGCTTCACGATGTCGCTGTTCATCGCGCCGCTCGCCTTCACCGATCGCGTTCTGCTCGACACGGCCAAGTTGGCGATTCTCGTGGGCTCGGCCACCGCGATGCTGGTGGGCATCACGTACGGCCTGATCGTGCTCCGCAAGCAGCCGGCGTGACCGCGAGGTCTGCACCGACGAGCCGCGGCGCCGCCCTCCTTGCCTGAGCCTCCCGCTCGTCAGATTTTGGTGGCGCGAGGCAGAGTTGAACTGCCGACCAAGGGCTTATGAGACCCCTGCTCTACCACTGAGCTACCGCGCCGAATTTCGCGGCAGACCCTAATGGACTCGGGCGGACCTGGCAAGGGCTCGTTGCCACGAGGTGTGGTAACGTCCTCGAACCGCTCGGGGATCGTCTAATGGTAGGACAGCAGCCTTTGGAGCTGCTCATCAAGGTTCGAATCCTTGTCCCCGAACCATTCCCGCTCCTGGCGGGAGGACTGTCATGAAACTCGATAAGGCCACCTCGCTTTTCTTTGCGACCAAGATCGACAGCAAGCTGCGCGAGGGGCTCGCGCTCTCGAAGCCTGGCGACAAGAAGTACTTCGACGGCAGCTCGGAGGAGTTCCTGCGCGTCCTCGAGATTGGCGACGAGAAGGACCGGGAGCGGTGGGTCGGCAAGGTGATCAAGCCGGGGCCGGCCGTGACCGAGGTCGACGACATTCAGCGCAACATCCTCTCGATCCTCCGGCGTGTCGCTCCCAACGCTCGCATCCCCGCCTCGGCCGTGAAGATCTTCGTCCTCCAGGGCGCGCTCGCTTCGCCGGCGGTCATCGACGACGAGGAGGAAGAGGACAAGGCTGGCGAGGACGCGCTCGACCGCACGGGCGGCGGGCCGTACATCACGTACTAGTGCGCGCTGCCGGCCTGGCCGCGCTCGCCGCGCTGGCGGCTTGCACGTACGACCGACCAGCGGATGTCGGTCCGGATGGCGTGATCGTCGAGGAGGTCGATGCCTCGATCGTGGTCTCGGGACTGTGGGAGGGCGCCGCTCCGATCACCGTGACGCTGCGGGGCAGCGGTGCCCCCCTCATGACCTCGCTGCCCGGGAACGGCAGCGCGCCCATCCAGGCGCTGTCAGGCATCGCGACCACGGTCGAGGTCGAGGCGCCGCCACGGCACACCTGCACCACGAGCTCGCCGGTCAGTCTCTCGCAGGACGCCGTGATCGCCGTGACATGTGTCGGGCCCGCGACGCTCGCGCTGAAGACGCCGTACGAAGTGCCGATCCAGCCCGACATGACGGAGCTCGAGGTGTCATCGCTGGTCGGTGAGGCGGACCTCGTGATCACCGGCTCCGGGCTCACGCGGATCTCCGTCGACAACGTGGATCGCACGATCGCCGCGGAGGCGCGGGTACCGATCATCGACATCACGCTCTCCGGGCGCGCGGTGGCCGTCAGGCTCGAAGCCGATGAGCTGTCCATCGACACCAACGTCATGATCAAGCCGGTGCTCCCGATCACCGAGGTCGCGCGCATCGTCGTCGGCGGTGAGGGTGAGCGTGGCGGGCGTGTCGTCGCGGTCGACAAGGACCTGATCGTGGTCGGCGGTGATCTCCGCGCCACCACCGATCCGACCAAGCTCGCCGTCGTCGTGTACCGGTTGCGCGGCTCGACCTGGACGCGCGAGGCCGAGCTCGTCGGGCCAGCGGCGGGCAGCTCGTATGGCGCCAGCATCGCCGTCAGCGACGACACCATCCTCGTTGGCGACCCGACCGCGGACAACACCACTACCCCCTCGGCCGGCCGGGTCTATTTCTGGCAGTGGAGCGCGGGTGCCTGGACCAACACCAGGACCCTCGCCGGACAGGTCGCAAACGGCCGGTTCGGAGAAACCCTGGCGATCGACGGGGCTCGCGCGGCGGCGGGGTCTCCGTTTGGCGCGGTGAACCGGCGCGGCTTCGTGCAGCCTTACGTGCTCGAGGGGACAACCTGGACGCCCCAGTTGCTGATCGCCCCCGCAAACTACCCGGACCTCGGCCTGGAGGACGACGACTTCTTCGGGTCGAGTATCGCCATCCGGGGTGACGAGATGCTCGTCGGAGCGAGCGGCGACGATCGCACCGGAACAGGCTCGACCCTCGGTGCGCCGGGTACGACGGTGCCGCGCCAGCCCGGCGCCAACTTCGGATCGGTCTTCCAGTTCTCGGGGGCCACGGTCGGCTCCTGGCTGCAGCTCGCCGACAGCGTCGCGACCTCGGCCATGGGGAGCGCCGTCGGCTTTGCCGGCGACGACTGGCTCGTCGGCGTACCGTTCTGGGACGATGGGGGAGTCGCTGACTCGGGGCTCGCGTATGTCGGGCCGTCGGCAGGTCGGCTCCTGAGCGCCGCCCCCGTGCCGCTGGCCAACTTCGGCCGGGTCGTCGCCGGGACGAGCACGGCGTTCATCATCGCGGCCCGCAATCGCGTTCGGGTGTACGCCCGTGACGACGCCATGTCGTACCCCGTACTTTCCACCCTCGAAGACCCGTCGGAGTCGACGTTCGCGACGGGAGTCCACATGGCGGCGGGCTCGATCGTGATCGGCGTGCCGGGCGATCAACCCACCGATAGCGGCGCGATCGTCATCTATCGCTAGCTTGGCTAGAAGCGGCCCGACAGCACGAGCCCGGCCGACGACGAGCTCGCCGACGGCGCCACCATGACACGCGACTCGGACTGCGGGCGCAGGAACAGATAGGCGGCGATCCCCGCGCCGACGAGCGCGCCGGCCGCGAGCGCTTGGGCCACGTAGTGACGCGTGTTGGCGGCGTCGTAGGCAGCCTCCTGCGCCGCGTCGTCCTCGATCGACGTTGATTCGTCGTACTTGCTGCGCCCGGCGATCTCGAAGCCGACGGCGCCACCGGCGAGAACGAGGGCGCTGGCCGCGACGATGTAGGGGAGCGTCCCGCGCGACGCCGGCCGCGGCTCCGCGGGACGTGACGGGCCGCTAACCGTGGGGACGAGCTCGATGGAAACCTTGCCGGTCGTGGCGGTCGCCTCGATGTTCACGCGTTGCGTGGCGTAGCCCTCGGCGCTGACAATGGCGGTGTGGCGCCCGGTCGTCATCCACAGCGTGCGCGACCCGACGAAGTGCTCGTCGCGATCGAACGTCTCGAGCTCCAGGCTGGCCGTCGCGGGTGTCACGGCGATCTCCACCGCGACGAAGCCGCTCTCTCGCAGCGTCGCCTCGACGGACTGCACGACGCTCTCGACCTTCGCGAGGAATTCCGGATCGAGGCCGCGGCCGGTACGCAAGCATTCGCCGAGGTACAGGTGCGCCTTCGCGAGCTGCCGCGCCTTCTGGTAGGCGACGCCGACGTTGCACAGATACTTGGGTAGCGGATCGAGTCGGTACGCTTCGCGGAAGCGACCGGCGGCCTCGGTGAACGCCCCGGCCTTCGCGAGGCGCTCGGCCTCGGTGCCGGCCCGGACGGCGCTCGCGGCATCGGCACGTGCCATCGCGGGAGCGAGGACGAGCAGGACGGCGGCGGCGAGCGCTCTCACGGGACGATCCTAGCTCAGCGCGAGGAGCGGATCGCCGGCGTTCACGTCATCACCGTCGGCGACCAGGATCTTCTCGACGCGCGCTCTCTCGGGGAGGCCGGCGCCGCCGTAGGTGACGCGGTTGAACGTCTTCATGACCTCGAGCAGGCAGACCGTCGCGCCGAGCTGTAGCTCGGTGCCGACCTCGACGAACGCGGGCTTGTCGGGGGCCGAGCGCCGGTAGAAGCGGCCGCTCATCGGCGACCGGAACACCGGGCCCGTTGCCGCCGTCGCTTCGCTCGCAGCCGCCGACGCCGCCGCGGCCTCGCCGAGCGCGGCTGGATCGATCGCGACGAGGACCGCGCCGAAGTCGACCGGCTGCGTGGCCACCATGACGACGGCGCCGCGCATGCCCGCGGGCACCACGATCGGCGTGCGGCGGCCGAGAACGTCGAGCTCGCCGACGATCTCGCCCTCGCGCACCAGGGCCCCGACCGTCACGCGCGCGCGGAAGCTGCCCACGGCAGGGCTCGTGATCTTCATCGCGACACCAGCACCCGGAGATCGTGCATCGACCAGATGCGCGGGTTCTTCACGCGGCGATACCCCGTGCCCTGGTAGCTCATCTCGACGAGGGCCGCGAGGTAGCTGCGCAGCTCGCCGAGCTCGATGATCTCGTCGGTGTCCATCTGCTTCGCGGCCACGAACGGATCCATGTCGGCACCGATCCGCGCTTCCGTCTCGGCCATGCCGGCCTCGATCTTGGCGCGCTCGGCCGGATCGGTCGTCATGATCTGGAAGTCGTCATCGAGCTTCGTGTTGTAGGCCGCGATGGCGAGCGTGCGGCCCTCCATCACCGAGAGGCGCGACAACGACGTCGAGAGCTGGATCACCGGATCGTAGGGTAGGCCGCTCATCGCGTAGTAGCCGGCGCCCGACGCCTTGCGCAGCAAGACGGTGAACATCGGCGTGGTGTTCGTCGAATTCGTGTAGATGAGCGAGCTGCCGAACGCGAGCAGGCCATGGGCCTCGGCTTCGCGGCCGATGTCGAAGCCCGAGATGTCCTGGAGCCAGATGAGGGGGATGCCGTCGTCGTTGCACGCGCGGGAGAACGCGCTGATCTTCGCGATCCCGGCGCGGTAGAGGATGCCGCCCGGACGCTGCCGGCCTGGCTGCTCGGGGTCACCGACGAGGCCCTGGCGGTTGATGATGAAGCCGGCGTAGAGGCCGTTCACGCGACCGACGCCGCAGATCATCTCCTCGCCGACCTCGGGCATGACCTCCCAGAACAGGGACTGATCGACGAGGCGCGCGAGCACCTGGTTGGCGTCGTAGGCCTCGCGGTGGTCGGTCGGCAGGAGGCCCGCGAGCTCGGCATCCGCGAAGCGCGGCTGCATCGGGCCGAGCTCCCCTCGGTAGAAGGCAGCCCCCGACGACGGCAGCCGCGCCACATCGCGGCGGATGCAGGCGAGCAGGGTGTCGTCGTCCGGAACGCGGACATCCGCGCAGCCCGACTGATGCACGTGCACCTCCGGGCCGCCGATGTCGAGCGACGTGATCTTCTGGCTCTTCGCGCCTTTGATGAGCGCGGCGCCGGCGATGACCATGTACGCCTGCTCCGTCATGTACACGCGGTCGGAGATGATCGGCATGTAGCCGCCACCCGCGATGCAGTCGCCGAACACGCCCGCGATCTGCGGCACGCCGTGGGCCGACAGCAGGCTGTTCATCTTGAAGATGTGACCGGCGCCCGTGGCGCCCGGGAAGCTCTTGCTCTGCTCGGGCAGGAACAGCCCGGAGCAATCGACGAGGTAGACCGTCGGCAGCCGCAGCCGCAGCGCCATCGTCTGTGCGCGCTGGATCTTCTCCGGCGTGCGCGGCCACCACGCGCCCGAGGCGACGGTGTTGTCGTTCGCGATCACCATGCACCAGCGACCCTCGATGCGCGCGAACGCGGTGACGACACCTGCGCCCGGAGACTTCTGGTCGCCGGGGAACACCTCGCCGTAGTTCACGAACGTGCCGGTCTCGAACGTGCGCGTGCCCGGATCGGCCAGGCGCTCGAGGCGCTCGCGCGCCGTCAGCTTGCCCTTCTTGTGGACGCGCTCGACGTACGCCGGTCCCCAGCCTGCTTCCACCTCGCGCCGCCGCGTGCGTAGTCTCTCTTCGAGCACCGCGAGCGCGGCGCGTTGCTCGGCGACCGTGCGCTCGTCGGCGAGACGGGCCAGCGGATCACCGATCGGGACGAGCGGGACGAACGACATGGCGCAGCGCGACCGTACCCGGATTCGGCGCGTGCGGTGTAGTGTGCAGGGCATGAAGCTCGTGCTGTTGCTCGCGTTCGCGCTGACCGCCTGTGGTGGCTCGAAGCAGCCGGCGGTCGAGGAGCCCATCACCCCTTCCGCCGAGCCGCCC
>JALHPV010000087.1 GCA_022842285.1 Kofleriaceae bacterium
GATCGCTTGGGTGCTTCGCGAGCGCCTTCGCGACGATGTTGTCGAGATCCTTGCTGACCTGCTCGCGACGGCTCGCGAGGGACGGCACCATCGCCTTCAGGTGGTTCGCGAGGATCTCCGTCGTCGAGCCCGCGAAGAACGGCGTCTTGTAGGCGAGGAGCTCGTACAGGATGATCCCGACGGCATAGATGTCCGACGCGAACGAGGGCGGTGCGCCGCTGATCACCTCGGGCGCCATGTACTCGGGCGTGCCGCTGATCGACCGATCCTCGGGATCGCGGCCGCCGGTCACGAGGCGCGCGATCCCGAAGTCGACGATCTTCACCGTGTCGACGCCCGCGCGCTTCTGGTCGAGGATGATGTTGTCGGCCTTGAGGTCGGCGTGGACGACGCCCGCGAGGTGCGCTTCCTCGATCCCGGCGAGCGACTGCATCACGATGTCGATCACGCGATCGACGGCGAGCGGGTTCTCGTTGACGAGGAGCTGCGTCAGCGTCGGGCCCTTGACGTACTCCATCGCGAGATAGAGCAGGCCGTCGGGCGACTGGCCGTAGTCGATGATCGAGACGCAGTTCGGATGGTTCAGGCGCGACGCGGACATCGCCTCGTCGCGGAACCGCTTGATCATCCGCGCGTCGGCAGAGAGGTCCTCGTTCAGGATCTTCACCGCGACCGTGCGGCCGAGGGCGATCTGGTCCGCGCGATAGACCGCACCGCTCCCGCCGATGCCAATGCAGGCCGTCAGCTTGAACTTGTCCCCCAACACCCGGCCGACAAGCCGCAGGGACTTGGCGACCTGTTCCTGAACGGAATCCGTCATTTCCCCTACCGAGGCGCGACCTTGTCTCAGTTAATCCCGTCGATCAAGCGCGTTCGACGACGGTCGCGATGCCCTGGCCCACGCCGATGCACATCGAGGCCAGCCCCGTGCGCAGACCGCGGGCCTCCAGCTCCAGGACCAGCGTCAGGAGCAGCCGCGCCCCGGAGGCGCCCAGCGGGTGGCCGTAGGCGATCGCCCCGCCGTTCACGTTCACCCGCTCCGGATCCAGGCCCAGCTGCTCGACGCAAGGGACGGCCTGGGCGGCGAAGGCTTCGTTGAGCTCCGCCAGGTCGATCCGCGACGCGGTCAGGTCCGCCTTGGCGAACGCCCGCTTCGACGCCGGGACGGGGCCCAGGCCCATCGCGCTCGGCTCCACGCCCGCCACGGCCGACGTGATGTAGCGCGCTTTCGGCACGAGCCCGTACTGCTTGATCGCGGCCTCGCTCGCGACGAGCAGCGCGCACGCCCCGTCATTGAGGCCCGAGGCATTGCCCGCCGTCACCGAGCCATTCGTCGCGCCCTTGGGCACGAACGCCGGCTTCAGCTTCGCGAGCTGCTCGAGCGTCGTCTCGGGCCGCGGATGCTCGTCGGCGGAGACCTTGATGTCGGCGCCCGTCTTCTTGTCGACCCCCACGGATATGGGGGTCAGCTCCTTCGCGATCCGACCCGATGCGATCGCCTTGCCCGCCCGCTGCTGCGAGGCGAGTGCGAACTGATCCTGCGCCTCGCGCGACACGTGGCAGCGCTGCGCGACCACCTCGGCCGTCTCGCCCATCGGCAGCACGCCGTGCGCCTTCTCCATCCTGGGGTTCACGAAGCGCCAGCCGAGCGTCGTGTCGAAGATCGGCGGGGCGCCGCGCGCGAACGCCTCCGTCGCCTTGCCCATCACGAGCGGTGCGCGCGTCATCTGCTCCACACCCCCCGCGACGATCAGGTCCGCCTCGCCCGTCGCGATCAGGCGCGCCGCGTCATTCACCGCCTGTAGCCCCGATCCGCACAGCCGGTTCACGGTCACGCCCGGGACCTCGATCGGCAGGCCCGCGAGCAGCGCCGCCATGCGCGCCACGTTGCGGTTGTCCTCGCCGGCCTGGTTCGCACATCCCATCACGACGTCGTCGATCTTGTCGGCCGGGATCCCCGTCTTCGCGACCAGCGCCGCGATCACCTGGGCCAGCAGATCATCGGCGCGAACGTGGGCCAGCCCTCCGCCGTACCGCCCGAAAGGAGACCTGAGTCCGTCGACGATATAGGCCGCGCGCAACGCCGTGCTCATGGGGCCGGACCATAGCCAAAAACTGGCCACGTGCGCTCCCGGCTGCCTAGCCTCGGGCATGTTTCATCCGCGCACGGAAGCCACCGCCGAGCACGACGCCAGCTGGCTCGCCATCCGGCAGCCCGCGGTGATCCGCCTCCTGGAGCGCGAGCTCGCCACCCGGGACGGCGACGCCTTCGCCGCCGGCCTCGAGCTGGCCTGCCGGGTCCTTGGCGGCCGCGCGCCGGTCGGGGACCTCCGCCTCGACCACACGGCGCTCGAGGCGGGCCTGGCCGCCGTCCGCTCGGGCCGGTGCGACCGCGCCATGGTGAGGTCGCTCCGCGACCAGATCGACGAGCTGCCGGTCGTCCTGACCAAGGCCGAGCAGGACGCCGTGGCCACGTGCGTCGCGTCGATCATCTACGCCGTCCTCGATGCCAGCATCCGCGAGCTCGACGACACCCTCGTGGCCTGACCCCTGCGACAGGGCGCCGCACCTGATGCCGTGAACCGGCCTGTTGCGCCCTCGCATCGCACCTCCTACACGTCACTCAAGGGGGGTCCGATGGCATCTACGTTCACGCGCTGTATGTTGCTGACTGCGGCGATTCTCGGCTCCGGCTGTCTGGCGGTGATCCAGCAGGGCGAGGTCGGGGTTCGCAATCGCTGGGGCGAGTTCGAACCGAGCCCGATCGGGCCCGGCATCGAGCTCTACAACCCATTCTCGACCGACATCGAGCGCGTCACGACGCGCACGGTCAACGTCGCGCTCACCGCCCAGCTGCCCTCGAAGGAGGGCCTGACGATCGAGACCGACGTGTCGATCCTCTATCACGTGTTGCCGCAAGAGGCGCCGCGGGTCCTGGGCGAGATTGGACCCGACTACCAGAACACGGTGATCCTGAGCGTGTTCCGGTCGGCCGCGGCGGATGTGACCGCGCGCTTCTTCGCCAAGGACATGCACTCGGGGGAGCGGGCGCGCATCGAGGGCGAGATCCTGAAGCGCATGTCGGTGCTGCTCGAGCCGCGCGGGTTCTCGATGGAGGCAGTGTTGCTGAAGTCGATCTCGCTGCCGTCCGGGCTCGCGCAGTCGATCGAGCGCAAGCTCCAGGCCGAGCAGGACTCGCAGCGCATGGTCTTCGAGCTGGAGCGCACGCGCCAGCAGGCCGAACAGCGCAAGATCGAGGCCGAGGGTGTCCGCGACGCGCAACAGATCGTCTCGCAGGGCCTCACTGACGCCGTGCTTCGCTTCGAGCAGATCAAGGCGTTCCGCGAGCTTGCGACCTCGTCGAACGCGAAGGTCATCGTGACCGGGGACAAGACGCCGGTGATGGTGAGCCCCGAGTAGCCTGAGACTTTCGGCTAGTTGTCGGGGGGGCCGGGCGTGCGGAGGTTGCACGCCATGTCCAAGACCCTCCCGATCCTGCCGATGCGCAGCTCGCTGCTGTTCCCGAACATGAGCCTGCCCATCACGGCAGGTCGGCCGCAGACCCTCAAGGCCATCGAGGCCGCGTGGAAGAGCGACCGCAAGATCTTCGTGATCGCGCAGCGCGACGACCGCGAAGAGGTCACGGCCGAGAACCTGTACGAGATGGGCACCGTCGCCCGGCTGTCGAACCTCCAGCGCGGCAAGGGCGGCGTGCGCGTGACCATCGAGGGCATCGAGCGCGGCATCGCCACGCGCGTGTCCGACGACGGCAACTACCTCATGGCGAGCGTGGCCGCAGCGACCGATCTGCCCCCGCTCGATGCGAAGGATCCGAGCTTCGTGGCGCTGCACCGCGAGGTGCGGGCCAAGGCGCAGGCGCTCGCCGTGAAGCGCGGCGTGACGAAGGATTCGATCGAGCAGATGCTCGCGCAGATCGACGAGCCGGGTGCGCTCGCCGATCTGATCGCGGGGTATCTCGATGCGCCGGTCGCCGAGCGGCAGGCGTTGCTCGAGGCGCTCGCGATCGAAGATCGGCTCCGCCAGATCCTGATCCTGATGCACAAGCAGCTCGACGTGCTCGAGGCGCAGGAGACTCTCCAGAGCAAGATCAAGGAGGAGATCGGCGATCGCCAGCGCGAGATGTACCTGCGCGAGCAGAAGAAGGCGATCGAGAAGGAGCTCGGCGAAGGCGAGGGTGCGGGCGATGAAGCGCTCGACGCGCTGAAGAAGAAGCTCGAGGCCCTGCCGCTGCCCGACGAGGCGCGGCGAGAGGTGACCCGCGAGCTCGCGAGGCTGGCGCGGGCCGGCCGCGAGTCGATGGAGTCGCAGATGATCCGCACGTATCTCGAGACGATCGCGGAGCTGCCGTGGGGCGTGCGCACCGAGGAGCACCTCGACGTGTCGGAGGCGGCGAAGATCCTCGACGAGGATCACCACGGCCTGTCCGACGTGAAGGACCGCGTGCTCGAGTTCCTCGCCGTGCATCAGCTCGCGGGCGCGGGAAACGAAAGGACGAAGGGACGCATCCTGCTGTTCTCGGGGCCGCCGGGCGTCGGTAAGACGTCGATCGCGAAGTCCATCGCGCGGGCCATGGGACGCAAGTACGTTCGCATCGCCCTCGGTGGCGCGCGCGACGAGGCGGACATCCGCGGTCACCGGCGCACGTACATCGGCGCGTTGCCCGGGCGCATCCTCGCCGGCATGAAGCAGGCGGGGTCGAAGAACCCCGTGTTCCTCCTCGACGAGGTCGACAAGCTCGGCACGAGCTACCAGGGCGACCCGGCGGCGGCGCTGCTGGAGGTCCTCGATCCGGCGCAGAACGACTCGTTCGTGGATCACTACCTCGGCGTGCCGTTCGATCTGTCCGAGGTGATGTTCGTCGCGACGGCGAACTTCATCCAGAACATCCCGGGCCCGCTGCTCGACCGCATGGAGGTGGTCGACTTCGCCGGCTACACGGAGCGGGAGAAGCTCGCCATCGCGAAGGACTACCTCGTCCCGCGCCAGAAGACCGACAACGGCCTCAAGGACGAGCAGCTCACCCTGACCGACGGCGCGCTCGCCGAGGTGATCAGCAACTACACGCGTGAGGCCGGCGTGCGTCAGCTCGAGCGCGAGCTCGGCAAGCTGAGCCGCAAGGTCGCGCGCCGGATCGCCGGCAAGGAGGTCGAGAGCGTCACGCTCGATCAACCCGATGTTCGTCCGCTGCTCGGACGGCCGCGCGTGCACCCCGAGCGGGCAGCCCGCGAGGATCAGGTCGGCATCGCGACGGGCATGTACTACACGCCCGCCGGCGGCGACATCATGTTCATCGAGGCCTCGCCCATGCGCGGCAAGGGTGAGCTGGTGCTGACCGGTCAGCTCGGCGACGTGATGAAGGAGTCGGCGCGCGCGGCCTGGACCTTCGCGCGCTCGCACGCCGACTGGCTCGGCATCGAGGGGCGCGTCTTCGAGCGGGATGTGCACATCCACGTGCCGGCGGGAGCCATCCCGAAGGACGGTCCGTCGGCCGGCATCGCCATGGCGACGGCGATGGTGAGTGCGCTGTCGGGGCGGCCCGCGCGCTTCGACGTGGCGATGACCGGCGAGATCACGCTCTCGGGGCGCGTCCTGCCGATCGGTGGCCTGAAGGAGAAGGTCCTCGGGGCGGTGCGAGCCGGGATCAAGCACATCGTGATCCCGCGCGGCAACGACGGCGATCTCGACGAGCTGCCGGCCGACGTGCTGTCGTCACTGACGATTCACGTCGTGGACTCGCTCTCCGAGGCCCTCGCCATCACGCTCCGAGACACGACCCTCCGCGATGGGCGGCTTTTCTTCGCGCCGCCGGTGGAGCCGCCGCCGGCCCCGATGCTCGCCCACTAGTGGTAAGCCCACGGGATGAAGGTCCCGGTCCTGGTGCTGGCGGTGACCGCCGCGTGCGGCGGTAGCAACGACAAGACGACGACCCCGACGACCGCGACGACTCCGGCGGCGGAGTCCGTCATCGTCGACGAGGAGTCGGTCGAGCCGGCCTTGGCCGAGGAAAGCGTGCTCATCGCTCCATTGGTCGCGGAGGCGCCGACGGGGGCGCCGCCCCCCGCGACGCGCGACAAGGACAGCATCCGGCGCGTCATTCGCACGAACCTCTCCGGCATCCAGAAGTGCTACGAGGTCGAGCTCATCAAGCAGCCGGGCCTCCAGGGCACGACGCTCGTGACCTTCATGATCACGCCCTCGGGGCAGGTCGAGTCGGCCGTCGGATCCGGCTTCGAGCCGACGGTGGACCTCTGCGTGGCGGACTTCATCGCGACGCTCACGTTCCCCGCGGCGATGGTCCCCACGCAGGTGAACTACCCGTTCAAGTTCTCCCAGGGCGACCCGACCGGCTCCCCGACGCCGTGACGCACGAGCCGCCCCCGCGGTGGAAGGTCGTCGGCCCGGGGCTGGTCGTCGCGGCGACGGGGGTAGGCGCAGCGGATCTCGTCGCGACGCTGATCGCGGGGTCGCGCTACGCGTACACGCTGCTGTGGGTGGTGGTGCTCGGCACCTTGCTCAAGGTCATCCTCGTCGAGGGCGCGGCGCGCTACTCGCTGGCGAGCGGGCGCACCATCTTCGAGGGCTGGCGCAGCGTCGGCCGCTGGACCACCTGGTACTTCGCCCCGTACATCGTGATCTGGGGCTTCGTGTACGGCGCGTCGGCGATGTCGTCCTCGGCGCTGCCCATCGTGGCGCTGTTCCCCGAGCTGTCCTTGCGCGGGGTCGCGATCGGCTCGGGGCTCCTCGGCCTCGCCCTCGTCTGGTTCGGCTCGTACGCCGCGTTCGAGAAGATCATGGTCGGCCTCGTCGGCCTCATGTTCGTCGCCGTCGTCACCGCCGCGGTCCGCACGGTGCCGAACCTCGGCGAGATCGTGACCGGCCTCGTGCCGATCGTTCCCGACGGCAGCCTGCTCTACATCCTCGGCATCGCCGGCGGCGTCGGCGGCACCATCACGCTCGCGGCCTATGGCTACTGGCTCCGCGAGAAGGGTTGGGCCACGCCGCGCTTCATGAAGGTGATGCGCCTCGACAACGGCGTGGCCTACGCGGTCACGGGGCTGTTCGTCATCTGCACCCTCGTCATCGGCGCGGAGCTCCTCTACTCGCGCAACCTCGCGCTGTCTGCCGGAGACCGCGGGCTCGTCGATCTCTCCGACGTGCTCGCCGCCCGGTATGGCCCGGTGTTCCGCGTCATCTTCCTCCTCGGCTTCTGGGCCGCCTCGATGTCATCGCTCATCGGGGTGTGGAGCGGCGTCAGCCTCATGTTCGCGGACTTCGTCGGCAACCTGCGCGGCCTGCCGCCCGGCGATCCGCGCACGCGCACGGGCGGCACGCTGGTCCGCGCCTACACGCTGTGGCTGACGTTCCCGCCGATGTTGCTGCTCCTGCTCGATCGGCCGGTCGCGCTGATCTTCGCGTACGGGATCCTCGGGGCGATCTTCATGCCGTTTCTCGCCATCACGCTGCTCGTGCTCCTGAACCGGCGCGACGTGGAGCCGTGGCGCAACGGGGTCGTGACGAACGCGCTCCTCGGTCTGTGCGCGCTCCTCTTCGCCGCCCTCGCCATCAACGAGGTGCGCGGCGTCCTGAGCGCGCTCTAATCGGCGTCGCGAATGCGCGCCACCGCCGTCGGGAGCTCCGTCTCCGCGCGCGCGTGGGCCTCGGCCGCCGGCATCTGCCAGAGCTCGAGGTTGTTGTCGCTCGAGGCGACGACGAAGGATGCGATGGTGTCGCCGAGCCAGGTGATGCGCGTGCTGCCGTCGCTCTCGCGGCCGACGGTCGCCACCGTGTGCCGCGGCACGTAGATGTCCTGCGCGGGGCCGGTGAAGGAGAAAAAGCCGATGTCGCCGGTGGCATGGTGCAGCGTGAGCCAACCGGCGTGATTGCCGGCGCGGTGCGCGTGGACGACGTGCGCCAGGCCGCCCTTGTCCCGAGCTCGATCGAGAGCCGCACTGCGGTCGAGTAGCCGGCGCCGCCAGGTGGCCAGGCGCAGCAGGATGATGACGGACGAGACCATGAGGACCGCGACCAGCGGCACATGCTGCGTCACGAGGGCGAGCCAGAAGAAGGCCCCCATGTACGCGATGGCGAGCCCGGTGGCGGTGGCAAAGCTCTTCGATGGGCTACGCAGCGCGGGCCGGTCTGGCGATGTAGATTGGTTCGCCAACGTACGGCCTGCCTCTCAGTGTAGACGCTGACGGAGGGGCTCGGTATTCCAATCATCCATGCCTGGCGAACGCTTGCAGTACTGGAGCACGCAGAAGCTCTCCGATTCGAAGCGCAAGACCGTCGAGGACGTTCGCACCCATGGGGTGCACGTCATTCACGTCCTGGGCGGCGACAGCCCGGGCTGGTCGTACTCGGTCGGCCTGGCGGATTCGTACGCGCATCCCGAGGTGATCATCGTCGGCATGGATCACGAGACGGCCCATGCCGCGATCAACGAGCTCGCGAAGCGCGTGAAGGGCGGGGCGCGCTTCGCGGATGGCGAGCGCGTGACGGGCGTGATCTCGGATGACCTCGTCATGCGGACCGTCGACGCGCGCTGGAAGGATCACCTCGTCGGGGGCGCCCAGTGGTTCATGGCGGCGTCCGACGTGCCGCTCGTGCAGGCCGTCTACCCCGACGACAGCAATCGCTTCGCGTGGGAGGACGCCTTCGACGAGGAGTGGCGCGCGGCCCAGCCGCTCCTCTTCGCCCACGAGCTCGACTCCACCGTCGAGGACGAGTTCCTCGAGGAGCAGGAGCTGGTCGCCGAGGAGGAGGGCGAGTGGCCGTTCCCCATCCCGGGCGACACGAGGGTGTTCACCACCACCGCGATCGCGGAAGGCTCCGATCTGATCGCGAGCGTCGTGCGTGACGATGACGACGACTGGCAGTTCCACGGCTTCGAGGAGTCGAGCGAAGAGGAGGTCGAGGAGGTCTCCCTGCGCTCGCTGGTGCGCCTCGATCCGTCCCTCAAGGAAGTGGCCGAGCTACCGGCCAGGCACCGCGCGACGCGCGAGACCTTCATGGATCCGTGGGTGATCGCGGCCGACGACGAGTAGCTACTGCGCGAGCGCGCGGAGCTGCTGGTCGAGCCCGGTCAGGGTCTTGTCGGTCTCGGCGCGGATGCCGTAGTAGACGCCCGGGCCGCGCGGATCCCCGTCGATGGTGAGGCGCAGATCGAACGGCGCGGGGCCCGTGACCGTCTCGATCGAGAACGGGGCGGTGATCTTCTGCCGCGTCTCGTGCAGATCGAACGTGATGTCGCCGGCGGTCGCGCTGAACGAGAAGAGCTCGAACGTGCCCTTGTAGAGGGTGCGGTCCTGGAAGACACCGCCGCCCATGTTCGGAACGAAGCGGTAGACGTGCAGGCGATCGCGCTCGGTGTCGGGCATGCGATCGAGCCAGTTGCGGTCGATCAAGAGCTTCTGGGCCTCGGCGGCGGAGAGCTTCGTCGAGGAGTTCTCCCCGGAGCTACAGGCGGACACGAGGAGCAAGGCAACGACGAGGGCGCGGATCATGGGCGCAGTGTAGCGCCGACCGCGACGAGGACGAGGGCGTACCCACCGCTGGTGCGGGAGGGCCCGGCGCGGGTACGGTTGGGGCGTGGGTTCCGCTCGTGCGCTCGGTCTCCTCGTGGTCGCGGCGGCTGCCTGCGGCGAGTCGTCGCCCCCGGCGTGTACGGACATCCTGTTCGGGGCGCCCACCGCGGCGACCGGGCTCGATGGGGATCGCTGCGGTCCGACATGCGCCTGCGACGATCTGCCCGCCTGGACCGCTCCGACCTATTCGGCCGACGACGTGGCCGCGCTGCGGGCGATGGTCCTCGTGGACCCGCCTGCGCTCCTGACGGCGGATCCGTACGCGAGCCCGCCGCCCGCGAGCGCCCCCGGCAGCTACTGCGCGGTGGTGCGCGAGGCCGGCGGCTACCGCCTCACCACGTTTCCCGACCGGGCCGCCGCCGAGGCCGCGGGGGCGGTCCCGACGCACGCTGGCGCATGTGGCCTGTGCTCGTCGCTGGAGGATCTGGCCGTGTACATCAGCGTCCCGGACCTGACGGAGCCGGTCCGCGCGTGTGGCCTCATGCACAGCTCTGGACCGGCCGAGGAGCACGTGCGCTGTTTGCGCGACCTCGGGTTCACCGAGGCATGCGCGCAGATCTGGTACTTCAACACGCTGCACACCCGCGCGATGTGCCTCGAGCCGTGCCTGCTCGCGCTCACCGAGCCGTATCACACGCCCGACGGCGCGCTCAACGCATGCCTCACGTGTGACGAGGAGCAGAGCGGCGCGGTGTTCAAGGCCGTCGCGGGCCGAACGCGGCGCAACACGGGCGTGCCGTCAGCGATGTGCCGGCCCTGCAGCGAGGTCGAGCGGCTCGTGCATCGCTACTAGGCGGCGAGGATTCGCAGCGCGCCCGACGTCCCCTGCGCGAGCTGTCGTCTCCGCGAGTCGGCGGTGCCTCCGACGGCGCAGACGAGGAGCTCGGTGCCCTCGATGGTCACCTTCTGCATCTGGACGTCCCACTTGTGACCGGAGCCCAGGAGGGTGCCGTTGAACTCGCGGATCTTGTGCCCGACGATCACCATCCGCGCCGCCACCTCGTCGCACGCGAACGTGTCCCCCGACGAGGCGAGCGGCAAGCCATCGCCATCTGCGACCACCATGGCCTCGATCCGGCCGTTCGCGCAGCACGCGTCTAGCTGATACTTCAGCGCGAGCGTGGTGGAGTCGGACCGGCGCTGACGACGTTCGGAGGTACGCATGCCGAAATTCTCCCGCGGGGGTCTCGGGAGGGGCAAGATTTCGCCCGATCGTGCGTACCGCTGCTCTCCTCGTCGTCGGCGCCATCGCGTGCGGCGGCGCCCCCCATCCCATGAACCCCACCTGGCCCACCCTCGATGCGGCACTCCTCGCTGACGCCGCCGCCACCTTCAACTTCCGCCTGGGCGTGCCCGCCGCCCTGGCCATCACGCCCGATGGCGCGGTCCTCTTCCGGCGGACCACCGCCCGCGACTTCGCGTCTGACCTCTACGAGCTCACTCCTGACGGGACGGTGAAGCCTCTCGCCCGCGTGGCCGACCTGCTGGGCACCGGCGAGGAGCAGCTCTCCGATGCGGAGAAGGCGCGCCGCGAGCGGACACGCACGGCCACGCGTGGCGTCGTCGACATCGACGTCTCCAAGGACGGCACCAAGGTCCTGGTGCCGCTCGGCGGCAAGCTGTACCTCGTCGATCGCCGGACGGGCGAGCGCAGCGTGATCGATCCGGGCGGCGAGGCGTACGACCCGCACCTGTCGCCCGACGGCACGACGATCGCGTTCGTGCGCGACGGCGATCTGTGGCTCGTGCAGCCCGGCGACAAGCCCCGGCGCCTCACGAAGCATCCCGAGGGCATCGAGTATGCCGTCGCGGACTTCGCCGCGCAGGAGGAGCTCGATCGCACGCGTGGCTACTGGTGGTCGCCCGACAGCAAGTCGATCGCGTTCCAGCGCACGGATGCGCGCGCTGTCGACACGCTCTACGTCGCGGACTCGCGCAACCCGGACCATCCGCCGGTCCCCTTCAAGTACCCGCGCGCGGGCACGCCGAACGCGGTCGTCGACCTCGGGGTCATCGACGTGAAGCAGGGCGATCCGCGCTGGTTCACGTGGGACCTCGCCCGTCACGGCTACCTCGCGCAGGTGGTGTGGAGTGCGGGTGGTCCGCTCACCGCGGTGGTGCTCGATCGCAATCAGAACGACGTGGCCGTGCTCGCCTTCGAGGGCGCGACCGGCGGTGTGCGCACCCTCCACGAGGAGCACGACGACGCCTGGATCAACCTCGACGCCGGCGAGCCGGTCTGGCTCGACGACGGCACCGGCTTCCTGTGGATGACCGAGCGCCAGGGCGCCTGGACCCTCGAGCTGCGGTCGCCGACGGGCGCGCTGACGAAGGTGCTCACCACCCCGGACTTCGGATTGCGCAACCTCGTCGGCATCGACGGCACGGATGCGATCGTCGAGGCGCAGGCCGACCCCACGCGGCGCGACGTGTACCGCGTCCCGCTCGCCGGCGGCCTGCCCACGAAGCTGAACACGGGTGATGGCGTCGCGCTCGCCACGAAGGTGAGCCATGGCGTCGTCGTGATCGACACGCAGCTCGCCGAGGGCGGACGCACGATCGAGGTCGTCAGCCCGCGCGGCACGACGCCGATCGAGAGCGCGGCCGAGCGGCCGTCGCTGGTGCCGAGCACGGTGCTCGAGACCGTCGAGCTCGGCGGACGCACGCATCACGTCGCGATCACGCGACCGCGCGACTTCGATCCCGCGCAGAAGTACCCCGTGCTCCTCAAGGTGTACGGCGGCCCGCATGCGCAGTACGTGCTCGCCGCACGTGACGGCTACGTGATGGACCAGTGGTACGCCGACGCGGGGTTCATCGTCGTGCGCAGCGACAACCGCGGGACGCCCGCCCGTGGCCGGGCCTGGGAGCGCGCGATCCTGAAGGACCTCATCACCATTCCCCTCGACGATCAGGTGAAGGCGCTGCAAGCCGTCGGGGCCCGCTACCGCGAGCTCGATCTCTCGCGCGTGGGTGTCACCGGCTGGTCGTTCGGCGGCTACTTCTCGGCGATGGCCGTGCTGCTGCGACCCGATGTGTTCGCCTGTGGCGTCGCGGGCGCGCCCGTCACGGACTGGAAGCTCTACGACACGGCTTACACCGAGCGGTACATGAAGACGCCGCAGGACAACCCGGACGGCTACACCGCGACGAGCGCGCTCACGCACGCCGACAAGCTGTCGCGTCCGCTGTTGATCGTCCACGGCATCACCGACGACAACGTGCACTTCGCTCACACGCTCGCGCTGATCGAGGCCCTCTACGTCGCTCACAAGCGGGCGGAGGTCATCACGCTGTCGGCCACGCACATGGTGCCGGACCCGAAGCTGAACCTCGCCCGCGAGCAGGTGCAGATCGACTTCTTCCGCCAGCACCTCGGCGCGAAGTAGGTCCACCCCGGCGTCCTCGGGCCGTAGCCCGCGCGAACTTTGCGCGGTTCCCTGAAACGTCCCCGGCTTCACGACGTTTCAGCGGCCCGCCAGGGTGCGCGCCCGCGCGTCCCGCCGATGGCACTGCACGTGAAGAAGCCCAGGCCATGTGCCGACGAATCACCTGCAAAGACTGCGACCGGCCCTCGTACGCGGGCTGTGGAATGCACATCGAGGCTGTCCTCGGCGACGTACCGCCGGTGGACCGGTGCCACTGCCGAGACAAGAAGCAGGCCAACGGAGCGGCGACGGCCGGCTCGTGGTGGTCGAAGCTGGTGGGCAAGTGACCGCAACGGATCGTTCCACCACAGGGAGAACCCTCGCGCTGACTCACCGGCTCTCCTGGGCATGAAGACTCTCGCCGCCTCCCTGCTCGTCGTCCTCGCCACCTCGTCGCTCGCGACAGCCAAGCCCTTCCAGCTCGGCTTCAGCGAACCCGCTCCGGCGGAGCGCGCGACGGTGGTGCCGGAGCTGACGTCCGTCGCTCTCGCCGCCTTCGACGACGGCACCGAGATGCAGCCGCTGCCCGAGCCGGCCCCGCAGGGCGAACGCACCGTGTTCGGCTTGCCGAAGAACGTCGGCACGGGCGACCGGATCCTGCGCACCATCGTGGGCGCCGCCCTGCTCGGCACCGGTGTCTTCGGGCTCGCCTCCGACGACCATCTGTCCACGACCGCGAGCGCGGTGCTCATGGGCGTCTCTGCCGTGCCCTTCGCGACGGCGGCCACGGGCTACTGCCCCCTCTACCACGCCCTCGGCATCGACCACTCCTTCTGAGAATCGGAGAACCTCATGTTCAAGACCAACGAATGCTCCATCGACCGCGGCCTGCGGGTCGTCGTCGGAATCGCACTCCTCGCCATCGTCTTCGTCGGGCCGAAGACCCCGCTTGGCTGGCTGGGCCTCGTCCCGCTCGTCACGGGCCTCATCGGCAGCTGTCCTCTCTACTCGCTCCTGGGCCTGTCCACGTGCCCGCTGAAGACGACGCCGACGAAGGTCTGATGCACCTGGCCGCCGGTGGCGATGCGCGGGCCTTCGAGACCCTCGTCACTCGCTACCGCGGACGCGTGTATCACGTCGCCCTCGCGATCACCGGCGACGAGTCGGCCGCCGAGGATGCTCTCCAGGAGACCTTCCTGGCCGTGCATCGCAACGCGGCGACGTTCGGCGGGGTCGCGTTTCGCGCCTGGCTCTACACGATCGCGCGCCACGCCGCCCTGCGATCACGGCGGCGCCAGGTGCCCGTGCCCGTCGCGGACGAGACCCTCGAGGCGCTCGGCGAGGCCGCAGGCTGGGGGGCCGACGACGAGCTCGACGGCGCCACCCTGCGGACCCGGCTCGCCGGGGCGATCGCGCAGCTGGGAGCCGAGGATCGCGAGGTGCTGGCGCTCCGCGACCTCGAGGAGCGCACCACACACGAGACCGCGGCGGCGCTCGGGCTATCCCTCCAGGCGACCAAGTCGCGCCTGCACCGCGCCCGGCTCCGCCTGGCCGCCAAGCTACGAGGAGAACACCATGGATCGTGACATCGGCGGGATTCGATGCTCGGAGGTGCTCGCGCGCCTGGGCGACGTCCTCGAGGGAGACCTGCTGGAGGCGGACCGGGCTCGCATCACCACACACGTCGCGGGCTGTGTCGAGTGTCGGCGGTTTGGTGTGAGGTACGCGGACCTGGTCGCCGCGCTCCGGACCAGCGATGTCCCCCCGGCGGTCGCGGCGGCTCTCGACGCGCGGCTCCGCGTTCGGTGATCGCACATCAGCTCGCCGGCATCGAACCACCCGCCCCGTCCGCCGAGTTATACGAAGCAGACCCGCGCATGATTCTCCACCGCGACGAGCGCTGTGTCGCCGTGAACAAGCCGAGCGGCCTCTCCACCCATCGCGGCTGGGATGACAGCGACGACGCCTTGCTCCAGCGCGTACGCGACGAGGTCGGCCTCTACGTCTACCCCGTCAATCGCCTCGATCGGGGCGCCTCGGGCATCGTGCTGTTCGCCCTCGACCAGGACGCGGCGCGCGCCTTCAACACCGCCTGGGAGGGGGCCGAAAAGCGCTACTTCGCGATCACCCGCGGTCACCCTCCGAGCGAGCCGACGCTGATCGACAACCCCGTCCCGCGCCGCGAGGACAGCGACGAACGCGTCCCCGCCCAGACCACCGTGCAGTGCCTCGAGACCTTCGGCCGCTATGCCCTCGTCGCGGCGCAGCCACACACGGGCAAGCTCCACCAGATCCGCCGCCACCTGAAGCACATCGCCTGTCCCCTCATCGGTGACGTGCGGTACGGCAAGGGCGAGCACAACCGGCTCTTCCGCACGCAGCACGCCCTCCACCGCCTCGCCCTCCACGCGCACTTCCTCGCCGTCGACCATCCCGACGGCTCGCGCCTCGCCGTCACTTGTCCACTCGCCCCCGATCTCGTCGCCGCCATCGAGAGCGCCAAACGCGCCGCCGCTACGTAGCGTCCATGTACGCGCGGAACTTGTCCTCGAGCTTGTCGAGCGCCGCGCCGAGAGCCGTCAGCAGGTCGTGCCCCGTCGGCGTGCCCTCGACGCGCCACACCTCGCGGTCCTCCTCCGTCACGCTCGTCACCCCTGCGACCGTCAACAGCGCCTCGCGCACCCGGGCCCGCATCTCCGATTCGAGCGGCTCCTCGCGCACGAGCTCCGCCGCATCGACGACCACGGTCCAGCCGCCGGCCTTCGACTTCGTCGCCCCCGCACCGCCCGGCGAGTTGTAGGGGACGTCGCGCACCCATTCCTCGGCGCTCGACGCGTCGAACGGCTTGATCTGCTTCGGCTGACCCATGACGCGTAGTCGAGCATGATTTTCGCTGCAACGAACGCTGCGCGGCCGTGAACAAGCCAGGCTGGAGGTGTCGCAGGGGTCGGACCCTGCGACAGGGAGATCATCTCGATGTCCGGCATTCGGACACAAGTGCCGACGCGCGCCCGAGCAGGTGTCGCAGGGCCTGTCGCAGGGGTCGGACCCCTGCGACAGGGAGATCTCTGCAATGTCCGATATTCGGACACAAGTGCCGACGCGCGCCGAGCAGGTGTCGCAGGGGCTGTCGCAGGGGTCGGACCCCTGCGACAGGGAGATCTCCGCAATGTCCGGCATTCGGACGCGAACGCCGTCGCGCGCGTCGAGCACGTGTCGCAGGGGTCGGACCCCTGCGACAGTCTCGATGTCCGATATTCGGACACGCGCGCCGTCGCGCAGATCGTCAGAGTGTCGCTGTAGAGGCGAGTGATGCCGCGAAAGCCGCCCTACTACGAGCCTGGTCGCTTCTATCACCTGGTCGCGAAGTTCGTGGCCGACGAGTACTTCATCAAGACCGAGATCGACCGCGCCTATTATCTGCGACTGCTAGGGGATGCGCTGCGGCTCACCGACTGGCGCTGCTTCGCGTTCGCGGTGATGAGCAACCACATTCATCTCGGTGTGCAAGCCGGGACGGGGAGGCTCGCGCCGTGGCTCCGGCTGGTGCATGGCCCGTTCGCGGAGTGGATCAACCAACGCGACGAGCGAGGTGGCGCCGTGTTCAAGCGGGGGCCATGGGGCGGCGAGGTGCCGCCGGACCGGGTTGCGCACCTCGTCGCGTACATTCATCGCAATCCGGTCCGGGCGGCACTGGTCGAGACCGCCGCCGAGAGCTCGTGGACGAGTCACCAAGTGTACGTCGGTGAACGGCCACGACCGAGCTGGCTCGATGTCGACCTCGGGCGAGCTTTCATGCCGTTCTCGTCGCCGCAGCAGTTCGAGGAGTGGGTCGACGACGGCGAGGTGGAGCGCGCAGTTCTGATGGAGACCCGGGTCTGGGGCGACGAGGACGAGGCCGAGGAAGAAACCCGCGTGCCAGCGTATGTCTATACCGCCGCGTGAGGGGCGGGGCGACGGATGATGGTTGTTAGCCCGCGGTCTGAAGGAACTCCAGCAGCGTTGGGCCTTGATTGGGCAGGTAATGGCGACCGGCGGGCAGGAACCGGATGGTCGCTTGCGGGCAGTGGGCCTCGAGGCGTGTCTTGGTGTGGTGCGAGTCGATGAGGACGTCCTGGCCGCCGACGATCACCAGGGTGCGGGGAAGGCGAGCGAGCTGCGCGTCGGTGAGGCGCGGGAAGGTCACGTAGCGGACGCGGAAGTGCTTCGCGACGAGGCCCATCAGCGTGCTGAAGCGCTGCTGCAACGGGGTGGTGATGGGCGGCGGCTCGCCGACGACGAGGGTCCAGGCGCGCCGCAGGCCCCAGGGGCCGAGGAAGAGCAGCGGGACGAGGCGGAGCAGGAAGTTCTTCTGCGTGCCGATGCCGGCGGGGCAGAGGAGGGCGAGGCGCTCGACGCGCTCGGGGCGCCGCGTGGCGTAGTCGAGCGCGAGCCAGCCGCCCATGGACGTGCCTACGATGCGCGTGCGCGCGATGCCGAGGCCGTCGAGAACATCGTCGAGCCAGAGAGCGTGAGCATCCGAGTCGAGCGGCGGTCGGACCTCGGCGGAAAGGCCGGCATCCCCGATGGTGTCGATCGCGTAGACGCGGAAGTGCGCGGCCCACGCTTCGATCTCGAAGACATACGCGGCGGCGTTGGCCTGCGCACCGTGCAGGAGCACGAGTGGAGGCGCGTCGACGGGGCCCGAAACGACGACAAACGTCTCGCCGTAGCGCGTCGCGATGCGCTGCTCCTCGTGGGGGACCGGCCAATCCGCGAGGACGGCACGGTATGCGGCGAGGACCGCGTCGCGGCCAACAGGGGACTTGAACGACGGCGTGGCGTGGTTGACGGTGCGCCCGAAGGCTTTGGCGACGACGACGCCGTGCTGCTGTCCGCCGGTGCTCACGGTGCCTCCGTGTACTGCGCGACCATCTCGAGGATGGCCATCACCGGCGCGAGGTCGCCCATCACGACAAGCTTCAGCCGGGCACGCTCCTCGTCGTAGCTCGTGTCGAGGCGCAGGCGCTCCTGGCCGGTGCGCGCATTCATGTTCGCCGCCGCGACGAGGCCGTTGGCGATGCGCATCGCCTGGTCGGGCGAGACGACGTCGATGTCGACGATGGTCGAGACGTCCACATGGCGCGTGCGGGACACGGTGGTTGGCTCGCTCACCGGGCGGCCGAGCAACGCCTCGAGATCGGCGCGGGCGATCCGGTACTGCTTGCCGATGCGGGTGGCCTTGAGGCGACCCTCGCGGACGTAGGCGCGGACCGTTCGCACGTGCAGGTTGAGGAGCTCCGCTACCTGCTCGACCGAGAAGAGGTCCGTACCCATGCCTTTGATGGATACATCGTTACCTATGTAACGTCAAGATAGGGAAGTTTAGGTAAGGAAGCGAGTGATCAGGCGGAGGATGAGGGCGCCGTCATGGAGCTTCGAGACGTAGGTGTGATTCACGGCGCTGGCGGCGGTGCGCGCGACCAGCGAGATGGCGAGCGGCTGGTTCGGCACCACGAAGTGCGGGCGGCCGCCCTCGCGGTAGTGAACGGCGAAGCTCGACGGCGCGGTCGAGAGATCTGCGATGCACTCGAGCAGGGGTTCGTCGTGTCGACGGTCGTGATGCGAGAGCACGTAGTCACCGGGGCCGAGCCGGACCGCGCGGGTGTGGACGGGTCGGACGTCGAAGCCGAGCTGGCTGGAGGCGAGGCGGGTCACGAGCACGAGGAGCGCTTCCACCCCGGACGGGGCGTCGATGTACTCGTACTGACCGCGATCGATCATCGCGTAGCGGGTCCAGCCGATCACATCGAGGGCGGCGACGCTGTCGCGGGCGAGCGCGGCGGGGATGGCGTTCTCGACGAGCTGCCTCATGCGTAGAACCAGCCGGCGAGGGAGACGCGCAGGCCGGCGAGCACCTCGCGCACCTGATGGAGCGATGTGCGACTGACCTCGAAGAGCGCGATGCGATTCGGTCGGGGGTCGATCATCACGACGCTCTCGATGGCGGTGAGCTCGTCGTCGACGAGCTGTGCTTGGAACAGCTCGAGCTCGCCCCCCGTCGGCGGCTCGGGCGACGGCAGGTAGTACGCGTAGGCGAGGAGGCGCCCGAGTGACTCCTGATGATCGGTGTGGGGCAGGAGGTAGTGGCCGGCGCGATACGCAAAGGCCCGCAGGTCGGCGCGTGCGAGTGGCAGGCCGGTGATGCGGGCGAGGACGGGCGCGAGCTGGGTCGTGAAGTGCTCGCGGACCGCCGCGAGGCCGGGGCCGAGGCTCGGGGCCGTCGCATCGAAGGCGAAGATGTCCGACTGGTAGTGCTCGAGGCCCTCGTCGTCGACGAGGGCGAGCAGGGCGTCGGGATCGACGACGAGGTCATCGATCACCACGAATGGAAACGGCGCCCGGCGGCGGTAAGCCGCGGCGAGCGCCGCTTCGTCCAGGGAGCGAAACTGCAATGCTAGGCGCGGGCGACCGGGGCGGCCTTCTTGGACGGAGCCGGGGCCGGCTTCTTCGCCGGGGCCGACTTCGCGGAGCCGTTGCCGTTCTTGGAGGCGGCGACGCCGTTGCCCGAGGTCGCGTGCGACTTGAGCTTCTCGACGAGCGGGGTCTTCTCCCAGGTGAAGTCCGGGAGCTCGCGGCCGAAGTGACCGTAGGCCGCCGTGTTGCGGAAGATGGGGCGGCGGAGGTTCAGCTCGTCGACGAGCATGCCCGGGCGCGCATCGAAGGTCGCGAGGACGGCCTTGGTGAGCTTGTCGTCGGAGACCTTACCCGTGCCGAAGGTGTCGACGAGCATCGAGACGGGCTCCGCGACACCGATGGCGTAGGCGAACTGGACCTCGCAGCGACGGGCGAGGCCCGCGGCGACGACGTGCTTCGCGATGTAGCGCGCGTAGTAGGCGGCCGAGCGATCGACCTTGCTCGGATCCTTGCCCGAGAAGGCGCCGCCGCCGTGGCGGGCGTAACCGCCGTACGTATCGACGATGATCTTGCGGCCGGTCACACCGGCGTCGCCGTGCGGGCCACCGATCACGAAGCGGCCGGTCGGGTTGATGTGGATCTTCGTCTTGTTCGAGATGAGCTTCTGCGGGACGACCGGCTTGATGACGAGCTCGCGGACGGCCTCCTCGATCGTCTTGTTCTTCACCGACTCGGCGTGCTGCGTCGAGACGACGATCGCCTCGATGCCCGTGATCTCTCCATCCTCGTAGCGGACCGAGACCTGCGTCTTGCCGTCGGGGCGCAGCCAATCGACGCCCTTCGTCTTCTTCTTGCGGACCTCGGCGAGCTTGAAGGCGAGCTGATGCGCGAGCTGGATCGGCATCGGCATGAGCTCCTTCGTCTCGTCGCAGGCGTAGCCGAACATCAGGCCCTGGTCGCCGGCGCCCTGCTTCGAGGCGTCGCCACGATCCACGCCCTGCGCGATGTCGGGCGACTGCTGCGCGACGGACACCATCACGGCGCACGTGTCAGCGTCGAACCCGGTCTCCGAGCCGACGAAGCCGATCTCGCGGACCGTCTTGCGGACGATGTGCTGGTAGTCGAGCGTCGCCTTGGTCGTGATCTCGCCGGCGAGGAGCACGAAGCCCGTCTTGGCCACCGACTCGCACGCCACGCGGCTGTTCGGATCCTCCGCCAGACAGGCGTCGACGATCGCGTCAGAGACGGCGTCGCACAGCTTGTCGGGGTGGCCTTCGGTGACGGATTCGGAGGAGAAGAGGTAGCTCGCCATGGATTGGGCGGACCATGCCGATGCGCTCCACGGTTGTCAACGACAGATCCGCTGCAACGGATGAATCCCGGCCCGGGGGTAAACGCTACAATCCGGGCGTGAGGGTTTTGCTCGCCGTGCTCCTCGCCACGCTGGCATGCGGTGGCACTCCGCCCGTCCCCAAGAACGGCGTCATCGAGGGCAACCTCAGCGACGACTGGATCTACAAGCGAAACCAATCGCTCCGGGACATCGAGGTCTTCGTGCCGAACAATCCCGGCACCGCGTTCACAGCGAGCTACGTGCTCGGCTCGGCGCAGAAGACGGGGCGCATCCAGAACACGGACATCGTCAGTGCCTTCGTCACGCGCTACGAGAAGGACGACGGCATCGTGCGCGAGACGGTGCGGTTTGCGCGTCGCCTCGCGGCCGAGAAGGGCTACCGGGTCGACGAGACGAAGATCGCGGGCACCCGCGCGCTCTCGATCAGCGGCAGCGACGAGACCTGGGTGATGTGGCCGGCGAAGGGCCACGTGGTGAAGGTCGGGGGCGTCGGCCGCAGTGATGTCCCCGAGTCGGTCGTCGAGGACTACGCCGATCGCTACCCATCTCTCCTGCCCGGTGGGGCCCTCGAAGGTGCCTTGCCACCGGGGGAAGACGAGAAGCCGGTGATCGAGGAGAAGCCGGCCTACGATCCCAACGCGCCCAAGCCCGACATCGACAAGTACGACCCCAAGAAGGTGAAGATCCCGGAGAAGAAGGTGCCGTAGGTACAAGAACGTCCCAAGCGACTGTAAGTGGGCAGGCGGGGGAACGTTGCAAGGCGATGAAGCGTTTCCTTGTCCTCGCGCTCGCCCTGACTGCATGCGGTAGCAAGCCCACCACGGATACGACGCCGCCAACGGGCGATGTCTCCAACGGAGGTTCCAGCCCCGACATCACGCCGGATCAGCCCGTGGCGCTTGGCTGCGACAAGGAGATCGCGGCCGTCTGCGGCGACGGAGCCGAAGACGGTTGCCTGGCCGGGAAGACCACTGTTCACGTCTGTGTTGCGGCCGACGCCCAGCCGGGGGGCCCGTGCAGCGAAGAAGTGATGCTCGAGTGCACCGCCGGCCAGTACGACGCCTGCACCCGCAACGCCGCCGCCAACCATGTCTGCGTCTCCGACGTCCCGGCAATGTAACGTCACTCGTCGCGGCGCCGACCACCGGGTAGGATGCGTCCGTGATCCGGCAGCTCCTCGGCGGTAGCCCCGAAGCCATCGCGCTTCTCGACCGCACGACCCGCATGGCGGGCGACATCGACGCGCAGGTCGCGACGATCCTCGCCGACCTCCGCACTCGTCGCGACGACGCCGTCGCTCATTACACCCGCCAGTTCGACCGCCGCGAGCCGGTCGACGGCACATACGAGCTATCGGCGGCCCGCTGGGATGCTCGTGCGGCCGAGGTGGCGCCCGCCGTCCGCGAAGCGCTGCAGCTCGCCGCCGACCGCATCCGCGCGTTCCACGCCGCGAGTCGCGAGCCGGACCTCGACATGGATCTCGGCGGCGTTCGCCTCGAGCTGCGCGTCACGCCCCTCGCTCGCGTCGGCCTCTACGTCCCCGGTGGCACGGCGCGCTACCCATCGAGCGTGCTGATGACGGCGCTCCCCGCGAAGGTCGCGGGCGTCCGCGAGGTCATCATGGTGACGCCGGGCGCGTCTCCCGAGACCCTCCTCGCCGCGCGCCTCGCCGGCGTCGACCGCGTGTTCGAGATCGGCGGCGCGCAGGCCGTCGGGGCGCTCGCCTTCGGCACCGCGACGATCCCGCGTGTCGACAAGATCGTCGGCCCCGGCAACGCCTGGGTCGCCTCGGCGAAGCGACAGGTCTACGGCGAAGTCGACATCGACTCGATCGCCGGCCCCTCGGAGGTCCTGGTCATCGCCGACGACACCGCTCACGCCTCGTGGGTCGCCGCGGATCTCATCGCGCAGGCCGAGCACGATCGCGAAGCACGCGCGGTGGTGGTGACGACCTCGTCAGCGCTGGCCGCCGCCGTCGCCCGCGAGCTCGAGAGGCAGCTCGCCGACCTGCCTCGCCGCGACATCGCGTCCGAGGCGCTCCGCACCCACGGGGCCGCGGTCGTCGTCGCCTCGATCGACGAGGCCATCGCGTACGCGAACGCCTGGGCCCCCGAGCACCTCGAGCTCCACGTCCGCGCGGCGCGCGACGTCGCGGCACGGTGCGTGAACGCTGGCGCGATCTTCGTGGGTCCGCACTCCTCCGAGGCGGCAGGTGACTACCTCGCGGGTGGCAACCACGTGCTGCCCACCGGCGGCGCCGCGCGCTACGCCTCGCCCCTCGGCGTGCATGACTTCCGCAAGCGCACGTCCCTCATCACCTACGACGCCGCCACCGCCGCCGCCCACGCCGGCCCGATCTCCACCCTCGCCGCGTGCGAAGGCCTCGACGGTCACGGCCGCTCTGCGGTCATTCGCCGGGACAAGCCGAATGGGTGATCCCTGGTGTCGCAGGGGTCGGACCCCTTTTGTCCGGCAAGTGTCGCAGGGATCTGTTCCGTGCAGGTGTCGCAGGGGTCGGACCCCTTTTGTCCGGCAAGTGTCGCAGGGATCTGTTCCGTGCAGGTGTCGCAGGGGTCGGACCCCTTTTGTCCGGCAAGTGTCGCAGGGATCGGCCCGCGGGCTGTCCGGTATGCGGACATGAGTGACGATCTCGCCGCGCTCGGGCCGTTGGCCGAGCGGATTCCGCCGGTGCTGCGGGCGACGGCCGCGTACCACGTGCCCGTGCCGCCGACGCTCGTCGCGAAGCTCGATGCGAACGAGCTGCCGTACCCGCTGCCGTTGGAGTTGCGGACCAAGCTCGGGGCGGTGCTGGCCGAGGTCGCGCTCGAGCGGTATCCGGATCCGGCGGCCCGTCAGCTGCGCGCGGCGGCGGCGAAGCACCTCGGCGTCGACGGCGAGCAGATCACGTTCGGCAACGGCTCCGACGAGCTGATCGCGATGCTGTGCGCGGCCTTCGCGGGGCCGATTCTCTATCCGGTGCCGAGCTTCGTGTACTACCGGATGGCGGCGATGAATCGCGGGCTGCCCGCGGTGGAGGTGCCGCTCGGGCCGCGGTTCGAGCTCGACGAGGCTGCTGTCGTGCAGGCGATCAGGGAGCGGAAGCCGAGCGTGGTGTTCCTCGCGCTGCCGAACAATCCGACGGGCACGCTGTGGCGCATGGAGTTTGCCGTCGAGCTCGCGGCGGCGCATCGCGATACGGTGATCGTCTCCGACGAGGCGTACCTCGCGTACGCGGGGGTGACGAACCTCGATCACGTCGCGGCACACCCGAATCTTGTCGTGATGCGGACGCTGTCGAAGATCGGGCTGGCCGGGTTGCGCGTGGGCTTCACCGTCGCGCATCGGGAGCTCGCGGGCGTGCTCGAACGTGTCCGGCCGCCGTACAATCTGTCCTCGCTCGATCAGGCTGCGGCGACCTTCATGATCGAGCACGCGATGCCGTGGTGCGAGGCGCGAGCGGCCGAGGTCGTCGCCGAGCGCGCCCACCTCGCGGCGGCGCTCGCCGAGCGTGGCTTCGACGTGCTGCCGTCGGCGGCGAACCTGCTGCTCGTGCGAGTGGTGGATGCCAAGGCGGTCCACGCGAAGCTGTCCGCCGCCGGGATCTCCGTCCGGATGTTCGGACCAGGTCGGCTGTCTGACTACATCCGGATCACCGTCGGCACTCCCGCGGAATCGGCGGCGTTGCTCACGAGCCTCTGAGGACAACCACCCTCACCAGGGGTGGCGACTGGCCAGCCCCCCGAGGGAAATGGTCGTGATTTCAGGCATATGACGAAGGGCTAACCTGTCCTGGCAATTGCATACGCACGCTTGTTACAAATGCCCATGACCCGCCCGGCCCTGCTCATCGCCCTGCTGTTCGGTGCCGCCTGCACCGTCGGCGAGGTCTCGAACAATGGCGATGATGGCTCCGGCGACGGGAACGGCGACGGGAACGGCGACGGGAACGGGATGGGCGACGGGATGGGCGACGGCATGCCGATGCCCGATGCGCCGACGGCCGATGCCGACCTCGGGCCGGCCAAGGATCGCTGCGAGGACAAGGGCCCGCTCTCGCAGGCCTACAACCACCTCGATGCGCCGGTCGGCACGCGTGCTGGTACGAACTGCCTGGACGCGGGATGTCACGCCGCGGGTGGTGATGGCCCGACGTTCGGCTTCGCCGGCACGGCATACACGAGCGAGCTCGCGACCGCGCCCCGCGTCGGTTCGATCGTTCGGCTGATGGATGTGGCCGGCGAGACGGTCATCGCGTCGGCCGTCACGGATAGCGCGGGCAACTTCCGCTACGTCGGCGCGGTCCCCGCGGGGCCGCACATCGTCGACATCACCGAGTGCGGCCTCGTCCCCGACAAGCGCTTGATGCCGGGCCAGGTCAACGCCGGCCAGATGGGATGCAACCAGGCGGGCTGCCACGCCGTGCCGGGTGCCAACCCGATCTCTCTCGGCCCGTAGTCGCTCTACTTCTTCTTCTTCGACGAGGCGATGAGGCGGGCGTACGCCTCCGCCGCTGACTTGCAGATCTGCTGCAGCACGCCGAGCTGGATGGCCGAGAGCTCAGCCGGCTGGCCGTAGACGACGTTGACCACGCGCTTGCCGATCATGATCGCGCCGGCGGTGACGAATGCGGGCTCGGGACAACCGAGCGTCTTGTAGAGATACGCGCCGACCGTCGACGGTGCGTACG
>JALHPV010000088.1 GCA_022842285.1 Kofleriaceae bacterium
ATGCGCTACAGCGGCTCGGGGCCGCTGGGGGGCTGGCTCCGCGTCGTCGCACTGCGCGAGGCCATCACGGCCCGGCGGCAGGCCTGGCGCGAGGTGCCACTCGAGGCCGGCTTCGCCGACGTCGCCCACAGCGCCCGTACGCCGGAGCAGGAGCTCGCGCACCGCGAGCACGCGAGCTCGTTCCAGGCCGCCCTGCGCGCCGCGATCGCCGCGCAGCCCAGTCGCACGCGCGCGCTCCTCCGCTACTACTACAGCGACGGCGTCGGCGTGGAGGAGCTCGGCACGATCTACCGCGTCCACGCGAGCACGGCCTCGCGGTGGCTCGCGCAGGCTCGCGAGGCGATCCTCGGCGAGACGCGCCGCCGCCTCGCCGCCGCCCTCGCCCAGTCCGAGTCGCAGGTCGAGAGCATGCTCGGCCTCGCAAAGAGCCTCGAGGTCAGCCTCGGCACCTTGCTCCGGACGAGGTAGCGCTCAGGCGGTGACGGTGCCGAGGCGGGCCACGAGGGCGTGCTCGCCGCGCGGATCGTCGGAGCCCCAGACGCCGAGGGCGCGAGCGACCTCGGTGGGCTTCGCCGATCCTTCGTTCGTGACCCGGATGCGGGCCCGCAGGAGCGGCGCCTCGGGCCAGTCGAGCGCACCGCACAGGCGCATCGCGGCGTCCTCGGCGAGGACGTCGAGCTCGGTGACGAAGGCGCGCACGTCGACCTCGCGCTCGGCCTTGCCGGGGCGGCCGTCGCGGTGCACCGGCACGGTCTCGCGCGCCAGGAAGGCGGCGGCGATCCGCTGGAGGCGGGCCGCGTCGTGGCGCATCCCATCGGCGGCGGGCTTGATCGCCACGTCGACGTGAGTGACGAGCTTGCCGAGGGCGGTGTCGGGCTTGCCGAGCGCGGCCGGGTGGCCCGACAGGCGCACGATCGTACAGGTCAGGATCTCGAGCCCCGGCGGCAGGACCGCGCCGAGCCGCGCCTGCACCTCGTCCGACGAGAGCTCGATCCCATCCGCATGCTCGAGGTCGATGTCGCAGAGCTCGCCGAGCGACGGGATGCCGAGGCCGAGCGCGGGACCGAACGAGAGGCGCGGCTTGGGGGTGAAGCCGCGGGTCATCGCGAGCTGCAGGTGCGCGCGGCGCAGGCTGCGGGCGAGGAGGCGGAGGAGATCGAGGTGGCTCAGGAAGGCAGCCCGACCGACCTTCGCGAACCGGAGGCGGTAGGTCGTGTACGGCGCATCGGCCCCGATGTGGCCGGCCTGGCGCACGCGCTCGGCGCGCTCGGTGTCGCGCTGCTTCGGCGAGGCGAGTCCCTCCTCGGGCCGCACGAACCGCTCGGTCGCGCCGAGGACACGCAGGTGGACGAGGCGATCCTCGCGCATGCGCGACAGATCGCACGCGACGCCGCAGTCGTAGCAAACGAGCTTGCGCTTGTCGGGCTCGGCGTCGGCGAGGTTCGTGTGGTGGATGAGCATGCCGGCGACCTTGCCGCACGGCGGGCTCGCCCGATTCTTCATCGCCTTGCGGTACTCGCTGAGGAGGAATCCGTCCTCGAGGCCCACGTCGATGTGGTCCCACGGCAGGCGGGCTCCGACGGGCCGCGTGCCGAGGTACGCGGCCGTGTCGACGCCGTGGTGGGCGAACGCCGCGGTCCACCGGTCGAGATCGAAGATCTCCTCCCAGCCATCGAAGCGCGCCCCCGCCCGCCACACGGTCTCGATCACGTCGGCGAGGCGACGGTCACCGCGCGCGAGCACGCCCTCCACGAACGAGATGCCGGCGTCGTGATAGCGGAGGCGGAACCCCGGATCGATCTTGCGGCCCCCGGGGCCGAGATCGAACGCGCTGCGCTTCAGGAGCTGCTGCTTGCGCTCGATCTCGCCGAGCGAGTCCTGCGCGCACCACTGGAGCGGCGTGTGCGGCTTGGGCACGTGCGAGCTGCACGAGACCGTGACCTCGGCGCGCTTGCCCATGATGCGGTGGCCGATCTTGAGCATGCGCATGCCCGTCTCGACGATGCCGCGCACGTCCTCGTCCTCCTCGGTGGGGAGGCCGATCATGAAGTACAGCTTGAGCCGGTGCCACCCACGCTCGAAGACCCGCCGCGAGCTCTCTTCCACGTGCGCTTCGGTGATGTTCTTGTTCACCACGTCGCGCATGCGCTGCGTGCCGGCTTCGGGGGCGAAGGTCAGGCCGCTGATCCGCGTGAGCGCGAGCTCGTCGAGCAAGTCCTCGTTCAGGCCGTAGGCGCGCAGCGACGCGACCGACATCGAGACGCCCCGCTTGCGCAGCTCACCGGCGAGCTTCTTCACGAGGGGGGTGATCGACGAGAAGTCCGCCGTCGACAGGCACGTCAGCCCCGTCTCCTCGTACCCGGCCCGGTCGACGCCCTCGAGGAGCGACGTCGCGATGGACTCCGGCGAGCGCTCGCGCACCGGGCGATAGATCATCCCCGCCTGGCAGAAGCGACAGCCCTCGGTACAGCCGCGCGCGATCTCGACGGACGCGCGCTCGAACACCGCCTCGGCGTACGGCACGGGCGCATCGCTCGGGAACGGGTACGCGTTCAGGTCCGGCACCATCGTGCGCGACACGCGGGCGGGCACGCGTGGATCGAGGGGGGCGCCGACCACGGTCATCCCCGTCGCCTCGTCGGTCTCGACGCCGTAGAGCGCCGGGATGTAGACGGAGAACTGCATCGCGAGCTGGATCAGCGCCTCGCGGCGATCGATCGCGCCCGCGCGGATCTGCGCCCGCAGCGCGGCCCACGTGACGACGAGCGCCGGCAACGTCGCCTCCGCTTCACCGATGAAGGCCGCGTCGATGAAGGCAGCCATCGGCTCGGGATGCGACGACGTCGGTCCGCCCGTCAGCACGAGCGGGGCGTCGGGCGCGCGATCGACGCTGCGCAGCGGCAAGCCGCCGAGGTCCAGCAGCGTCAGGACGTTCGTGAACGTCATCTCGAACTGCAGCGAGATGCCGACGACGTCGAACTCGGCGAGGGTGCGCTGCGTCTCCAGGGACACGAGGGGCACGTTGCGGGCGCGCAGCTCCTCCTCCATGTCCGTCCACGGCGCGAACGCGCGCTCGCACGCGATGCGCGGGTCCTTGTTGAGGAGCGAGTAGAGGATCTTCGTCCCGAGATGGGACATGCCGATGTCGTAGACATCCGGGAACGCGAGGCATACGCGCGCGAGCCCCGGATCGGGCTTCACGACCGACTGGTACTCACCGCCGAGGTAGCGCATCGGCTTGGCGACGCGATCGACGAAGTCGGCATAGGGGTGGCGCATGGTGGCGAGGCCCTGCATATAGTGTACGGAGGTCGCATGTACAAGCTCGCGCTGAGTTGCTTCCTGATGGCGTCGGCCTGCGGGAACCCGTCCAAGCTGGACCAGGTCACGGCCTCGGCGCCCCCTGCCCAGGCGCTACCGAAGGAGACCCCGATGTGGAATGAACCGCTCAAGACGCTCAAGGGCGCCGATACCAAGCTCGCCGAGTACAAGGGCAAGGCCCTCATGATCGTGAACGTCGCGAGCAAGTGCGGCCTCACGCCGCAGTACGCCCAGCTCGAGGACCTCCAGGACAAGTACGGGCCGAAGGGCTTCACCGTTGTCGGCTTCCCGTGCAACCAGTTCGGCGGGCAGGAGCCGGGCAGCGCCGAGGAGATCGCCGAGTTCTGTTCGGCGACCTACGGCGTGACCTTCCCGATGATGGAGAAGGTCGAGGTCAACGGCCCTGGCCGCCATGCCATCTACAAGACGCTGACCGCGGTGCCCGACCAGGCCGGCAAGGCCGGCGACATCCAGTGGAACTTCGAGAAGTTCGTCATCTCCGCCGACGGCTCGAAGGTCACGCGCTTCGCCCCGCAGACCAAGCCCGACGATCCCGCGGTCATCGCCGCCGTCGAGGCCGCGCTGCCGCGCTAGGAACCAGCCGGCGAGCTCGCCCTGGTCACGGGGCCGCGAGCACCTGTACGTCGGCCATCACGCCGAAGTGATCGCTCGCGCAGATGTAGTCATCCCCGGCTCCATCGCGCTCGTCGAGGACGACCCGGCAGTCGTGGACCGTCCCACGCCCGTCCTTCTTCCGCGTGGTGACGTAGATGAAGTCGATGCGGCGATCGAGATCGAGGGAGCGCAGCGGCCGCGTGAAGCGGTTCTCGCTCGACCAGGTGATGCCCTCGGCGTGCGGATGCCGGCGCAGCCACGCATCCTGGAAGTGCGTGCGCCGCCCGCCGAGCGTGGTGAGGCCCCGCAGGAAGCGCATCTCGTCGCTGTCGGGTGTCGCGTTCATGTCGCCGCACAGGATCTGCGGAGCATCCGAGTTGCCGCGGCCGCACGCCCGGATCGCCTCGTCGACCGCCAGCACTTGCTGCTCGCGCGCGAGGCCATCATCGAGCCGGTAGTTCAGGTGCGTCGTGTGGACCCAGATCGGGCCGCCGACGGTGCCCACGCGCGCCGAGAGCAGCACGCGCTCGTCACCGGGATGACCAGCCGGCAGCGCCAGCGTCTTCGTGGTCTCGAGGTCGCGCGCGAGGATCGCGTTCCCGAGCTCGCCCGCGGGCACGCCCGGGTACGTGGCGCCATCCCACTGCGCGGCGCGGGCATACACGGCCCCCAGGCCCAGGGCCTCGGCGAGCACGTCGGCGGTGGTCCGCCCCGTCACCCCATCGAGCGGTCGCGCCTCCTGCAGGCACACCACATCGGGCGCGAGCGCCTGGAGCTGCCGGATCGCGAGCGCGAGGCGGCGGTCGAGCGGCGGCTCGATGCCCCAGAAGTTCAACGTCACGACGCGCAGGGTCGTGCTCATGCGCTACTCGCCGCGGTAGCTGCAGCGCGAGGTGGGCGTCTCGGAGACGATGACCTCGACGAGGACGGCCAGACTCGGCTTGATGCGATCCCAGAGCCACACCGCGAGCAGCTCGCTCGTCGGGTTGGAGAGCCCTGCGATCTCGTTGAGCACCTGGTGGTCGAGCTGCTTCACGAGCGGGGTCACGTGCTCGTCGATCGCGGAGAAGTCCATGACCCAGCCGAGGTCTGGATCGACCTCGCCCTCGATGATGACCTCGACCATGTAGCTGTGACCGTGCAGGCGCGCGCACTTGTGCCCGGGCGGCACCTTGGGCAGCGAGTGGGCTGCTTCGAACCGGTACGTGCGCTCGAGTCGAGTTCGCATGCTCACCATGTACCGCCGAGCGAGACCATCGCGCCACCGCTCGACGGCGTCACTTCGACGCGCGTCGTGGAGCGCCGGTACCAGAGGTAGCCGCTCACGACGGCGCCCACACCCGCCGCCGCGCCCAGGCCCCACGACAGGTGCTGACGTGAGCGCGCGGCCTCGACCTGCGCATCGTAGACCGCCTGCGGGGCGGTGGCATCCACGTCGCCCGCGAGCGAGCGCGCAGTCAGGTACGCCACGACCGCGCCCACGGTGAGAGCCGCGGTTGCCGCCGTCGCGATGACAGGCGGCGCGAGCGAGGGGGCCCGCGTGCGATCGACGGACGGCTCGGACGGCGGGACGAGGGATGCTGGTCCGAGCGCGGGCGCGGCCGGCCGGTCAGGCGGCGTCACGATGGGTTCGGCGCGGGCGAGCTCGACCCGGACGGCCTGCGGGGTGTGCGACTGCGCATCGACCGTCCGCGTCTGCGACGTGTGGCCCTCGGCCACCACCGTCACCACGTGCGAGCCAAACGGCACCCAGAACACGCGCGCGCCCACGAACGTCTCGCCCGGCGCGAACTGGTCGAAGCTCACGACCGCGTTGGCCGGCTCGACGCTGATGTCCACAGGCGTGAAGTCACCCTTGCGCAGCTCGGCCTCGACCTGATCGAGCGTGCGCCGCACTGTGGACACGAACTTCGCGTCGAGCGAGCTGCCCCGCACCACGCACTCGGTCAGGTAGATCTGCGCCCGTGCAAGGTCAGGGGCCCGGTGGTACGCGACGCCGACATTGCACAGGTACCGCACGTCCGACGAGACGCCATAGGCCTCGCGGTAGGCGGTCGCGGCCGCGAGGTAGTTTCCCGCCTTGGCGTGAGCCTCGGCGGTCGCCGCGAGCCGGCTCGCCACCTCCTGGGGCGAGCCCACGTCGGCGTGCGCGGGGAGCGCGCTGAGTGCGACGCCGAGCACACTGGCGACAAGGACGGCCCTCACGGCGCGAGCATAGCCGAACCTCGCCACGCCCGTAGGCACTGCGATCGGGGTGGACCGGTCATCCCGCCCGGGCTGTTCGGCGGTATCGTGTTCGCATGGCGAGATGGCGGCGGAGGCTCGTAGCCAGCGCGCTCGTCGCTGTGGTCGGGTGCATCGACATCCCCAACCGGAGTGCCCCCGATGCGCCCCCCACCGATAGCGGCAACGGTGGCGACGCGGGCGGCGATGACGGCGGCGATGACGGCGGCGACGACGGCGGCACGCTCGGCCCGTCGAGCGCACACTACACGTCCCTCCCCGGTGGAACCACGCTCGGAGCGGGCATCGCAGGCGAGCTCATCTACTCGAACCGAGAGCACGACGCCAACAACGAGTACGTCAGTGGCACGTTCAGGCCGGCACGCGCCGAGCCGCGGGACTATTTCGTGTGTGCGTCGGTGGCGGCCACGCCACCGGCCGAGTTGACCCTCCTGGTGCGGACGGGCGGCTCCGAGTATCGGCTCGGCCTCGGGACCGAGGTCGTCGCGGGCTGCGCCGTCGTGCGGCTGTCCTCGACCGACGCGCTCGACGTCTTCGTGAAGCCCGACCGGGAGATCACGCTTGCCTCCGACCCGGCTCGGTCCTGGCTCACCATCGACGAGCTCGCCGACCTGGGGCCATCCGCCGCTGGCGCCGGGATCAACACAGGCAGCGTCGCCAACGCGACCCCCATCCCGTACACGAACATCCGAAACTACGAGAATTGGGAGTTCGCCGTGTCCGGCGACGTGCTCGTCTGCGCGACCCTCGAAGTCGCCGGGGGCGGACTCCAGGGACTCGCCGTCGTGGGCGGGGCCGCTCCCGTGGTGCTCGCCGCCGCAAAGAGTCTGCGCAGCCACGGGTGTCGTGCGGTGGAGAGCACTGGAGGCATGCTTGCGGTGGTTCCCCAGTCGTCCGGTAACCTTGGTGTCGATGGCCCTCCCACGACCAACTGGGTGGCGATGAACAAGCTCGCGGCGACAGCGTGGACCAGCGATGCATTTGATGGGTACGTACGGCCGACGTCGGTTGGAGAAACCAGCCCGGTGAGGTGGGACCAGATCCCTCGCGGTCCGATGTTCTTCGATGGGGAGTCCTTCACCTTCGGCACGTTCCCGGCCGGTGTGCGCGAGGAGCTCCTCGTCTGCGTCGGGCTCGACGCTGGCAGTAGCTTGATCGCCATCGAGCTCACTTTCGGCACTGGCACGGACCTCCGCACGATGGAGGTTGCCCGCGGGACTGGTCTCGTCCAGGGGTGTGCCGTGGCGGCGCTTGCGCCCCTCGACTTGCTGAAGGTTCACCTCCGACCGCTGGGGGCCAACAGCTCGGAGATCGACGACAGCATCTCGTTCCTGCAGATCCGCGACCTCCACTGAGGCGGATGGGCCCGGGCGCCAGACGGTCATCCCGTTCGGTCCACCGGGGTGCTAGCGTTACGGAGTGCGCCTTCCGTTGCTCGCCCTCGCCGCACTGCTCGCCGGCTGTCCGCTGACGGCGCAGACTCCGGGCGAGTGCACGGAGAATGCGGACTGCGAGGGCAGTCAGGTCTGCGCGCGCGACGAGCAGTGCTACGCAGCCGACGATGTGCGGAGCGTCACCGTGACCTGGACGGTGAACGGTGAACCGGCAGCGGAGGTCTCGTGTATGGCCACCCCGCGGCTCTTCCTGCAGTTCGTGCGCAGCAGCGACGATGGCCAGCTCGATTTCACGCCCGTGCCGTGCGAGCTGGGGCGCTTCTTCGTCGACAAGCTTCCGTTCGAGTTTGGCGAGGTCGTGCTCGGCGTTCAGGGCGGGGCGCGCTCCGTCAGCGCCCGCCTGGGGGCGAGCGGAATGGCCACGTTGGATCTGCGCTTCTGACGACGTGTAGGTGCGAGCGGTCGGGTTTGATTTGCCGCACCTGGCCGGCAATACTCCGCGGGCAGGGATGATCGGGGACAGCAGCGCGAGGGACGCCGCCGAGCCAGCGGCGGACGACGAAGCGTACTGCGCCTCGTGTGGCGGCTCGTTCGCGCCCGAGCTGACAGTGTGCCCAACTGACGGCGCCCGACTCGTGCGCTTCGCCGCGAAGCGGGATGCGCTGATCGGTCAGGTGCTCGACGGTCGCTACGAGATTCGCTCTGCGCTCGGCGAGGGGGGCATGGGCACCGTCTACCGGGGCTGGCAGCTCTCCGTCGATCGCGAGGTGGCGATCAAGGTCGTGCACCCCACGATCGCGAACGAGCGCGAGGCGGCGAAGCGCTTCCTACGCGAGGCCCGCGTGTCCAGCCGCCTGAACGCGCCGGGCATCGTCAACGTGTACGACTTCGGACAGAGCGACGGCGGGGTCCTGTTCCTCGTGATGGAGCTCCTGAAGGGGCAGTCCCTCGCCGACATCCAGCAGGCCGGTCCCCTGCCCGTGCGCCGCGTGCTGAACATCGGCCTCCAGCTCTGCGACGCCCTCGAGACCGCACACACCCAGGGCATCGTGCATCGCGATCTGAAGCCCGGCAACATCATGATCCTGAGTGACCCGCCGGGGCGCGATGCCCTGAAGGTCCTCGACTTCGGTCTGGCCAAGGCGACCTCGTCCGACGTCTCGGCGATCACGAATGCCCACGTGATGCTCGGCACGCCGCTCTACATGGCACCGGAGCAGATCGAGGGGGCAGACGTCGACAACCGCACGGACCTCTACGCGCTCGGCGTGATCCTGTTCGAGCTGCTCACCGGCGCGTCGCCATTCGACGACACGAGCCTCCAGGGCATCTTCGCGAAGCACCTCACGCACGACGTGCCAGAGCTACCGCACACCGTGCATCCGGTGCTCGCCGACGCAGTGAAGCGGTTGCTCGCGAAGTCCGCCGATGCTCGCTTCGCCTCGGCGGCCGAGCTGCGCGACACGCTGCTGCGGGTGCAGCACCTCCTCGGCACCCCACCGGCCGGGATGCCGGCAATCAGTGCGTCGCTCTCGATGGCGCTCCCGACCCATGGTTCGGCGCCGATGCCCGTGGCGGCGGTACCATCGAACCCGGCGCTGCCGGTCGCTCCGACGGTCGCGGCGCCGGTGGATCGGCCGCGCAAGCGCTCGTTCGCCATCGTCGCCGGGACGGTGGTGACGCTGCTCGCCGGCGGTGGCCTCGCGCTCGGCCTCATGAGCAAGGACGCCGATGCCCCTGCCGTGACACCGGCGCCCGCCCCCGCCGCGATCGAGGAGCCCCCCCGTACCACACCGCCAACGGATCAGCCGGCCCGGACCGCAGACCCAGCGCCACGCGACACGAGTGCGTCCCCGCCGCCCGTCGAACCGACACCGGCCCCTGGCTCGGCCGCGCCCGCCGGGGACGCCGGGGCGACCGTCCCGACCGAGTCGGACGCGGGCTCGGGCACGATCACGCAGGACAAGGCCGCGCCGCGCGACAAGAAGCGCGACAAAAAGGCCAAGCGAGACAAGGCGACGAAGCCGGGCACGACCGACCTCGACTTCCTGAAGTGAAGTATGGTCGCGCCGTGGCAACGGCCAGCAAACGCGTCGAACACGACGATCACCACGAGTACGTAGACACGACTCCCGAGGAGCTCGCTCCCCTCTACCGCCAGATGCTTGCCATCCGGCGCATGGAAGAGGCCTCGGCCAAGGCGTACTCGCAAGGCAAGATCGGTGGCTTCCTTCACCTCATCATCGGCCAGGAGGCCGTGTGCGTCGGAGCGACCGCCGCACTGAAACCCGAGGACTACGTGGTCGCGACGTATCGCGAGCACGGTCACGCATATGCAAAAGGCGTTGGAGCGCGGCCCATCATGGCCGAGCTCTACGGCAAGAAGACCGGATGCGTGAAGGGCCTCGGCGGCTCCATGCACATCTTCGACAAGGCGACGAACTTCCTCGGCGGCTACGGCATCGTCGGCGGGCACGTCCCGATCGCGGCCGGCGCGGCCTTCGCGAGCAAGTACCGCGGCGACAAGCGCGTCGCGCTGTGCTTCTTCGGGGAAGGCGCCTCGACGATCGGTGGGTTCGCGGAGGGCCTCGCCCTCGCGGCGCTCTGGAAGATTCCCGTCGTGCTCATCTGCGAGAACAACCAGTATTCGATGGGCACCCCGGTCTATCGGTCACTCGCCGTCGAGGACGTGTCGCTCCGCGCGATCGGCCACGGCATGGCGCGCGACCGCTTCGACGGCGACGATGTCGTGAAGGTGAAGCGCCGCATAGCCGAGGCGGTCGACCGGGCGCGCACCACCAACGAGCCCACGCTCGTCGAGGTCGTGACATATCGCTTTCGTGGTCACTCGATGAGCGATCCAGGCCTCTACCGGACGAAGGAAGAGGTCGAGGAGTGGAAACAGCGCGACCCGCTGGGCCGCTGCCGCCAGCGCCTCCTCGACATCGGGTTCCCGCAGGCGGATCTCGACGCGATGGAAGCCGACGTGAAGGCCGAGATCGAGGACGCGGTGAAGTTCGCCGAGGACTCGCCGCCCGCCGATGACTACAAGTCGTACGTGATCAAGGAGTAGCCCGTGGCCGTCATCAGCTATCGAGAGGCCTTGAACCAGGCCATGCGCGAAGAGATGGAGCGCGACGAGAACGTCTTCATCATGGGCGAGGAGGTCGGGCACTACAACGGGGCGTACAAGGTTACGCAGGGCCTCCTGCAGCGCTTCTCCGAGCGCCGCGTGATCGACGCGCCCATCGCCGAGATGGGCTTCGCCGGCATCGGCATCGGGGCCGCGATGGTCGGGCTCCGCCCGATCATCGAGTTCATGACCTTCAACTTCTCGCTCGTCGCGATCGATCAGATCGTGAACAACGCGGCGAAGATCTATCAGATGAGCGGTGGCCAGTATCACATCCCGATCGTGTTCCGCGGTCCGGGTGGCCCCGCCGTGCAGGTCGGGTCGCAGCACAGCCAGTCACTCGAGAGCTACTACGCGCACGTGCCCGGCCTGAAGGTCGTCATGCCGTCGACGGCTGCCGACGCGAAGGGTCTCCTGAAGAGCGCGATTCGTGACGACAATCCTGTCGTGTTCATCGAGGGCGAGACGCTCTACAACACGACCTGGGAGGTGCCCGATGTGGCGCCCGGCTCGCCCTCGGAGCTGATCCCGATCGGCAAGGCCGACGTGAAGCGCACGGGCAAGGACATCACGCTCATCGCGTGGTCCAAGATGGTCTGGACCTGCCTCGACGCATCGAAGGTCCTCGCCGAGCAGGGCATCGAGTGCGAGGTCGTCGACCCGCGCACGCTGCGTCCGCTCGATGTCGAGACCCTCGCGACGAGCGTGAAGAAGACCGGCCGCTGCGTCATCGTCGAGGTCGGGTGGCCCGTCGCTGGCTTCGGCGCCGAGGTCGCGTACCAGATGCAGAAGCACTGCATGGACGTGCTGGACGCCCCCATCGAGCGCGTGACCAGCGATGACGTGCCGATGCCGTACGCAAAGAATCTCGAGCTCGAAGTGCAGCCGCAGGTTGCCGACGTCGTCGCCGCCGTGAAGCGCGCCCTCTACATGGAGTAACCCAGTGGCTCAAATTCTTGGATTGCCGAAGCTCTCCCCGACGATGGAGGAGGGGGTCCTCGTCCGCTGGACCAAGAAGGAAGGCGACAAGGTCTCCCCCGGTGACCTCGTCGCCGAGGTCGAGACCGACAAGGCCAACATGGACTTCAACATCGAGGACGAAGGCGTCCTGTTGAAGCTCCTCGTCAAGGAGGGCGACACGGTCAAGCTCGGCGCCCCGGTCGCGATCATCGGCAACGCCGGTGAGGACACGACAGCGCTCGAGGCGCAGGCAAAGGGTGGCGGGGCTGCGCCCGCGCCCAAGGCCGACGCGCCCAAGGCCGAGTCCAAGCCGGCGGACGCCGCACCGAAGGTCGCCGCCAAGCAGGAGGCCCCTCCCGCTGACAAGCCGGCCGCGAAGGCCGCGGCCGCGAAGCCCACCGCTGGCGACGCGCCGCCCTCCTCCGGCAAGCTCCTCGCCTCCCCGCTCGCCAAGTCCCTCGCGATCGAGCTCGGGATCGACCTGCGCACCATCAAGGGGTCTGGCCCCGGGGGGCGCATCGTCGAGCGCGACGTGAAGGCCGCCGCTGACGGCAAGACCGAGACCGGTGACGAGGCCGCCCGGACGCCCTCGCCCCCAGCCCGGAGCCGGCAGCCCGAGGCCGAGGCCGAGGCCGAGACCGGCACGGCGCTCGCGGTGCGGCCGGTGGACGCGCTCGAGGCCGGCGACTGGGTCGATCTCCCGGCGAGCAACATGCGCCGCCGGATCGCCGCTCGTCTCACGGAGGCCAAGCGCGACGTCCCGCACTTCTATCTCCAGCGCTCGCTCGATGCGGCACCGATGATGGCGTTCCGGGCGCGCCTCAACGACCTGCTCGGCGATCGCGGCAAGGTCTCGGTGAACGACCTCGTCATCAAGGCCGTCGCCCTTGCCCTCCGCCGCATGCCCGAATGCAACGCGGCGTGGGAAGGCGAAGCGATCCGCCAGTTCCACCGTGTGCACATCGGCGTCGCCGTCGCGATTCCCGATGGGCTCGTCACGCCCGTCGTCCGCGATGCCGATCAGAAGGGCATCGGCGCCATTGCCGCGGAGGTCCGCGACCTGGCGGAGCGCGCGAAGAGCAAGAAGCTCAAGTCGCACGAGATCACGGGTTCGACGTTCACGGTGTCGAACCTCGGCATGTTCAACATCGAGCGCTTCACCGCGATCATCAATCCGCCCGAGGCCGGCATCCTCGCGATCGGCGGCGTGATGGATGTGCCCGTCGTGAAGGACGGCCAGGTCGTCGCCGGCAAGCGCATGACGGTGTCGATGTCGTGTGACCACCGCGTCATCGACGGCGCGCTCGGCGCCAAGTGGCTCCAGGTGTTCGCCGATCTCGTCGAGAAGCCCGAGTCCCTGGCCCTATGAGCGAGACCACCTACGACGTCGTCGTCATCGGGTCGGGACCCGGTGGCTACGTCGCGGCGATCCGTGCCGCCCAGCTCGGCCTCCAGGTCGCGTGTATCGAGCGTGAGACCCTCGGCGGCATCTGCCTCAACTGGGGCTGCATCCCGACGAAGGCGTTGCTGAAGACGGCCGAGGTCCTCGACACGATGCTGCATGCGAAGGACTACGGCATCCTCGTCGGCGACGTGAAGCCGGACTTCCCGGCCATCATCTCGCGTAGCCGCGGCATCGCCGACAAGGTCAGCAAGGGCATCGCGTTCCTCTTCAAGAAGAACAAGATCACGAGTCTTGCCGGCACCGCGAAGCTCGCTCCGCGGGCGGGCGCGTGGAAGCCGCACCAGATCGAGATCACGAGCGGGACGGGCAAGAGCGTCGTCAGTGCCAAACACGTGATCATCGCGACGGGCGCCCGGGCACGCTCGCTGCCGGGCATCGACATCGACGGCGACCGGATCATCGAGTACCGCAAGGCAATGACCCTCGAGGCGCAGCCGAAGTCACTGGTCGTCCTCGGCGCGGGCGCCATTGGCTGCGAGTTCGCGTCGTTCTACCGGTCGCTCGGCACCGAGGTCACGATCGTCGAGTTCATGCCCCGCCTCGTCCCCAACGAGGATCCGGAGATCAGCAAGGAGCTCCAGCGCGCCTTCGAGAAGCGCGGCATCAAGGCCCTGACCGACCACAAGCTCACGTCGGCGAAGAACGCCGGGGGCAAGGTCACGATCACGGCGGAGCCCAAGGCCGGCGGTGAGGCGAAGACCCTCGAGGCCGACGCGCTCCTCGTCGCGGTCGGCGTCGCGCCGAACACCGAGAACCTCGGGCTCGAGCACCACCAGGTCCCGCTGAACAAGGCCGGCTTCATCGAGGTCGACCAGGACAACAAGTGCGGCGACAACCTGTGGGCCATCGGCGACGTGATCGGACGCGGGCTCGCGCACGTGGCCTCGGCCGAGGGCGTGTTCGTCGCCGAGAAGATCGCGGGCGTGCACGCCGAGCGCGTGCGCTACGACGCGATTCCCGCCTGCACGTACTGCCATCCCGAAATCGCCTCCGTCGGTCTCACCGAGGAGAAGGCGAAGGCCCAGAGCATTCCCGTGAAGGTCGGTAAGTTTCCCTTCTCGGCGCTCGCCAAGGCGCGGGCGGGCGGCGATACGACCGGCTTCGTGAAGGTCCTGTGGCATGCGGAGACCGGCGCCCTCGTCGGAGCTCACATGATCGGACCGGCGGTCACGGACCTGATCGCCGAGCTCACGCTCGCGAAGACGACCGAGGTCAACGCGGAGAGCCTCGTCTACACCATCCACGCCCACCCGACGTTCGCCGAGACCATCAAGGGCGCCACCGAGGCGGCCCTGGGTCACGCGATCGACCTCTGATCACGGCCGTCACGAGGGCGCCCCCACGAGCTGGAGCGAACCGACGTGAATCGGCCCGACGTGCTCGCGGAGCGGTGTGGCCGGCGCGCGGCCGAACGTGGCCTGCACTTCCGCCACGATCGCGAGCGCGATCTCGGACGGCGTCTCCGCGCCGAGCTCGAGTCCGACGGGCGCGTGGAGCCGCGACCACACCTCGGAGTCCGCCAGGCCCAGCTCGCCGAGCATCCGCGCGGTACGGCGACGCGGTCCGAGGACGCCAAGATAGGCCGCCCGGGTCTCGAGCATCGCGTCGAGGCACTCGACATCGCGGTCGTAGCGGTGGTTCATGATCACGACGGCCGAGCGGTCTGACGCATCGACATGCGCCATCACATCGCCCAGCGGCGCGAACACCACGAGGTCGGCGCGCGCGAAGCGCTGGCGCGTGGGCGCACTCGCCGTCTCGCCGACGACGATCACTTCCCAGCCGAGGTGACGGGCGAAGTCCACGACCGGGACGGCGTCGTATCCGGTGCCCAGCACGAACAAGCGGGGTGGTGGCACGAACGCCTCGACGAGGACCTCGATGGCGCCCCCGGCGAGCTCGCGCTCGTGCACGGAGGACTCGCCCGCCGCCAGGGCGGCCACGAGCTCGCGCTCGAGGAGGGCCACGAGGGACGCGTCGCCAGCGGTCGACTCGTCGGGGCGCACCGCCCCGCGCAGGCCGACGGGATAGCGACGATCCGTACTGCGGAACACGGTCACGACCGCGCCGCGTACCTGGTCACGCATGCAGCCCGCGGCGAAGGTCAGCGGGTCGACCCCAGCCTGTGGGTCGCGCTCGATCATCACGTCGACGACGCCATGGCAGCCGAGCCCGAGGCCCGCGCGGATCTCCTCGTCGTCTGCATCGGGATCGACCGCCGAGTCGTAGGTGAGCACCACGGGCTGGCCCGCCTCGGTGCGCCACCAGCCCGTCTTGAGGATGTCGCCCTCGAGGCAGCCGCCACTGACCGCGCCCGCGACCCAGCGATCCTTCGCGAGGATCATGCGCGCGCCCGGCCGGCGGTACGCCGAACCGCGCACGGCGACGACCGTCGCGACCACGAGCTCCTCCCCCGCCCTCCGCAGCTCCGCGGCCGCCTCGATGATGCTGCGTTCGATCATGCCCGCGACTCCTCGGACGACGTATCGAGCGTACGAGACCGCTCGCGCACGGCGTCACGACGTCCCGTCATCGACCTCTGGTCTACCCGTCTCTCCCGGTGCGCGTCGGAGATCCACGAGTGAGGATCGGGTGAGTACGTGCTAAGAACCTCTCGATGTCCGACGGCAGTGAGCGTCTCCACCTCCCTGTGCTCGAAGCGCCCGTGCGCCGACGTCACCCGGAGTGGATCCGCGCGACGCTCCCCAGCAAGCCGGCGTACTTCGAGGTGCGCAACATGGTGCGCGAGCTGAAGCTCAACACCGTCTGCGAGTCCGCGAGCTGCCCGAACATCGGCGAGTGCTGGACGCGGCGCGCACTCACGATCATGATCCTCGGCGACATCTGCACCCGGTCGTGTCGCTTCTGCGATGTCCCCACCGGGCGACCGCTACCGGCCGACCCCGACGAACCGCGCCGCGTCGCCGAGATGCTCGGCCGGCTCTCCCTCGAGCACACGGTCATCACGTGCGTCGATCGCGATGATCTGCCCGACTTCGGCGCCGCCCACTGGGCGGAGACGATCCGCCGCGTGAAGGAAGCCTGCCCGCAGATGACGCTTGAGATCCTCGCCGGCGACTTCAAGGGCAAGACCGAGCACGTCGACATCGTGCTCGACGCGGATCCGGACGTCTTCGCGCACAACCTCGAGACAGTTCCGCGCCTGTCGCGGCAGGTGCGCGTGCAGGCAAGCTACCCGCGCAGCTACAAGATCCTCGAGCATGCGCGCAAGCGCGACGCCGTGACCAAGACCGGCCTGATGCTCGGCCTCGGCGAGACGCGGGAGGAAGTCGAGGCGGTGCTCACCGAGCTCGCGGGCCTCGGCGTCGACATCGTCACCCTCGGCCAGTACCTCGCTCCGAGCAAGTCCCACTTGCCGATCGAACGCTACGTGCATCCGACGGAGTTCGCCGAGCTCGAGCAGTTCGCGCTCGCCGCCGGCATCACGCACGTCGTGGCGGGCCCGCTGGTGCGGTCGAGCTACCACGCCGATGGGCAGGCGGCGCTCGTGCGAGACCTGCGTGCGGCCAAGGGCCTCGCGCCCATCAGCTGAGCGCGTCGCTCACGGCAGGTCGTCGTCGCCCGGCAGATCGTCGTCGTCGCCCGGCAGATCGTCGTCGTCGCCCGGCAGATCGTCGTCGTCGTCGTCGTCGCCGCCCGGGTACTCGTCGCAGTCGTGGTCGTCGTCGTAGCCGTCCTCGTCCGAGTCGAGACCGGAGTCGGGGGCGACGCGCGCACCATCCGGCGTCTCGTCCTCGGTCTCGTCCTCGGTCTCATCCTCGAGGTCGTCGTCGTCATCATCGTCGTCATCGTCGGGGTGGCCGTTGCCATCCTCGTCGATGTCGCTGCACTGGCCGGGGCCCGGCGGGGTACCGTCGGACTCCTGGCAGTTCGAGACCTCCCCCGTGGTCGGGTTGACGTCGCAGGTGATGGCCTGGCCGGTCGACCCGGTGGACGTACACGCCGCAGCCAGGAACGAAGCGAGGATGGCGATTTTCAGCATACCGCTGCAGTTTGCATGGGGTGCGCCACTGACACGAACCGTAATTTCAACGACTTGGACCGAACTGTCCCTCGGCTGCGCGTCCGGCTGTACGAGGTTTGCGCAAAACGCCAAAGGGCACGCCCGAGAGGTTCGGACGTGCCCCTGCAGACCTGACGGTCCGGTCGGTTAGTCGCAGTACCGAATATCGAGGTGGTCGGTCTCCGTCGAGCCGTCGGTGCGCTGCCAGGTGACGAAGATGCGGTCGCGGCCGATGTCGCGATTGCCCTCGTGGTCGCAGTCCGCCTGGGTCACCACGAACTCGGTGCCGTTCACGAGCTCGTCGGCGCGCCAGCCGTCGTCGTCGATCTCGACGTCCAGGATCGCGGCCGGCTGCGATCCCTTCAAGGCGAACGCGTCGTAGATCGGGCGGGTCGTCTGTCCGAGCTCGAGCTTGATGGCGTACGGGAGCTCGGCGCCGTCGTCATCGCCGCCCGGCTGCTCGTCGCAGTCATACTCGTCTTCGATGCCGTCGTCGTCGGAGTCGCGCGACGAGCCTGACTCGGGGGCGACACGCGACGAATCGTCGCCGCCGTTGTCGTCTCCCGGCTCGTCGTCATCGTTGTCACCGCCCTGGTCTGGCGTGCCGTCATCGTCGTCCGGATCGCCATCGCCGTCCTCGTCGATGTCGGTGCACTGGCCGGGGCCGGGAGGCGTGCCATCGGACGGCTCGCAGCGCGTCACCACGCCCGTTTCGGGATCGGTATCGCAGGTGATGGCCTGCCCCGTGGTCGACGAGTTGGTCGTGCAGGCAGCGACGAGAAACGAGGCGAGAAGCGCAGTTTTCAGCATGACCCGGCAGAGTGCAGCGCGTGCGCCAGTGCTACACCCAATCGTTTTCGTGGGTTGCACGCGAACGTCCCAGGTCTGCACAGCGTCGCCCTGTACGGCGGCTGCACAAACGAAAGGGGCACGCCCCGCGAAGGACGTGCCCCTGTGGTTCTCGGTATTGCTACGCGCTCAGAGCGGCGGAGCGGAGTACGGGAACGTGGCGGATACCGCCGGGTGCCCCTGCGCGGTGTTCGTGGGATCGGCCGCCTGCAGGCTGTTCGGCGACGAGGCCGCGGAGTACGGCACGCCGTCGGAGACGAGCGCGCGGAGCTGGCCGCCGAGCCCCGTCGTCGGCGGATTCGTCAGCGATACCTGCGCGCCCGCGAGCAGGTAGTCGTACGTGATGTCGATCGTGTCCTCGGTCAGGTTGCGACCACCGCACAGCAGCGGCGTCGAGTTCGCGTCACCACAGAGGGTGAGGTAGCTCGACGTAACCGCCGTGTCGATACGCAGCACGTCCGGGACGAACTGGCTGAACATCTTGTCGGCGTAGGTCTGCGCGGCCGTCACCTGGTCGGCACGAAGTACCTCGGCGTTCGCGCCATCCGAGAAGAGGTCCACGCCAACGCGGGCGCACTGGACGCCGCCGGGCTTGAATCCGGTCTCGGCGGTGAGGCCCGCGAGACCGTTGATGAGGCAGACCCCGTGGTAGACGGCCTGCAGGACGGTCTTCACCTCGGCGACAACAGCGTTCAGCGTGTCCGCCGGCACACCCGCGAACGACGGTGCCGTCGCGTTGTAGCCCGCGAGGAAGTCGTTCGAGATGAGCAGCGCCTCGGCGATACCCGGGCGCGCGAGGTGCTCGATCTGGCGGAACGTGACCGGGCCCGGAGTGTCGGGCGTCATGTCGGCATCGGCGTCGGCGTCGGCGTCCGCATCTGCGTCGGCGTCGGCGTCGGCGTCGGCGTCGGCGTCGGCGTCCGCGTCCGCGTCCGCGTCGGACCCCGAGTCGTCGCCGCAGGCAGCGCCGAAGCTTCCGAGTGCCACCACGGCCATCAGGCTGGCAATGAGATTGCGCTTCATGGTGGTTACTCCTTCACCGAGATGGTGGACCACGTGTCGAAGATCTCGCCGCTCAGAGAAGCGAGCGAGACGTTCAGGACGATCGCGGTGACGTTGAGGCCCTTCGTGAAGTCCGGGGCGCAGCTGGGCGGGTTCCAGAGGTTCACGCCGTCAGCGTCGACCGGGCCGCCGGTCTCCGAGAGCAGGCCTTGGCCATTGCAGTTCGGGGCGAGCGTTGCGGTGTTGTCGCCGCTCGTGCCGTTGCCGAAGAAGCGCTGCGCGAGGAACGCGCGGACCTCGAAGAAGCGGTTCACGTCGAAGTAGAACGAGTCCGCACGCTGGCCGACGAAGTAGTCGACATCGAAGCTGCCGACGGTGCCGGAGTTCGTGACGACAGTGTTCGCCTTGGATGCGCCGAACGGCGTGCTCATCCCGCTGTGCGTGCCGACCACCGTGCCGTTGGCAAGGATGGTCAGCGTGATCATCTGGTTGCCCGTGGGCATCGGCGGGCTGGCCTCGAAGCGGAAGACGTAGTCATCCGCCGCCGTGGGTGCCGTCGTGCGCGAGGCCGCACGGCTGACGTGCAGCTCGTAGCGAGCGTTCGGGCTCAAGTAGTACTGCCGGCCCGGCAGCGAGCGCGGGTTCGTGTACAGAACCAGCGAGAGGTCATTGCCTGACTTGAACGCGAAGTTGTCGGTCAGGTTCAGCGCACGCGACTTCAAGTCGATCTCGCCGTCGTCGTGATCGGACGCATGTCCGGTTCTCATATAGGCCGTCCCTGCAATCGCCCCTGCGGCGATGACAGAACCGGCCACCAATAGGCTCGTTCTCTTCATCCTAGGTCCCTCCTGATCGGTGATGGTAACGCTGCCTAGGTACGACTACCCTGTTCTCCCGGATCGATTCGATCCTACGAATCCGATGGCACGTACCCGTCACCGCATGCGTTTCCTCCTCCTGGCCGCGACGCTGGCCCTGGCCTGCAGCAGTCCCGACGGTGGTCGGACCAAAGCTGCGGGCTCTGGTCCGCTTGCTGTCGAGGCGGTTCGCTATCGGCATCCGGTCGGCCAGCGGCGCAGCGTGAGCGATGCGATCACCGAGCTAAGCCCGCGCGCCGCCACGCCTAACGCGACGCTCGCCGACTACAACGAGCTGGCCGGCCTCTATCTGAAGCGAGCGGTCGCCGAAGGCAGTGCCGAGGACTTCGCGGCCGCCGAGGCGATGGCGGCGAAGTCGCTGGCCATCAATCCGACCGGCAATCCGGCGACGTTGATCCCCGCCAAGGTTGCCAACGCGCGACACGAATTTCTCACAGCGATCGAGATCGCGAAGGCCGAGGTCGCGACCCACCCGAGCGCACCCGCGTACGGCGTGCTCGCCACCGCCTATCTCGCGCTCGGCGACCTGGTGGAAGCCGCGCACACGGCGGATGCGGCGGTACGCCTCCAGGCCGGGACCGGGACCTATCTGCTCCGAGCGCTCGTGCTGGACAAGGCCGGCCGAGACGCCGAGGCCGCATGGGACTTCGAGCATGCCGTCGCGGTCGAAGAAGCGGGCGATGCCGACGAGGCCGCGCGCCTGCGAGCCCTGTGGGGACGCTCGCTGATCCGTGCGAATCGTCCTGCCGACGCCGCCCGCGTGATCGCCGAGGCGCTGCGCATCGTGCCCGAGCATCCCCTCGCCCTCGCTCAGCGGGGCGAGCTCCTGCTGCGCACGGGCAAGCTGCCGGAGGCCCGCGCGGCGTTCGAGCAGGCCTTCGCCCTCTCGCGGCAGGTTCGCTACCTGATCGATCTCGCTCGCGCGCAGGAGCTGTCGGGCGATCTGACCGCGGCTACCGAGACGCGGACCACCGTCGAGAAGCTGGTGCGCGCGGACCTCGCCGCGAGCCACTCCACCGGGCACCGCCTCGAGCTCGTCGAGGTGCTGCTCGACCGCGGCGGCGCCGGACCGACGAAGGAAGCCCTCGCCATGGCGCAGGAGGAGGTGGTCGCACGCCCGAGCGATGCCACGCGCTTCCAGCTCGCCCGCGCGCAGCTCGCCACTGGCGATCGCAAGGGGGCCCAGGTCCACGTCGCCGCGATCCTCGCCATGGGAGTGCGCGATGCGCGCGTCTACGAGCTCGCGGCCCGGGTCGAGGATGGGCCGCGGGCCGCGCTGTATCGTACCGAAGCAGATCGATGGGACCCCGGAGGCTCGAAATGGCGCTCGCTAGGTCTGGCGAAGTGATGCACGCGTGGCGGCAGCGTCGGGCCGCCTGGCTGACGCGGACGATCGTCCTCGCGTCACTCGTCGTGGCCGTTGGATCCGCGTCGGCGCATCCGCTCGACATCGGCTACGCGAAGGTCAACCACGACGGCGAGCAGGCCAAGGTCTCCTTCGAGCTCGATGTCGCCACCGCCCACGCCGTCGTGCAAGGCGCCCCCCTCGATGCCGCTGGCGTGGCCGCGCGCGCGACCGAGCTTTCCGATCGCCTGATCACCTCCGCGCCAATGACCACGGCCGCCGGTCCGTGTACCTGGGGTACCGCCACGGCGGAGCTCGCCGACCGCACCATCAAGCTGACCCGCGTCGCCACCTGCCCCGCCGGCGCGCGCTCGTGGACGTTCCCGTTCCTCCGCGACCCTCACATCCCGCGGACCTTCCAGTTGATCTTCCAGGAACCCTCCGAGTCCGATCGCATCACGACGATCGACGCGACGTCCGACGTCATCGCCCTCGCGTACGGCACGGGCGCTCACGGCGATGATCCGGTCGGCTTCATCGGCTTCGTCTGGTCCGGCGTCGAGCACATCGGGGCCGCGCCGTCGCAATGGCGAGACCCGGAGGACGGCGGCCTCACCCTGCCCGATGGCATCGACCACATCCTCTTCGTCATCGCCCTCGTCCTCGGCGGAGGCACGCTGTGGCGCCTCCTGGGCGTGGTGAGTGGCTTCACCCTCGGCCACTCGCTCACCCTCGCCCTCTCCGCGCTCAACGTAGTCCGACCATCGCTCGACGTCATCGAACCCATCATCGCGCTCTCGATCGCCGCCGCGGCCGTCGAGGCCTTCATCGGCGGGCGCTTCGAGCGTCATCGCTGGAAGATCGCCACGGGGTTCGGTCTCGTGCACGGCTTCGGCTTCGCCGCCGCGCTGAACCACCTGCAGCTCTCGATGGGCACGAAGGTCGTCGCCCTCTTCGGCTACAACCTCGGCGTCGAGCTCGGCCAGGTCGCGATCGTGATCCTCGCCGCGCCCCTCGTCCTCTGGCTCCGCAAGCAAGGCGCGTGGGGCCTCACCACGGTCCGCGTGATCGCCGCCCTCATCGCCGTCCTCGGCTTCTACTGGTTCGTGCAGCGCCTCGTCAGCTGACCATCTGCCACACGAGCCGGATCACGAGCGCGCCGCTCACGCCCAGCACGACCAGGCGGATGAGCTTCGCCCCGCCCTTGATGGCGAGCCGCGCGCCCACAAACCCGCCCACCAGCTGCCCCGCCGCCATCGGGAGCGCCACGCTCCACCGCACCTTGCCCGCATATGCGAACGTGGCGAGCGACGCCAGGTTCGACGCGAAGTTCACGACCTTCGCATCGGCCGTCGCGCGCGTCATCGACTTCCCGCACAGCGCGACGAACCCGACGATCAGAAACGTCCCCGTCCCCGGACCGAAGAACCCGTCGTAGAACCCGATCGCCAGCGCCAGCCCGCATGCGATCACGAGCCCCCGCCTCGCCCGCTCCGGGCTCTGTGGTTCATCCTCGTCGCGCGTCGGCTTCTTCACGACGAGGAGCACGCTCGCCCCGATCAGCATCCCGATCACGATGGGCCGCAACGTGTCCTTGTCGATCCCCATCACCAGCCGCGCCCCCAGCGCCGCCCCGAGGAGCCCGAGCGGAAACGCCAGCACCGCCAGCTTCCGGTCCACGCGCCCCGCGCGCCAGAACGCGATCAGCGCCGCCCCCGAGCCCCATACGCTCTGCCCCTTGTTCGTCCCGAGCGCCGTCTGATCGAACAGGCCCGCCGAGAACAGCGCGGGCAGCGTGATGAGCCCGCCACCGCCGCCGATCGCATCCACCAGGCCCGCGAAGAACGCCGCCGCGACCAGCGCAGCGATGACGACGGGCTCCACCCGCCGAGCCTACCCCAATGGCGCCTACGACTTCGGCGAGCGCCGCTTGGGCGCCGGCGTGATCGCCTCGAGCCGCGTCACGCGGGCCGGCAGATCCTTGTACTTGTCGTCGATCACCGCGATTCGCGCGGTGAGCTCCTCGGTGCTCGACCGCGTGTGCCTACCAAGCTCGCGCATCAGTCGCTGCTCCGTCGCGCCGAGCTCGAGCTTCATCCGCTGCTCGGATGCACCGAGCTCGAGCATCATCCGCTGCTCGGATGCACCGAGCTCGAGCATCATCCGCTGCCCGAGCTCGCGCGTCAGGCGCTCCCCGAGCTCGCGCGTCAGGCGCTCCCCGGACTGCTTGATCGCATCGAGCAGCGCCCCCACGAGCATCGACAGTTTTCCGTCGAACTTCACCTCGAGGGCGGCAAGGTCCTCGCGGACCTCACTGCGCATCACGGCGAGCTCCTCGCGGAGCTCTTTGCGGGTCACGGGCTGCATGTCGTCGTCGTTCGAGTTGCTCACAGCGTATCTCCTTCGCGCGGGAGCACCGAGCAGTTTCCGTGCGAGCGCAACCCGGCGAGATCACGATGCTGAATGTCCGAGCTGGCCGAGCGTCGGCCGCGTCCGGTCGGACACCGGACCCGGCGGCCAGCCGCGCCGAATGTTCGACGCCCGGCAACGCGAGCAGTACGCTGCCACGGACATGGACGTGACCGTGGTCGGCGCCGGCGTCATCGGACTGACGACCTCGCTCGTGCTCGAAGAGCACGGGCATCGCGTCCGGGTAATCGCCGATGCGCCGCACGAGGCTACGACCTCGGCCGTGGCCGGCGCCGTCTGGTTTCCCTACCGGGCCGGGCCGCCCGACAAGGTCGCGCTGTGGGCGGCGCGTTCTCGCGAATGGCTGACGCCCCTGGCGTCCGATTCCAGGACAGGCGTCGACCTGCTCGCCGGCTACGAGATCACGAATGAGGTCGGGCTCGGTGTCGCAGGGGTCGGACCCCTGCGACACCCAGATGACGGGCTCGGTGTCGCAGGGGTCGGACCCCTGCGACACCCGAATGACGGGGGCCGCCCCCTGCCGCGGCCGTGGTGGGCGGCGGGGATCGAGGTCGGGCGGGCGGCGGCGCCGGTGACCGGGGCGCCGCATGCATGGACGTTCGCCGCGCCGCGATGCGAGCCCGCGGTGTTCATGCCGTGGCTCGCCGGTCAGCTGAAGGCGACGATCGAGCGGCGCGCGGTCACGAGTCTCGCGGTGGAGAGCGGCGACGTCGTCGTGAACTGCACGGGGCTGCAGGCGCGCGGGCTCACGCACGACGAGGAGCTGGTGCCGCTCCTGGGCCAGGTGGTGATCACCGAGATCGGCGGCGTCGATCCGCGCATCACGGTCACGGACCATCGCGACGTCGACAACGTCTTCTACGTGATCCCGCGGCGCGACGAGCTGGTGCTCGGTGGGTGCACGTTGCCGCACGAGCCGGGGGCGCCGGTGCCGCCCGCGGACCCGGCGATCACGGCGCGCATTCTCGGCCAGGCCGCCAGCCTCGGCTTGGCCGTCGGGGCGGTGCGGCGGGTCCGCGTGGGCTTGCGGCCGTATCGACCGTCCGTGCGGCTCGAGCGCGATGCGGGCGATCCCCGCATCGTTCACAACTACGGCCACGGCGGCGCGGGGTACACGCTCGCGCGCGGGTGCGCCGAGACGGTCGCGGCGCTTATTTGATGATGCCCGCGAAGTAGAGCGCGGCGACGGCGCCCGCGCCGAGGATGATCAGGACGATCGCGATCCAGATCCAACGCGACGAGCCACGCCGGTTGGCCTCCATCATCGACTGTCCGAAGCGCGGACGCTCGGGGACGGCGTGGTGGCTGAGCTCTTCGGCGTGGATGTCGAACGGGGCCTGCCCCGACTGCTGGGAGGCATGGGCCGCGGAGCGCGGACCGGAGGCGTGAGTGGGCGGTGCGCCGTGACCGAGCGCGGTCGCATCCTTCTTGCTGTGGACCTTGCGCGGGTCCTCGCGCACGACGAGCCGGGTCGGGTCGTCGTCGCCGCGCTCGCGGTCGCGCGAGCTCTCGATGGTCAGACTGGGGCCGTCGACGGTGGTCGCCTCTTCGTCGGTGTCGCGCGGCACCGGCATCGGCGGCGCCGTGCGCTTGACCTGGACGGGCATGCCCTTTGGCTCGTGCATGCGCGAGCCGACCTTCTCGTGCGGCG
>JALHPV010000089.1 GCA_022842285.1 Kofleriaceae bacterium
GCCGGCACGGCGAAAGAGGGATCAGGTGCTGGCGTGACCTACGCGATGATTGGCGCGGTGATGCGGTCGAGGGCGAGCGGGCGGATGCGCTACGGCGTGACTTCTTCGTCGGACGGCCGCTTCGTGCGGTAGGTCGCGTCGATGTAGTCCATGAGCTCGAGGAGCATGGTCTCCATCTGCGCCGTACCGCCGTTGTTGGCGTCGGTGTAGAACGTGCCCTGCTCGCAGCGATCGCCGACGGTGCCGGTGGGCACGCCGTTGGTGCCCGGGCGGCAGCGGCCGTCGACGTAGACGATGATGAACTTCTGGAAGCGCGACGCCTCGGGCTGATCCGAGAGCATGTAGTTGCTGAAGATGGCGGAGAGGTCGACGAGGTCGGCCGGCTCCTGGCCATAGCCGTGGAGGAAGTAGATGACGGGGAAGCGCTGGTCCGGCAGGTCGGCGTAGCCCGGCGGCAGGAACACGGCGTACGGCGACTCGCGGCCGTTGGACGCGGTGAAGATGACGTCGCGGACGAACTCGCCGGAGGCGAGCGTGGGCGAGCGATCTCCACCCGGCCAGCGCTTGTCCATCCACGCGAACGAGGTCGTCGCGCGGTCGATGAGCTGCGTGGCGGTGCCGACGTGGCGGCCGTCGCCGTTCATGATCTGCTGCTCGGTGGCGTCGGGGTTGCCGTAGCGGACGAGGGCGTTGCGGGGAAACTGAGACCAGTCGACCTGGAGGGCGTCGAACTGCGGCTCGACGGTGCCGTCCAGGGCGAGGGGCGCGAAGCCGTCGGTGACGGCGAAGTCGACGCCGTGGACGCCGGAGAGCACCCCCACGGCCTCGTTGGCGGCGACGGCGGAGTTGAGGAAGTCGCGGATGCCACCGTCGAAGTACATCCCCATGTGCGCGCGCTGATCAGGCGTGAGCGCCAGGTAGCGCGTGACTGCGTCGTGCTCGTACCAGTTGGCCGCGTTGGGCGAGATGGTCCAGGTGCCATCGCCCTGGCCGAAGTCGTAGCAACCGTCGACGCCCGCGGGCGGCGTGGTGCCGACCTGGCAGGTGCCGGCGACTCCGTCGAGGCCGACGTCGTCGAAGGGCTCGCCGGTCTCGTAGAGATCGTTGCCCTCGGTGCCGCGCGGGTTGCGCTGCCAGTGGTAGTCGTCGCCGGCGGGGTCGGGGTTCGTCGCGGCGTTGTAGCCGGGCTCGTTCGCGCTCGCGATCCCATCGACGCCCACGTCGCGCCACGGCTCGGCGGCGTTGGCGATGACGGGCTCACCGGCGTCGCGCGTGCCATTGGAGTTGAGGTCGACGGCCAGCAGGAGCTCGGCGGGATCGGTCTGCGGGAGGGTCGGATCGAAGACGGCGAGGCCGAGGCGCTCCGAGTCGCCGCCATCGCAGAAGGTGATGACGGGGAGCGCGCCGTCGGAGTTGAACTCGGCGTCGTAGAAGTCGGCGAGGACGCGCGGGTTCGCGCAGCGCTCGGCGGCGGGGAGGGCGAGGAACGCCGCGTCGACGCCCGGCGGGGCGTACTTCGTCGTCGGGTCGTAGATGGCGGGGTTGGTGAGGGCACGCGCCATGTCGCGGAAGCCCTTCTGGTACAGCGAGCGACGCAAGGTGAGGCCGACGCCTTCCCCGGACTGGGCGATCTGGTGCTCGTAGTCGGCGATGAGCTCGAACTGGTCGGTGCGCTTCGAGACGGCGGGGCAGAGCGTCCCCACGGCCCCGCGCCCGGCCGCCTCATCGGCCTCGGTGCAGAAGCCACCGAGGATGTGATCGCGCGCCCAGACGAGGAAGTACTTCGTCGAGGCGCCGGGCTCGCCGCCGAGATCGGCGAAGGAGTCGAAGCGCTCGGGGTGGCGCATCGCGATCGTCATCGCCGCGTTGCCGCCCATCGAGATGCCGACGAGGGCGTTCCAGCCGAAGCGCTCGGTGCGCGGCTGGCCGGCATCCATCGCCGCGACCACTTGATAGGTCGTCAGCTCGCCGGCGCGGAAGGACACGCGTGCCGCGGACGGGTTCGTCGCATCGACGGTACGGTTCACGATCGCGGGGAAGAAGGCGTCGCCCGCGGCGCGCTTCGCGACGATCCGGACGTGCCGGTTCGCGGCGCCCATCGGGAGCCGCGTGGCCTTGAACGGCAGCGTCACCGCGAAGGGACGGTCACTCCAGGCGGAGCTGAAGGTCACGGCCGGACCGAGCGCGACGAAGCCCGCCGGCGCGATATCGGGCGCACAGGCGATCGTCACGGATGCGGGGGCCGTCGTGCCCGGGGTCAGAGCGACGGCTGCTCCGACGAGGTCCTGGCCGGCGGCTTCGGTGACCGCGACCGGCAACGCACCACTCGTCCCCGTGCCGCACACGAGCTCGGTCGAGGGCGGGGCGTCGGGACCTCCGCCGCCATCGTCGCCACAGGCTGCGACCCCGAAAAGCACAACGAGCTTGTGTACGGTCCCCTTCATCGGGCGGAACGTACACACGCTCGTCGCGCGTGACTATCGAAAGCGGTTACAGCGTCTCGAGGTACGCGACCATGTCCTCGATCTGCGCGGGGGTCAGCTGGGTCGTCACGCCGTGCTGGTTGCCACCACCACAGGTGCCGAAGCGATCGGCGAGGGTCGAGGCGCAGCCATCGTGCATGAAGGGCGCGCGGGCCCCAATACCGAGGAGAGACGGGACCTTGAAGTTACCCGCGGTGCCGACGTTGAAGACGAAGTTGTTCGTGAGCAACGCGCCGTTGTGGCAAGTGGCGCAACCGACGGCCTCGGATTCGAAGAGGGACTTGCCGCGCGCGACCGCGGCCGGGTCCTGCGCCGGAGGGGAGGCGGGCGCGGGGATGCGATCCATCCACGGACCGAGCGAGATGTGCTGGCTGCGGGTGACCTCACCGCCGAGCATGCGAACGGCGAAGACGTTGTCCATGAGCTCCCCGAGGTCCTCTTCCGCGCCGTCCCAGTGGTACGGGCCGCGCTGCATGATGTGACCGGCGATGCTCTGCGTGCGGCGCTTGCCGAACTCGCGGAACTCCCAGGTCAGACCATCCTCGCGACCTTCCGGGTGGCAGGACGCGCAAGCCAGGCCTGCGCCCGTCGCCTGGTGGAAGAGCCCGCGACCGGCGTCGTAGCCGATGCCACCGGGCAGCGAGATGGTGCGCGCGGTCTTGTCGCTGGTGTGCACGACGATCGCCGGGACCTCCGGGTAGAAGATCGCGAGCGACGAGTCCGGCAGGTACGCGACGGACGTCGGCATCCCGAGTTGATCGTTGATCGGCGGCGCGATGTCATCGCCACCCTCGGGCGGCGGGCACTCCATGTCGTCGGTCTCGGAGAGCGCGGCGCGACCGATCTGCCGGACCGTGCCGGAGCCGGCGTAGACGAGCGCGATGCGGTCGTTCGACTCGTTCAGCGCGACGTCGACGGGGAGGGCCCCGAACGCGACGGGCGCCACCGAGGTTGCAGCGCCGTTCGGGTTGAACACCGAGAGCGCGGACTCGACCGGACCACCGCCGCAGCCGCCGCCGTATCCGCCCTCTTCGGTCTCGAGCATCGCCTGCACCTGGCGCTGATGGACCATGAGGAGGTTGCCGTTGCCCATCTTGACGGTGCGATACGCGATCGCGCCGTGCGCGGGGACCGTGCCGTCACCCGGCGGAGGGGTGCCGCCGCCATCCTCGGGGAACGGCACGCCGCCGCCACCGCCGAAGTCGAAGCGACGCGCATCCGGGGTGCTCATGCGCTTGGTGATCGCGCCGGTGGTGGTGTCGACGACGAGGAGCTCCGCGGTGCGGAACTTCGTGACGAGGAGCTGCGTGCCGGAGACGATGACATCACGCAGGTCGCGCTCGAGGCGCAGCGTGCGCGTGACCTCGCCGGCGGCGGCGCCCAGCGAGACGAGCTCGCCCGTGCCGCAGGCGACGTGGAGCTGGTTGCCCGTGCTGTCCCACGCGATACCGCGCGGCTCGGCGCAGACCGAGCGGCGGGCCGTGATGCTCGCCGTGTTCGGATCGATCGTGACGACCGCGTTGCCGCGGCGGAGCGCCACGTGGAACTTGCCGGCCCCGTCCTCGATGACGCGACCAGGCTCGTCGTTCACCTGGAGCTTGATCTCCTTGACCGCGCCCGAGGCCATGTCGACGACCAGCACGCGATCGCGGTCCGGGTCGGCGACGACGGCGCGCGTGCCATCGTTGGCGAGGGTCATGGTGCCGCCAGAGATGGGTACACCCCACGAGGCCGGCGGATCCTCCGCGGGCTTCTCCGTTTCGCCATCGTCCGTACAGGCGACAGCGGCCATGGCTGCGAGAGCGCTAGCGACAACTTTGGTCTTGGTCAGCAACGAAGTCCTCCTTGGGTCCACACACACACAGCCACGAGTCAACGGGGTTCGCCTGTTGGCACCGGCGAGTCCTCGAGAGGAACAGCATCGTCGGAACCGCAGGCGTTCGAGTATCTCAAGTACGTAACGTCGAGCATCGCCTTCTTGGCGGTGAAGGTCACGTCGCAGACCGTCACCGCCGGCTGCATGCCGACTCTTTCCAGCACGAGCTGGCAGAGCGACATACAAGCATCGGCATCGAGGCGGCACGCGTCGACCCGGAACTGGATCTGCGAGTCCGCGGTCGGGGTCGTGACTTCGAAGCGACGGGACGCCTCGTCCGTACAGTCCCACTGGCCGTCGTCGTCATCTCCCCCTTCCGGGTAGAGACAGCCCGCCAGCCCGAGGGCGGCGAGAGGCACGAGGGCGCGAAGCACGGGGGCGACCATGTGCAACGGGTACGCCACGCGGCAGGCCGAAGGAATTCGCATAGCTGCGTCGCTATGACTCTGATGTCTGCGATCAGGCAGGCGCGATCGCATCAGATTCCTGAGTGGGTGTGACTGCACCTACATTCGCAAAGTTGCCCGCGTTCTCGCGATCCGTAGTGTCGTGCCCAGGTGTCTCGGGTCGCCGATATGTACATGCCCCCCGCGCTGCGGCGCTGGGTGGCACGGTTCGTCCTCGCGATCGTGGTCGCGATCGCGATCGGCTACGTCCCGGGGGCCGTCCTCCGGCGCGATCCCCGCACCACCAAGCTCGACGCCCAGCTCGGCGCGCTGGCCGACGAAGCCCGCCGGCTCGAGGCCGCGAACCTGGACCTCGCACGCGAGATCCAGGCGCTCCGGACGGACGTCGGTGCCATCGAGGATCGCGCCCGGGCCGACCTCGGCCTCGTCTACCCGAACGAGATCGTCATGCGCGTACAGGTGACCCCATGATGCGGACACTGCGTCGAATCTCGAAGGTCGCCGTGGGCACCGTCGCCGGCGCGCTCGCCTGCGCTGTCGTGGCGGTCGGGGGCGTCGACGGGGCGTCGCTGTACGCGCCCGTGCCGAGCCTCCCGATGATGATGGTCGCCGTCGGCGTCGCCATCCTCGTCGTCTCCGCGGTGATCCGACGCATGCAGTTCGTGGCGCCGTCGTCGCGCGCTCAGCTCGCCTCGTACTGGCTCTCGGCCGCGACGGACTTCGCCGATCTCGAGCTCGGCTTCGCGCTGGTCGCGGGTGTTCACGCGGTGATCGCGATGACGGGCGGCCTCAGCTCGCCGGCCTATCCGCTCCTCTACGGTGTCGTCGCCTTCGCGATGACCGTCGTGGCGCGTCCCGGCGCGCTCGCCACGCTCGCGGCGGCGATCCTCCTCGAGCTCGCGCTCCTCGCACGCACGGGCTTCGTCGATCGCGCGATCCTGGCCAGCGTCATCCACATCCTCTGCATCGGGGGGGCGGCGCTCGCGCACGCGTTGCTGCTCCGCGGCGTCACCGCTCGCTATCGCAAGAAGCGCGCGGCCCGACTCGACGAGGAGCTGATCGCGCTGCGGGACTCGGCGCGGGACTACCGCCTGATCGCTGCCGCCCTCGGCCCCGGCAGTCGTGCCCCGCGCGGTCGCGACGAGGAGGAGAAGCTCCTCGCGATCGGTGGCGTCGGCATGATCGGCGATGCCGCCTCGTGGGTGCTGTCGACGGTGAAGCGGTCCCTCGGGGCGCGCACGGTGGCGATCCTCTGGCTCGACGACGACGGCGAGCGCGTGAAACTCAAGGAGATCACCTCTGACGCCGACGACATCACCGAGCAGCCGCGGCTCCCGTCGGCGGGCATTCTCGGCGCCGTGATCCGCGATCGGGCGCCGCTCCTCTGCGCCGCCACCAAGCCGGGCCAGCTGCCCTACTACAACAGCAATCGCGCGGGCGTGGCCGTCGTCGCCGTGCCCATCATCGAGCAGGGCCATCTCCGCGGCGTCCTCGCGGCCGATCGCGACGGCTCCTTCACCGAGGCCGATCGCGACCTGCTCGCCGATGCGAGCGCACAGGTCCTGCGTGTCGTCCAGGCCGAGCAGGTCTTCCGCGCCGTCGAGCGCGCGAAGTACGAGCACGAGCGGTTCTATCAGGCGACCGCACTCCTCGGCCGCGCGCTCACCCCCGAGCAGGTCATGGAGACCGCCTTCGATGCCGCCGCCGCGATCGTCGAGTACGACGCCGCGATCATCGCCCTCTACGACAAGCAGCGGCAGAAGCACACCATCGCCGCCGTCCGCATTCGCCCGGGCGGCGAGGGCCTCATCGACAAGGCCCAGCTCGACGGCCTCGAGTTCAAGGACAACGCCGGCCTCGCCTCGATGGTCGTGAAGAACCGCCACTACCTCCCCGCCGGCGGCGAGCCGCGCGAGGTGACCGCGCCGATCTATACGCGCAAGGTGAAGGTCGACGACGCGAAGTCACTCCTCGTGCTGCCGCTCCTCGCCGCCGACGAGCCCATCGGCACCGTGACCCTCGTCGCGCGCGCCGAGAAGCGCTTCGGCAAGGACGTGCGCGAGATGCTCGCGGTCATCGCGACGCAGGTCGCCGTCTCCCTCGAGAACGGCTTCCTCTACAAGCGCATGGAGACGATGGCCACGACCGACGGCCTCACCGGTCTCACCAACCACCGGACCTTCCAGCAGCGCTTCGAAGATCTCATCGAGCGCGCCGCGCGCCACGGCGGCAAGGTCGCGCTCCTCCTCTGCGACGTCGATCACTTCAAGAAGGTCAACGACAACTACGGCCACCCGATCGGCGACGAGGTCCTCCGCCGCGTGGCCCGCGTCCTCCAGGACGTCCCGCGCAAGATCGATATCCCCGCTCGCTACGGCGGCGAGGAGTTCGCGGTCCTCCTCGACAACGTCGACGTCGTCCAGGCCAAAGCCGTCGCCGATCGCATCCGCATCGAGATCTCCAAGGTCGTGGTCGAGACCGAGAAGGGCCCGCTCTCCGTCACCGAATCGGTCGGCGTCTCCTGCTTCCCCGACGACGGCTCCGACCGCGCGACCCTCATCGAGCGCGCCGACCTCGCCCTCTACCACGCGAAGCACACGGGCCGGAACCGCGTCGTCACCTGGCAAGAGCTGCAGGCTTCCAAGCAGAAGCGCGCCAGCTAGCGGCGCTGCACTGCTCGCCAGAGGGCGGCGAGATCACGCCCGCGTGCGAAGCCGCGGGCCGCAATCATCTTGATTGCTGACGAGACCCGACGGCGTTCCGCCGTACTGGCAACAGCGATGAGAGCACGGAGGTCGTCGGCATCTTGGGGCCGGGTCCGGTCGTCACGGGCAAGAAGGGCCTCGCGATCGTCTGCGACCGAGACTGCGAGATCTACGTCGCGCGTCGTACGCGGCTCTGCACGCGCCGAGACGGCGAGACCGCCGACGAGCGCGTAGGCACTCGTGATCGACTCGAGGTCGGCGCAGACGTGGCGGAGGGCTTCGTAGAGTGTCGTCGGTTGCGCGCGGGGCGCGGCCACGGAACGTGGATTCCCTCGGCGTCGCCGTACGGGGCGCCGGGTCGGTCGCTTCGCCATCGCGCTACCGCGGCCTCGATCGTGGCACGGGTCCATCGAGGATGGTCCCGACGCAGGCGCTGACGAAGCATCTCCTCTGCAAGCGCGACCAACTCTAGCGCGATCTCGACGTTGGTTCGTGCGCTCCGCGTCACGCGGTTAGACTAGCAGGCATGGCGACGAAGCAGTGGTCGGCGGATTTCGTGAGCGACCCGCGGCGTGCCTTTCGTTCGCATGTCGAGCTGTCGACGGAGGAGGTCGCTGGTCTCGCGCGCATCGAGCGGGATGCGGACGGCGAGCTGTATCTGGTCGTCGAGGGGAACGAGGATGTGCGCCTTCCCTACCGCTGGCTCGTCTCACCGGCCGACCGGGTGGAGACGCTCCCGGCCGGTGATGTTCGGCGCCCGTAGCCGGTTGCGCGCGCGGCCCGGTGTTACGTTCGGACCGTGGCAGTCAAGAACTACGTCCTCGATACGAACGTTCTGCTTCACGACGCGCGGTCGCTGTACGCGTTCGCTGACAACAACGTCATCATCCCGATCTACGTGATCGAGGAGCTCGACACGTTCAAGAAGGACCAGGCGGAGCTGGGGCGCAACGCCCGGCAGATCTCGCGCCTCCTCGACGAGCACCGCAGCGGCCCGGGTGGCCTCTCGCAGCCGCAGCCCATGATGAACGGCGGCACGATCCGCATCGCGCTGCCCAAGAGCCGCGAGATGAACCCCGCCCGCGACTCGCGCTCGATGGATCAGCGGATCCTCGAGATCGCGCTGGAGGTCCGCGGGGAGGACAAGGCGAACCCCACGATCCTGGTGTCGAAGGACATCAACATGCGCGTCCGCGGCGACGCGCTGGGCCTCGAGACGGTCGACTACGAGCCCGAGCAGATCTCGATCGAGGAGCTGTATCTCGGGAACCGCGACCTGAGCGTGCCGCCCGGCACGATCGACCAGTTCTACACGGACGGATCCGTCGTCGTCGACGCGCCCGGCCTGCACGCGAACGAGTTCCTGACGCTCAAGGACGACAGCGGCAAGAGCGCGCTCACGCGCTGGGACAAGGCGCAGGGCAAGGCCCTGCCGGTGAAGAAGCTGCGCGAGGGTGTGTGGGGCATCAAGCCGCGCAACCGCGAGCAGCACTTCGCCCTCGACCTCTTGCTCGACGACAACATCAAGCTCGTCACGCTCGTCGGTAAGGCGGGCACCGGCAAGACGCTGCTCGCCATCGCGGCCGGCCTGTCGAAGGTCACCGAGGAGCAGGTCTACTCGAAGCTGCTCGTCTCGCGGCCCATCTTCCCGCTCGGTCGCGACATCGGCTATCTGCCGGGCGACATCGAGGAGAAGCTGAACCCGTGGATGCAGCCGATCTACGACAACCTCGAGCTGCTCCTCGGCCTCAACAAGTCCGACAAGAAGGACGGCCGCAGCTACGCCGAGCTCGTGGACCTGGGCTTCGTGGAGATCGAGCCGCTCACGTACATCCGTGGCCGCTCGCTGCCCAACGTCTACATGATCGTCGACGAGGCGCAGAACCTCACCCCGCACGAGGTGAAGACGATCATCACGCGCGCCGGCGAAGGCACGAAGATCATCCTGACGGGTGACCCGTACCAGATCGACCATCCGTACCTCGACGCGTCCAACAACGGCCTCACGACGGTGGCCGAGCGCTTCAAGAACGAGGCGATCGCGGGTCACGTGATCCTGACGAAGGGCGAGCGCTCGCCGCTGGCCGAGCTCGCGACGCAGATCCTGTGATTCGCCGCCTGCTGGTGCTCGTCCTGCTCGCCGGGCCAGCGCACGCAGACACCGCGCCAGCCGGCATCGACGTGCGCGTCGCCGATCGCGTCGAGATCGCGCACGGAGCGACGTCGCCGCTCGAGATCTCGATCGCCGTCGACCGGGGCCTCACGGTCTCGAAGGACGCGGCGGTGATCGTCGACCTCGCGCCGCCGACGGGCGTACACCTGAAGAAGAAGCGCCTTGGGCGCGCCGATGCGGTCGATCCGGGGGCCGATGCGCCTCGGTATGCCATCCCCCTGCGCGGCGACGCCGCCGGCGAGCACACGCTCAAGTTGCGGATCCGCCTGTGGTTATGCGGCGGCCGGGTCTGCAAGCCGGTCGATGTGCGCCGGACGGCGACCGTCATCGTCACGCCCCCCGCGACTCCGTAGATCGGAATCACCGCGTCGTGCGTGGAACTCCCCATGCCGACTCGTCAGAAGCTCGTATCGATGGGCATCCCGACCACCGCGGTCGCGACCATCGTGGCTGCCGCCCTCCTGAACCCGTTCTCCTCGTCCAGCACGTCCAGCCCGGTCGGCATCGAGAAGCGAGACACGCACGACATCGACGTCGTCTTCGCGGTCGACACCACCGGCTCGATGGGCGGGCTCCTCGATGGCGCCAAGCGCACCGTCTGGTCGATCGCCTCGCACATCAAGCAGACGGATCCGAACGCCAACATCCGCATCGGCCTCGTGGCCTACCGGGACCTCGGCGACGAATACGTCACCAAGCCCTTCCAGCTCACCACGGACCTCGACGCGGTCTACGCCGAGCTCGCGCAGTACACGGCCGAAGGCGGTGGCGACACCCCCGAGGACGTCGACGCCGCGATGGCCGACGCCCTCAAGATGTCCTGGCGCCCGACCGCCAAGAAGCTCCTCTTCGTCGTCGGTGACGCGCCGCCCGCGGGCCACGGCATGGTCCCGTCCGCCGAGCAGCTCGCTCGCAACGCCGCCAGCAGGGGCATCACCGTCAACACCATCCGCTGCGGCGTCGACAGCGACACCGCCAGCACCTTCACCCAGATCGCGGCCCTCGGCGGCGGCGCCTTCTCGACCATCTCGCAGAACGGCGGCGTCCAGCAGATCGCGACTCCGTACGACGATCGCATCGCCGAGCTCTCGGCGACGGTCGACTCGTCGCTCCTGATCCTCGGCGAAGGCCGCCGCGCCGAGCACGCCCGCAAGATGGGCGCCGTCGCCGCCGCCCCCGCCGCCGCCAAGGCGGACCGCGCCGCCTACTATGGTGCCAGCGGTAGCGCCCCGCGCGATCAGGCCGACCTCGTGGATGGCCTCGCCACCGGCAAGATGAAGCTCGAGGACGTGGAGGAAGCCGAGCTGCCCGCCGAGCTCCAGGGCAAGGACACGGGCGCCCTCAAGGCCGAGGTCGAGCGCCGCGCCGCCCAGCGCACCCAGGCCCAGGCCGAGCTCGCGAAGCTCACCAAGGAGCGAGCCGACTACCTCGGCAAGCAGAAGCCGGCCGCCGCCGACTCGTTCGACGCCGCCGTGAAGGCGACGGTCGAAGCGCAGATCAAGTAGTCACACGGACCCTGTGCCAAGCTCCATCTCGATATGAGGTGGAGCTTTGTCAGTTTCGGACTGGTGCTCGCGGCGTGTGGACCCGGTGTTCCACGTGGGCGCGACTGTCGAGGGATTCGAGCGAGTCCCTCCGGTCTATTCGGAAGCCGCCATGCAGGGCATCACCGTCCCGCCGACGTCCCTACGCTGGGCGGAAGGCCACGTCTACATTTCCCCCGACGATGATGAGAAGCAGAAGCTCGGACGCTCGCAGCAACGAGCGGTGATGGCCGGAGTTCGCTACTGCCTCGACGCGACAGGCCAGGTAACGGACGTCAAGCTCACGCGGGAGTCGGGGCTTCCGGGCTGGGACGCGAAGATCGTCGCGGCCGTCGAGCAGTGGCGCTTCCAGCCGATCGCGTCGACGCGCGTGTGTGCGAACACCGAGTTCATCTACGAGCAACACATCAGAGAGTAGACACGTGGCTCGTCGCGATGGTGAGCGCGAGACGACTGCGCCCTGCTCAGCCCACTGTAGCCTGGCAAGGACTGTCTAACCTGTCTAACCCGTTCCTAGATCGATGCGTCGTTCATGCATCTCATGCTTCGAAACTCTCGGCATGCAACAGGCTGCTCATCACCTTCGAGTAGTAATAGGCACGGGTCTGCAGCCAACAGATCGATGCACTCTGCGTGCTCCGCGACGGTGACGTCACACCCCGCTGGAACTACCGGGACAGTCACTGTCGTACAGCCTGGACGGATGATCGTTACAACCTCCGCCCCACACTGTACCTCGCGCGTCATACCAACTTGCTCAGCCACATCTTCGCAAAGCTGCTCTGCCTCGGTCAGATTGAGTTCCGACAGGCGCTTGTCCGGGTCAAGACCGCCACACGCTGCGAAGCAGCCAATGAGCGCATGCCTAAAAAAAACGCACATGCATATAAATACCCGCAACTCAGTTTGATTGCAACTAACCGTTGCATCGAGCCGCGTTCCGTCTCCGTGAGAAGGCCACCGCGAACCGGCGAGCAATCTGAGGGGCCGGAAGAGCACTTGTTGTTCTTCTCGCCCCTACCATACAGGTCAGTGTCTCGCACCAGCCAAGACTGCCAAGACTACCTCCCGCGCTGCTCGACGAGCCGGCCCGTGGCCCGGCTCGTCGGGGAGCCACCCGGTTCCCGGATGCCCCATGAAAGGTGGGGATCAAGGCGGGCGGGCTCATGAACGCCCTCTTTTTTTCTCGCAATCGACGCTACGCGGCATGTACCATGGGGAATGAACTGCCTTCTTCCGCTCGCGCTAACTGTGGTTGCCTGCACGTCTGCTGATCGTGAAAAAACCGCTGAGAACTCTCCAAGACTAGAAGTCACAGATGGAGGGGCCAACGAGCTCATACGCGGCATCGGCAGTCGGGACGGCGTCGCCGGCCCCAAAATGAGTTTCGCCGGTCCAAAACTAATCGATGATGTCACAGTCATTACACATCTGGACATGAAGCAAGTTAGTCCGGCGCTAGCGGAGTCCGAAGAAACGTACGTTCCCGAGCCCCCGCCTGCGACAGTCCTTGCGGAGTACGCGCGCCGTGCAACTTCAACAGCGATCGTGCGGGAACGTGAAAGGGAAAGCCGACCCGATGCGGAATATGGAATTTCTACAAGCATCAAACTGACAACGATTGACAGAATCCATGGAGCAGTGCCCGATTCATATGTCATTCCCGGTGGCACTCTCAACGGACGAGAAGTGACATATTCGCACGTCTTCAACATTGCCGCTGGTATCGATTATCTTGTATTCTTCGCGACTCGCGAGAATGGTTCGATTCGGCCGATGAAGATGTTCCCCGGCCTGGAAGAAGGCTTTCTCATTGGCGAGACCTTGGTTGACCGAGGCACCGCTGTCGCACTGATACGAGACGCTATGGAGGGCTTGTAAGTGACAAAGACACTGATATTCATGATTCTAATGTGCGGTTTGATCTGCACTCCGAAGTTCGCTTCAGCCGACTGCAACTCGAGCGGATCAGCAGGCGGGTCACTGTGGGGCCCATCAGGAACGACAGTGGATGTTTGGGTGCTGCACGATCCTCTCGATTCTACCGTCGGACTACGCGCCGCGATCGGTAAAACTCAGATCGAGACTATGTTTGCAGTTCGCAGAGCGGTTGCGATCCTCAATGAGGAGACTGGCGCTGCGGTTCGACTTAGAGTAGTAGGAACAACTTCTTCCTCGAACAATATCAACGGTGCACTGCTTATCAAGGGAGGCAGGTGTCTAGGTTCTGACTACCCTATGCAAAACGCAATCGGACAAGCCAAGACCGAAGCTGAGGATGGCGTTCGCTACACGGGTTGGGTGCGGCTCTTTGACGGACAGCGCGAAGAAGGAGGAGTGGAGTGTACGCCGGTCACTTGGTCGTTTAGCGAGTCGAGCAATAGAGATGTGGTTGGAATCCTTATGCACGAACTCGGTCACGCGATCTATGACATGGGAGATGTAAATGAGGGCGGATGTTCAGCGTTTCAGGGACAATTCAAGTCGCTGATGATCGGCAGCGCCTCGCTGAACGGTCCATTTCGACGGCTCATCAAGGACTTTGACGCTGAGTGGTTTCAGCGTCGGTATCCAAATCGAAATGGTCTAGCGACCATGAGACACGCGTACAAGACGGGCGCCTCTACGTGGCAAGCGCCCGTCCCACCCGTTCAAGGCGCTAGCGTAGCTCCGTTGTACCGCATGGGATCCCTAGGCTCGTACGGAACCTCAGGGGTTCCAAAAGTTCTAGGCTACGTCAACAAGTTGGGAAGCGCCCCGATTCCTGGCGGTGCAGGCGTTCAATGGTTCGGCAGGTATGGAGGTGGGCTATCAACTCAATACCTTGCCGGAAACTCCTCTGCGATGTTGCGTCCGGTTGCGGTTGCGCGACAGCCAGGCAGCAATCATGTAATAGCTGCATACATCAAAAGAACATTTGCTAACCTCTATATAATTAACCACTACTGGGGGACGGTGTGCTATCGGATGTCAACGAACGCTGGTGTCTCGTTTGGGCCTGAGGTCTGCGGGAGTAAAGCGACCGGTCAGGGGGCTATTCGAAATGGGTTGTCGGCCACGTACGAATACTCGAAGCAAGCGTTCCTTATCGCTTTTGCTGGTGATAACTTTGGAGCCACTGACGTTGGGGGGTTCCCAACGACTAGCACTCGATTGAAGGTCTGGACAGTCCCTGCTGCCGGCTCGACTGCAACCTCACAAGTTGTAAACGCGCCTATAACTGCACAATCGCTACACGGTCCTTCAATTGCATGCGCAGTGGCCGACGCTGGACCGGATACCTGCATAATGGTGTTTGAGTCGATGGATACAATCGAGGGATGCGCGAAGACTATCCGATTCACGCTCGCTTCGTCCGGTGCGGCAACGTTCTCTGGCGCTCCCGATGCGGACACGAGTTGCGTTGTGCTTTACGATCAACCCGCCCTGCTGTTCAATCCAGTTGACAATAACTTTCTGCTCGCAAAGACCGACAATTCAAATCAGTGGATCGTGTTCTACACCAAGACAAGAACGGGTCTGACGTGGAGTTACAATGCGACTCTTACGTCCGCCGGCTCTTTTGTCTCAACGCCTGCGCTAGGCTACTACTCAGCCTCCAGCAGGGTCCAAGTCTGGTATTTGTCGTACTGGTAGCGTCGATAGTTCTCGCCGTGAGCATACGGCGGACGCATGTGCGCCGGGTGCAACGCTACTCGGCGAGGAGCGCGGTGAGCTGGGTCTCGATGCCGTCGAGCGTGAGCGGTCCCGCGCCGAGGTCGGCGTGGCGCACGATGCCCTTGCGATCGATCACGAGGAAGGCGGGGAGGGCCGTTGATGAGATGGCGCGCGCGAGCCAGCCGCCGGGATCGCGGGCGCGCGTGACGGCCGTGATCGCGGGCTCGACGGACTGCACGTCGGCGAGGTCCTCGCTGGAGATCCAGAGGACGCGGAGGCCCTGATCGGCGTACTGGGTCTGCCATGCGGCGAGGCGCGGCAGGGTGCTGCGACAGAAGCCACACCACGAGGCGCCGAGCTCGACGAGGATGACCTTGCCAGCGAGGGCCGCGAAGTTGGTGGTGGGGTAGGGGCCGTACGCATCGGCGAGGGTGCCGGTGGGCGCGGGCTGACCGACGACCTTGCGGCGGATGATCTCGAGCGCCTCGGGCTTGGCCTCGAGGACGAGCTCGACGGTGCGCTGCTGGCCGGCGCGGAGGACGACGAGCTCCACCTTGGTGCCGACGCCGCGCGCGCTGACGTGGGAGATCAGGTCGGCAGGCGCCTTGACGATCACGCCGTCGATGGAGAGGACCTCGTCCTCGGCGCCGAGGCCGGCGCGCTCCCCCGGGGTACCGGCGATCGCCTGGCGAACGCGGACGCCGGCGGTGCCTGGTTCGAGCGAGATGCCGATCCACGGGCGCACCTCGCTCTGCGCGGCGTTCGCGGGCGGGACGGCGGTGAGCGGGCCCGGCGGCGCTGCCTTCACCGGCGCGACGGTGGCGTCGCTCTTCGCGTGCTCGGGGCCGCACGCCGCGAGAGCGAGGAGGAGCGAGAGCGCCGCACGCATCGCCGTCACTGTGACAGAGTTGGCGCCGACGTGCCGCGGTCTTCGTCACTTCGTATCGGCGGGCTGCCCGGACTCGTCGTGATGCCCGAGCAAGCGACAGCCATGTACGTGCTCGCGCACGGCGCGGGGGCGGGAATGCAGCACCGGTTCATGGAGCGCATCGCGGAGGCGCTCGCGGGGGCGAACATCGCGACGCTGCGCTGGGACTTTCCGTTCATGGCCGCGGGCAAGGCGCGGCCCGATGCGCCGGCGGTGGCTGAGGCGGCGGTGCGCAGCGTATGGCTCGCGGCGCGCGAGAAGTTTGCAGGGTTGCCGCTGTTCGCGGGTGGCAAGTCGTTCGGTGGACGCATGACGTCGCGCGCGCATGCGGCGGAGGCGTTGCCGGATCTGCGCGGCATCGCGTTCCTTGGCTTCCCCCTGCATCCGCCCGAGAAGCCCGGCATCGAGCGCGCGGAGCACCTGGCCGCGGCGAAGGGTAAGCTGCTGTTTCTCTCGGGCGATCGCGATGACCTCGCGGGGCTCGATCTCCTGCGGCCCGTCGTCGCGAAGCTCGGTCGGCGCGCGAAGCTGCATGTCGTGGAGCACGCCGATCACGGCTTCGAGGTGCGGAAGCGGTCGGGCCGCACCGACGCGGATGTGATGGCCGAGCTCGTGCGCGTGCTGACGCGGTTCTTTCAGAGTCGGCCGCGCCAGGAGCGCTCGGAGGGAATCCCCGAGCCCACGCCGCGCAGGTAGTCGACGACGAGCTGCTCGTCGAGACGCTGACTCGCGTACTGCCGCATGGCCTCGAGGCGCGTCTCGAAGAACGCGGTGATGTCGGTGACCACCGGCTCGAGCCCGCCGCCGAGCGCCGCGAGTTGCATCTCGACGGAGCCGGGGGCGAGCGCCGCCGGGATGTCCTCGTAGAGCTCGACGTCGCGGCCGCGGATGAGCTCGTAGAGGCGCGAGCCGCCGAGGCCGAGGGGCACGTGCAGCTGCGCGCTCGGTTCGATGTCGCGCACCAGCTCGTCCAGCGCGCCGGGCTGCCACTGGTACGGCACGTCGAGAAACTCGAACGCGTTGCGATCTTCACGGCGCGCGGCTTCGTTGGTCGCGAAGCCGGTGATCACGAGGACGAGCTGGCCAAGTGCCCGGTGCCGAGCGATGGCCCCGCCACACGAGAACACGGCCGCACCGACGTACGGGGAGAGATAGACGTGATCGAATGCCACTGCTGCCCCGACGTTACCGTGCTATCAGGGCCGCCAATGCAGTTTGCGGAGCTCGGGCTGATTCAGCCCCTCATGACGGCGGTGGCGGCGGAGGGGTACACGACGCCGACACCCATTCAACAGAAGGCGATTCCACACGTTCTGGCGGGTAAGGACCTCCTCGGACTCGCCCAGACGGGCACCGGCAAGACGGCGGCGTTCGCGCTGCCGATCCTGCAGCGCCTCGCCGAGAAGGCCCCGGCGCAGCACCAGCGCGCGCGTCCGATCCGTTGCCTCGTCCTCACGCCCACGCGTGAGCTCGCCTCGCAGATCGGCGACAGCTTCCGCGTCTACGGCAAGCACCTCCCGCTGCGCAACGCCGTCATCTTCGGTGGCGTCGGCATGGAGGCCCAGAAGCAGGCCCTCCGCGCGGGGCAGGACATCATCGTCGCCACGCCCGGCCGCTTGCTGGACCTGGCTGGTCAGGGCCTCGTCGATCTCAAGCCGCTCGAGGTCTTCGTCCTCGACGAAGCCGACCGCATGCTCGACATGGGCTTCATCCACGATGTCCGCAAGGTCATCCAGCTCCTGCCGCGCGAGCGCCAGACGCTCTTCTTCTCGGCCACCATGCCCCGGGAAGCGCAGGAGCTCGCGGATCAGCTGCTGAAGCGGCCCGAGCGCGTGGCCGTCGTGCCCCCCTCGACGACCGCGGAGAAGGTCGAGCAAGAGGTCTTCTTCGTCGAGAAGTCTGACAAGCGCCCGCTCCTGACGGAGGTCCTGAACGACGCCGCCATGCGCCGCGTCCTCGTGTTCTCGCGCACGAAGCACGGGGCGAACCGGATCGCCGAGCACCTCGAGAAGCACCACATCGGCGCCGCCGCCATCCACGGCAACAAGTCGCAGGGCGCGCGCGAGCGGGCCCTCGAGCAGTTCAAGACCGGCAAGATCCGCGTCCTCGTCGCGACGGACATCGCGGCGCGCGGCATCGACATCGACGACGTCACGCACGTCGTGAACTTCGATGTGCCCGAAGTCCCCGAGACCTACGTCCACCGCATCGGCCGCACCGCGCGCGCCGGTGCCTCGGGCCAGGCGATGACCTTCGTGCAGGCCGACGAGCGCGCCGACTTCTTCGCGATCGAGAAGCTCACGCGCCAGCAGATTCCTGTCGTCGAGGGCCACCCGTTCGAGTCGTCGGTCCCGATGAACATCATCCCGAAGTCGATCGATCCGCAGCGCCGCGCCAAGCTCGAGCGCGCCGAGGAGGACGCCGAGCGGCGAGCGCAGGGGCTCCCGCGCAACGATCGGGGGCGCGGTGGTCGCGGTGGTCCCCCGCGTGGACACGGCGGGGGTGGTGGTGGTCCGCGGCCCGCACAGGGTGGTGGTCCGCGGCCCGCGCAGGGCGGGGCCAGCTTTGGTGGTGGCGGGGGCGGCTTCGGTGGTGGCGGCGGCCAGGGCGCCCCGCGTCCCGGTGGCGGCGGCGGTCGGCGTCGGCGCAGCCGCTAGTCGCTCGTCGCTCCTCTCTCCCACCGCGTCGACGCCCGGGGCTATTCGGGCTGACCGAGACGCTCGACCAGCGTGAGCGCCGGCCCGGCGAGCGCACTGATCGCCGCGGTCGCGGCGGGGTCGCAGCGCAGCTTCTCTTCGAGCACGCCGACCGTGAGCGCGCGAATCACCGGCGCGGTGGTGGCGAACGGCGCATCCGTGGGGCGGCACCCGTCGGTCGCGAGCGACTCCAGGAGTGGCGGCACGGCGACGCCGTGGGCCTTCGCGATCGCGATCGAGCCGCCGCGGTCCGCTCCAACGCCGCACAGATCGCTGAAGGCGAGATGCCCGGCCCCGCTCACCACGCCGAGCCGCGAGCGGGCGGGCGCGTCGGCGAAGTTTGTCACCAGCTCCGGCGAGTACGCGATGCCATCGTGATCGCCCGCGAGCACGAGCCACGAGGCGACGCCGTCGGGCTGCGCGAGGCCGGCCAGCGCGATCCGCACCTCGACCTCGGGCCGGTCGGCGACGGTGCTCGACAGCATGCTGCCCAGCGAATGCCCGGCGAGCGCGCGCTGCGGGCCCAGCGACGCCCGCGCGAAGGCGAGCGGATCCTCCTCGCCGGCGGACGCGAGCACGTCGAGCACGGCCAGCGCGGCCCCGAGCGGCGCGGACTGATCCTCGCCGCCGAGGGCGGCCTTGAGCCCGACGCCCGGCAGATCGGGTGCCACGACGACGAAGCCGCGGCTCGCCCAGTGCGTCATCAGGAACGCGCTCTGCGCGCGGAACGACGCCGCGCCGTGCAGGAACACCACGACGGGATACGGGCCATGGGTGTCGTCGATCGGTAGATCACGCACGCAGTCGCACGGCAGCCACCCGTTGTCCGCATCGGGAATCTTCGCCGCTTCCGCCGGCGGCATCACCGTGCGCAGGTCGTAGCGCACCGTCGCCGCGCCCTCTGCGCTGCCTGGCTTCGCCGGATACCAGACCTCGGTGACCATGCCCGCGGCCACGACGGTGCGGACCCCCACGGACCAGGGGCCACGCGCCGCGAGGTCCGCCGGACTGGCGAGGAGCGAGGCGGTCCCGCAGGCCGCACCGGCGGGTGCGGGCGCGGAAGCGGGGGCCATGGCCACGACCGGTGGCGCAGGCGTGCTTCCGCACGCGACGAGCATCAACGCGAACCCGAGACGTCTCACGCCGTGACGATGCCACGGTCGGGACAGTCCCCGTCGCGTGGCCGGCCGGGTTGTCGTGCCAGGCTCTGCCCGCCGTGGCAGCGGCGATACGCCCCCTGACGCCGACGCCCGGCACGAGGTGGCAGGCTCCCCGCAAGCTCGTGACCGCCCATCGTGGTGCTGGGCTTGCTCTTACGACGGGGATGCGAATCGCGTCCGTCGCCGCGCTGCTCCTGACGATCGCGGGCTGCAAGAATCCGAGCCCGCCCTCCCCATTGCCACCCTCTGCCGCCTTGGATCCAGGGTGGTATGGCGCGGCGCACGTGCCGCAGGTCGACGACGTCGATGAGCTGTACGACCTGACGGAGCCGCGGACCCTCGCCGCGCTCTCGGCGTCGCTCCTCGTGTGCCACATCGATGTCGCGGTGAAGCCGCGCGACAACAGCGCCCCCGATCTCGTCGCGTGGCTGACGCTCGGCAACCGCCACGCGGTGTGGGTGCGCGCGCCGTACTCGAACTCGTGGTCGGCGACGGTGAGCTGGCCGGCCACCGATCTGGTGATGGGCGAGCCGCTCATGATCTCGATCTACGACGAAGACACGTTCACCGGGGACGATCTCATCGCGCGCTTCACCAAGACCTTCGACGGCACGGTGCCGATCGTGATGAGCGATGCGACGGCCACGATCGAGTGCCGCGTGCCGGAGCTCGCCGCCGTCGAAGCGCGCCTGTGGACGGCCCTCGCGGCTGCCGACCAGGCCCTCGCGGCCCTCGATACCGTCGCGGAGCCCGACCTGATCGCGAATCACCTCGAGCGTCCGCACGATGCCGTCGAGGTGGTGCGCCGATCGATCGCGCAGGCGGCGGCGCTCGTCGGGTGGCACGTGCCGGCGGTGAAGAGCCGCGTCGCGCGCGAGCAGGTGTCGGAGCAGATGTGGAAGGCGAAGCTCGTGGCCAGCATGGAGACGCTCGCGCATACGCTGCCCACGGGCCGGGCGAGCATGACCTGCGATGCGGTCGCGATCGACCGCGCGCTGCCAGCGAAGCAGCGCCCGTATCGTCCGGACTCGGCGTGCCTGGTGACGCTGGCGACCCCGAGTATCGACTTCAAGCTCTACAGCCCCGATGGGGTCCCGCTGCGTCCCGCCTGGTACTCCGGGACCCTGGTGCTCTTCGAGGTGAGCTCCCTGGACGCCCCGGCGATCAAGCTCGGTCGGCTCGAGAACGACGTCGTGCGGGTGCGCTAGGGGCCCGCTACAGGTCTTCGCCCACGTCGTACCGGTTCCCGTCGGGATCGGCGAACACGAAGGTGCGCATGCCGTAGTCGGCATCGCGGATGGGCTTCACGATCGTCACGCCCTGGGCCACGAGGTGGGCGTGGAGGGCCGCCGCGTCATCGACGAGCAAGTGGGCCACGGTTTCGGTGCGGGCGGTATGTGCGGGATCGACGGCGAGGTGCAGCTCGGCGGCGTCTCGCGTCACGATGGCGAAGCGCACCGGGGTGCCGTTCTCGAAGATCTTCGTGCAGCCCAGGACGTCCACGTAGAACCCCAGGGCGCGCGCCATGTCCGTCACACACACGGTCGGGGCCGCCCGGCCAAAGCGCACGGTCATGGCTAGGTCCACTCGTTGACGATGGTCTTCAGCTCGCCGAGACGCCCGCGAGACAGGGTCCCGACCGCGGCCAGCACCAGGTGTTCGGGCACCAGCACGCGGCGGGCAACCCCGATGACGTCGTCGACGGTCACCTTGGTCATCTGCGACAGGCGCTCCGAGAGCGAGGGGGGCGGGTAGTAGAGCGCCGTGCCCCCGAACCAGCCCGCCATCGCCGCCGCGTCGTCGATCGAGGCGAGGGTCTCGTAGCGATAGCGGACGCGCGCCTTCGCGAGCTCGTCGGCCGTGACCTGGCCGTCGCGCAGGCCAGCGAGGAGCGCGAGGAGCTCCTTCACGAGCGCGGGGACCTTGGCGTTGGCCGTGGCGCCCGCGACCTCGAAGAGGGCCGCATCGGCGAGGGGCTCGATGGCGGCGTGGATCGAGTACGCGAGGCCCTTCTGGTCGGCGAGGGTGTAGTGGAGGCGGGTCGACATGCCGTCGTCGAGGACGCGCAGCATGGCCACCATCGCGACGTAGGCGGGGTCGAGCTCGGGGATCGCGCGGAAGAGCACCGCGAGAGACGTCTGGGAGCCGGCGTCGGAGACGTGCTTGATGCGGGGACCGTGGCCGTTCGCGGGAGCGACGCTGCCGACCTCGGCGCGGGTGCCCGGCGTCAGGATGGACAGCGAGCGGCTCGCGGCGGCCACGATGGCGCCGTGCTGGACGGGGCCGGCGACGCACAGGCTCGCGTTCTTGGCCCCGTAGAACGTGTCGAAGTGCCGCTTCACGTCGGCGGACGAGAACCGCTCGACGTTGGTGCGCGGGCCGATGATCCGCTGGCCGAGGGGGTGGTTCTCGAAGGCGATGCCGCGCGCGATGTCGTCGGCGTTCACCTCGACGTTGTCCTCGTTGTAGTCCTCGTTGATCTCCTCGAGGACGAGGGCGCGCTCGAGCTCGATGTCGGAGAACCGCGGGCGCCCGAGGAGCTCGCCGAGCAGGCCAATGGCGGCCGGGACGTTCTCCGGCTCGAGGGCCATCTGGAACAGGGTGTAGTCGCGGCCGGTCTCGGCGTGGAGGGTCGATCCCAGGTGCTCGATGGCCGTGTTCAGGGCCAGGCTCGAGGGGTACTTCTCCGTCCCCCGAAACAGCATGTGCTCGACGAAGTGGGACAGGCCGTTGTCGGCCGCCGACTCGAACCGGGCGCCGACCTTGATGAACATGGCCACGACGGCCGTGTGGAGGTGCGGCAGCGCGACCGTGGTCACACCGAGCCCGTTTCCGAGGGTGGTGGTCTCGACTCGAGGATCCAGCGTGACGGCCAACCTCTCTGGCTTACCATGTGATATCCACAAGGCGGATCATGCTCCTCAAGAAGATCGTGATCGCCGAGGACGACGACGCCATCGCGCACATGGTCAACATGGCGCTCGGTGACGCGGGGTTCCTGTGCCTTCGGGCGCGGGACGGCGAGGAGGCGTTGAAGTTGGTCAAGGCCCACGACCCGGACCTCCTGGTCCTGGACGTGATGATGCCGCGTGTGGACGGCCTCGAGGTCGCCCGCCGGCTCAAGGCCGACGTCATGTGGTCGCGCACGCCGATCCTGATGTTGACCGCCCTGGCCGGGATCGACGACCAGGTGAATGGCATCGAGGCGGGCGCCGACGCGTACATGTCGAAGCCGTTCGACCTGCGCGAGATGGGCGCCCGCGTGAAGGCGCTGATCCGAGCGGCCCGCCGGGAGCGGGACCGCAATCCCACGACGAACCTGCCGGGTTCGCGGGCGATCGACGAGGAGATCGAGGGCGCGCTGAAGAGCGGCAAGCCCACGGCCGTCATCCACGTCGACCTCCTGAACTTCGATGCCTACGCGGATGCGATCGGCATCGCGAAGTCCGAGGAGATCGTGAAGTCCGTCGGCGCGATGCTGCTCCAGTGCGGGCGCGAGGCGTCGGGGGGCGGCTCGTTCATCGGCCACGTCGGCGGCTCGGACTTCATCGCCGTCCTCTCGCCCGACTACGCCGAGGCGTTCCTCACCGCGGCCGAGAGCGCCTTCGAGACCAAGCGCACCGCGTTCCCGGGCGAGCCGGGCATCCTGTCGCTCGTCTCCGCGATCGCCCACACGACGGGCCTGACGCTGAACACCGGCGCCGACGAGCTCGGCCGTCGCCTGGGCAAGGCGATGAAGCAGGTCAAGGCGACGGGCAAGACCGGCCACGTGACCTGGTCTGCATAGGCGCGTGGCTGCGAGCAACGACGACCACAAGCACGACACCGACCCTGCGGTCGCGAACACGCAGGACAGCGCCGATATCGGCAGCGCCGCCACGTCGCACGCATCGTCGAGTGGTGCCTCGACGTCGATGAACCGCGCCCCGCGCATGGTCCGCGCGGGTGACACCCTGGGCCGCTACCAGATCGGCGACGAGCTCGGCGAAGGCGGCATGGCCACCGTCTTCAAGGCGCGCGACACGGAGCTGCGCCGCGACGTCGCCGTCAAGGTGCTCTTCCCGCACCTCGCGCGCCGCGACGAGACCGTGCGCCGCTTCCAGCGCGAGGCGCGCACGGCCGCCGGCCTCGATCACAAGAACATCATGCGGATCTACGACGTCGGGGGCGCCGAGGGCGACGACCCGCCGTACATCGTCATGGAGCTCGTGCGCGGTCGCTCCCTGCTCGCCGAGCTCGAGCAGCGCGGCCCGATGCTCTCGGAGATCGTCGCGTGCATCGGTGCCGTCCTCGCCGACGCGCTCGTCCAGGCGCACGCCGCCGGCATCATCCATCGCGACATCAAGCCAGCGAACGTCCTCGTCACCCACGACGGACGCGTGCTCCTCGCCGACTTCGGCGTCGCGCGCCTCGAGACCGAAGACTCGCTCCACACCAAGACCGGCGCGCTCCTCGGCACGCCCGCCTACATGAGCCCCGAGCAAGCCAGCGGCGACATCGCCGTCGCACGCAGCGACCTCTACTCGCTGGGCGCGATGCTCTACCAGCTCTCCACGGGCTCGCTGCCCTTCACCGGCAACCCCGCGAAGATGCTCGCGCAGATCGCGAGCGGCGCCCTCGTCCCCGCCATTCGTCGTCGTGCGGCCGTCGGCCCCGACCTCTCTCGCTGCATTACCGAGCTGATGGCCGTCGAGCAGGAGGCTCGCCCCGCGAACGCGACCGTCGTCGCCGCCGAGCTGCGCCGCATCGCCTCCGTCGGGGGCTTCGGCGATCCGGCCGACGAGCTCGTCCGCTACTTCACCGACCCCGAGGCCTTCGCCCGCGACCGCCTGCCCGGCGTCGTCACCGCGATGATCACCTCGGCGAAGCAGGCCATCGCCGACTCCAAGCTCCCCCGCGCCATCGCCCTCGCCGATCGCGCCGCCGCGCTCGCCCCCGACGATCCGCAGGTCGCCGCGCTCGTCCAGACCGTCACCGAAGGCGGCCGCGCGTCGGCCCGGCGCAAGGTGGTGCTCCTCGTCGGCGCCGGCCTCCTCGTCGCGGGCGGAGGCACCGTCGCGGCCATGTCCCTCTTCGGCGGAGACGAGACGCCACAAACGATCGATGCCCCCGTCGCGCTCGTCGCGGATGCGCCCGCAGATGCCCCGGCCGTGGCCGTCATCGCCGACGCGGGCGTCGTCGCCGTCCTCGATCTCGATGCCGGCCTCGATGCCGCCGCCATCGCCAGCCTCCCCGTCGACGCGCGCCCCGCGAAGCTGAAGGACGCGAGCGTCGCCGTCACCATCGAGCGTCCCGATGCCGAGGTCGCGCTGGCGACTCCCGATGCCTTCGTCCCCGTCGACGCGCCGCCCGCGCCCCCCGAGGACGGCTCCCTCGTCGTCGAGAACGACACCTGGTGCTCCGTCTACATTGACGGCTCCCTCCGCGGTGAGATCAAGGCCAAGGCCAAGCCTGTCCGAGATCGGAAGAGCG
>JALHPV010000090.1 GCA_022842285.1 Kofleriaceae bacterium
GCGGGCGGCGCTGTCAGTGGCGCGGTGAGGTCGGTCTGGGACCAGGCCTGGAAGTAAGCACGGATCCTGAACGTCAGGTTCCCCGTTCCGCGGCTCAGAAGAGCGACGTCTGGCGCGGAGCTTCGGGCGGCGCGAGCTCGATGCAGCGCGGATCGTCGTGGTCGACCTTGTTCACGTGGGGCGAGACCGGGTCGGCCTGCCAGTCGGCGACGGGCGGTGTGCCCAGCACGGCATACGCGGTATCAACGGGCGTCGCCGGATCGAGCCACGTGGCGTAGGCGTCGGGAGCCAGCACGCACGGCATGCGGTCGTGCACGGGCGCCACGAGCGCGTTCGGCGGCACGGTGATGATCGTGAACGACATCGTCTCGCCGTGATCCGTGCGGGCGCGCGCCCAGAGGCCCGCGAAGGCGATCAGGTGACCGCGGGGGTGAAAGTAGAGGGCCTGCGGCGGAGCGCCCGCGGTCCGCTGCCACTCGAAGAAGCCGTCGGCAGGGACCAGGCAGCGACGGCGCGCGAGAGCGTCGCGGAACACGGGCTTCTCGGGCAGCGTCTCGGCGCGCGCGTTGATCATGAGAGGCGGGCGCTTGCCGCTGCTCGTGGCCCAGTGCGGGGTGAGGCCCCACTTGAAGAGCTCGATGCGGCGAACGCCATCACGCAGGGTGATGACGGGGGCGGGCTGTGTGGGGGCCACGTTGAAGCGCGGCTTCCACCACGCGTCCGCGAGGACCATCGCCTCGAGCGAGGCCTGGAACGCTTCCTCGAGCTTCTCCTGCTTCGTGAGCGTGTAGCGCCCGCACATCAGGAGAGCCGTAGCACGGCGATCTGCAGGTAACGATCGATCGGCTGTGCCGGTACCGTCGGGTACTCGGGCGGCAAGCCCCCCTGCTCGACCAGGGTGGCCGTGCGGCCCGCGGTGCGAAGGCCCTTGTGGGCGAGCTTGGCCAGCGAGCCGAGCTCGTGCGTGTTGGCGGCGAGCCACAGCACGCCCGAGGGGGGGATGACGGCAGCGGCCTTCGCGATCAGCTCGGGGTAGTCGCGGCCGAGGGCCCACGAGCCGCCACCGGCGGATGACGTGCTCGGAGGATCGATGAGCACGCAGTCGTAGCGCTCGCCATCCTTCGCAGCACGCACCAGGAAGCGCGACGCATCGCCGGTCTCGAAGCGCCAGCGCGCGTCACTCGCGTCGAAGCCCGAGCGACCGAAGTTGCCGCGCGCCCAGGCCTGGACCCCCGCCGACGTATCGACTGACGTGACGCTCGCGGCGCCCGCGCGCGCGGCCGTGACCGAGAGCGCGCCCGTGTACGAGAACAGGTTCAGCACGCGCGCGCCGGCGGTGAAGCGAGCGAGCCCCCGTCGCTGCTCGCGCATGTCGGTGAAGAGGCCGTGGTTGAGGCCGCCGTGCGGATGCACCTCGAACGGCACGCCGTGCTCGGTGACGACGAGCGACTCGGGCGGCTTCGTGCCCACGAGGTCCTGCGCGACATCGGACGCGCCGCCCCGCGTGCGCAGCTTCACGACGACGCCTTGCAGGCGCGCGAAGCCCATGATCGCCTCGGCGAGCTTGGTCGCGAGCGGGCGCAACGCATCGCTGTAGGCGTAGAGCACGGCCGTCGGGCCGAGGACGTCGCACGCGAAGCCGGGCAGGTCGTCGCCCGCCCCGTGGATCAGCCGGTACGCGTGGTCCGGACCGGGCAGCCCGAGCCGCGAGCGCCACGCGAGCGCTCTCTCTACGCGCACGCCCAGCAGCGCCCCATCGATCGTGGGGAAGCCATCCGCGGCCGTCGCCATCACGCGCAGGCGGTCGTTGTCCGGATCGGCGATGGCCAGGCCCACCTCGTCGCCGTCGGGGCCGAGCAAGCGCAGATGTTCGCCGGGTTTGACGTCGGCCCCGAGCTTCTCGAGGTTCACGTCGCGACCCCCGCCAGCGATGAAGTGCGCGGCGGGGCCGGGCAGCGTGAGCGACTTCATTACTCGTCGCGCTTACGCGGCCGCGCGATTCCGTACTCGTCGAGTCGGTTGATCAACGTGCGGCGCGAGATGCCGAGGAGCTCGGCGGCGCGGGTCTGGTTGCCGGCACACTTGTCGAGCGCCTCGAGGATGCGCTGCTTCTCGAGCTCGGCCACGGTGGCGCGCACCTGGCTCGGCATGTCGGCCGCGCTCGGCGCCGTCGGGAACGGCAGACCGGGCGGCGGCGGGATGGTGGCCGACGAGCGGAAGCGCTGGCCGGGCGGACGCTTCGCGGGATCTTCGATCGTCAGGTGGTGACGCTCGATCATCGCGCCGGTGGCGAGGAGCACGGCGCGCTCGCACGCGTTACGGAGCTCGCGGATGTTGCCGGGCCAGTCATGCGACTGCAGCCATTGCTTGGCGTCGTCAGCAAGGATGAACGAACGGCCGAGCGGACCGGCGGCGGAAGCCACGAAGCGCTCCGCGAGCGGCAGCACTTCGTCCTTGCGATCGCGCAGCGGTGGGACGGTGAAGTTGGCGCCGGCGAGGCGGAAGTAGAGGTCGCGGCGGAACCGGCCCCCATCGATCTCGGCCTCGAGATCCTTCGCCGTCGAGGCGATGTAGCGCACGTCGACCGTCTTCTGCTGCGGGGCCGACGAACCGCCCGAAGCCGGCGCGACGCGGCGGACCTGGCCGTCCTCGATCACGCGGAGCAGCTTCTGCTGCAGGCCCGGCGGGAGCTGGTCGATATCGCCGAGGAACACCGTACCGCCATCGGCCTGCTCGAGGAGGCCCGCCTTCGGGGGCGACTCCGTGCCGAACATCTCGGCCTCGAGCAGCGGCTCGCTGATCGCGCTGCAGTTGACGCGCACGAACGGGGCGGCGCGCCGGGGCGACATCTCGTGGATGCGCTCGGCGAAGCGCTCCTTGCCGACGCCGTGCTCGCCGATGACGATGACGCTCAGCTTGCCGATCGCGATGCGCGCGGCGGACTGCTCGAGAGCGGCGAGCGCGCTCGCCGTCGGCGTGGCCTCGCGGCGGGAGCCCTGGCGCGTCTGCACCATGACCGTGACCGCCCCGACGAGGAACGGGACCCCGATCGTCAGCGTTGTCTTGGCGTTGGCATCGAGGCGCTTGCCATCGACGAACGTGCCGTTGGAGCTCCCGACGTCTTCGATGTCGACCGCACCGGCGTTGAGGACGAGGTTCGCGTGGTGACGCGACACAGAGCCGGAATCGATCGTGACGTCGCACTTGCTCGCGCGACCGATGGTCAGCGTGCCCGCGGTCGGGAGGGGCATCACCTGGAGAGCAGCGCCGTCGATGACCAGCAGCACGCGTTCGCCGAACGGAGCGTCGCGATCGATCTGCTCCGTTGTCGTCCCAGGTTCTTCCTCGATCACCCGCGTAGGGTACGCGCGGACCCAGGTGACCCGCAAGTCATCGGGGACACTGGACCTTCGCCGACTCGAGGCGGCCGTCGGAGACCCGGAGCGGGACGCGGCAAGCGATGTCGGCCAGGATCTGCTCGACGGGGCGGGTGTCGCGAGCCACGTCGACGAGCGCCGTCGAGACCCCGGCGATCTCGAGGCGACCGTCGGGGAGGAACAGCGCCGTGAAGGCGCCGGTCAGGAGGTCGAGATCTCGGATGATGTCGTCGCCGCTGATGCGGTCCGAGATCACCAGCGCGCCGCGCGAGAGCCGCATGAAGAGGTCGCCGGTCGCGTCGAACCCGGCCGCGAAGCTGCCCGGATCTGCGGGCGGCAAGGTTCGCGTCACCTCGAGCGTGCGACTGTCCAGGATGGCCGTCGCCCCGCTCGCGAGCATGGCGCCGAGCCACTTGCCGTCAGGCGAGACGACAACGATGACGATGCGGTCGCCGAGCTTCGCGGTGAGCGTGACCTTGCCCGCTTCGACCAGAGATACCTCGCCGGCCTCGTTCGCGAGTACCGGCTGACCGCGGACCGTCGTCACGAACGTCATCTGCGGGATGTCCATGAGCTTGGTCCACTGATTCGTCGAGAGCGTCCAGCGCCACAAGCCCGGCCCGCGCTTGGGCCAGACGATCAGGAGATTGTCCGCGTCCTGGAACGCGATCGACGGTTGCGAATCATCGGCCTCGTCGGCGCTCGCGACGAGCTTGCCGCCGCGCTCGTAGACGGCAAGCGAACGCGCGGCGATGGCGATGCGATCGCTCGTGGGCTCCCACACGACCACGCCAAGCGTCGGATCGTCGAGCGTGGCGAACTCGCGCCGGCCTACGTAGAGCAGCTGCTTGCCGTGACAGAGAAACGACACTGTCGGGCCTTCGGTGCCCAACCCCTCGTCGCTGCCGCCGCACGGCAGCGGCCCATGGACCACGTCGATCGCGTTCGCGTCGGAGAACATGATCGTGCCCGTCCCGCCTACCGAGACGAGCGTGTCGCCGAGGAGGCTCAGATCGTAGATTTCGGCCTCGTGGAGCGGCAAGGACGCGACGAGTCGATCCTTCACGTAGTGCCGGATCACGCCGTCCGCCGTCGAGATCCAGGTGTGCTCGCCGCGAAGGCGCACGACCGCCTGCTTGCCGAACATCTGCAGGGTGTAGAGAGGCGTGCCCTTCACGTCGAAGACCTCGAGGTCATGCTCGGAGAGCGCCCCCACGCGGTCGCCCGCGGCGGCAAAGTACAAGACGAGCGGCTTCGTGCGCGGCTTGAACGTCGCGAGCTCGCGGCCATCCCACTCCATGAGATGCACTTCGCCGCCCTCGGTGATGTACCCGATGATCGTCGAGTCGACCTGCTCGTTGGGGCTCGTCGGTTGAGCGGGCGCGACGAGCTTCGTCGTCATCGTCTGGAGATCGATGTGGTGAAGCTGCGTGTCGTGCTCGAAGAGCGCGTAGCGGCCGCTGGCGTCGATGACGGGTTCGGTCGCGCCCTGGGTATTGTAGTCGTGTCGGCGACGCGGGGTGCCGTCGAGGCCGTAGACGATCAGTCCCGCTTCCTCGAACACGGTGATCTCGTCGGCGCCGGGGCCGGGGTGGGCGAGGCGTGCGGGGGTCTCGGGTACGAGAGTCGTCACGAGCGCGAACGTCTTCGTGTCGACGACCGCGATCGCGTCGCGACCCACGGCGGCGGCTCGGCCGGGGATCCCCGTGATGCGCTGCGGATACACGAGACCGGTGTCGAGCGCGCCGACCTCCTGGCTGCGATGGTCGAAGAACCGGAGCCGGCCTTGCGGATCGGCGACGCAGAGGTAGTCATCCGTCTTGCTCGCCGTCGCCAGGTCGGAGCGATCGGTGTGCTTCACCCAGCGCCAGCCGCGATTCGCGAAGCCGATCATGGTGCGGATCGCCGTCGTATCGGCGCCGCGGCGCATCGCTTCACCGAGATACGCGAGGGCGGCGAGGGCGCGCCCGTCGTTCAGCTCGCGTCGTCCCTGCGCGATCATGCTCGTCGTGAGGCGGTCCTCGGCGAGCGCGGCCGCATCGCGGGCCGCCACCGCGCTCTGTTCCGCCTGCGTGCGGCTCTCGTTCGCTTGCACGCTGAGATAGCCCATCACGATCGCGACGATGCCGAGGACGCTGATGACGCCCGCGACGAGGGCGCGGCGAATGACCTTGGACCGGCGGGCGAGGCTGGCGCCGGCCCGGGCGAACTCGCGCTCGAGGGCGGTCAGCGCCGACGAGCGGGCGACGAGCTGCTGGAGCTCCATCTGCGCCTCGCCCCGCCAGAGCAGGTCGCTTTGGCGCTGGTTCTCCTGCCAGCGCCGGGCCGCCACGCGCACGTCGCCAAGGAGCGCGCGGTCGGCTGCATCTTCGCTGCGCCAGCGCGCGAGTCGATCCCAGCGCGTGGCGAGACACTCGTGGACGATCTCGACGACGTCGCGGTTGTCGATCGTCAGCGCGGGGCCGCTCTCCGGGCCATGCTCGCTGCCCGGTTGCGCGCCGTCGCCGCGGTTGGGTTCACGGACCACCAGCAAGCGAGCATCGATGAGATGCGCCAGCACCCCGGCCGCCCCGGGAATCTGCTCGAGCTCGCTGCGCGGGGCGGGGATGCGGGTGCCGTCGCTGGCGACGAGACGGGAGAAGAGGTCGCGCACCACGTCTTGATCGCGCCGGGCGAGGCTCGCGTAGACGTCGTCGGCGTACGTGGAGAGCGCGCCGGCCACGCCGCCGATCGCGACGTAGCTCTCGTGGTGGATCTGGCGGGCGGCCTTGTCGCGCTTGGCCCAGAGCTGGGAGGCGGTGAACGAAAGGAGCGGCAGCGACGCCGCGCGGCCCACGACCTCACTCACCATCTCGCTCACCAGCGTTGGATCCACGGAGACCCCGGCCCGTCGCGCCGGCTCGGTCACGATGCGACGGAGGGCCTCGGCGGGCGGCGTGGCGAGCACGAACACGTCGAAGTGGCCCCGGAAGCCCTCGACACTCTCGATCACGGTCGCGAAGTCATCGCGCAAGGTGACCACCACGCGCACGGGGGCGCTGCGGTCGGCGGCGGCGGCGGCTAGCACCGTTGCGAACCGCTCGCGCTCGGCATCGTCGGCGCACAGCGTGACGAGCTCCTCGAGCTGATCGATGACGATCACGAGGCCCCGCGGCGCGCGCTCTCCGAGCTGCCGCAGGCGCTCCGTGATCGCGGCCGGATCGGTGGATGTCATGCCGAGCGGCGGCAGCGCGGCCAGCGCATGCAGCGGGTGGCGACCCGGCCGCATCGTGATGATCTCGTAGCTCTCGGCGAGCCGCGGGAGGAGACCGGCGTGGATGAACGAGCTCTTGCCGGCGCCTGACGGGCCGAGCACCGCGACCATCGGTGACCGCACCAGGCGGTTGGAGAGCGCTTCGACCTCGCGCTCGCGCCCGACGAAGCGATCCGCGTCGCCGAGCCCGTACGCGGCGAGCCCCGGATAGGGGGAGCGGTCGTCGCGCTCCTCGTGAGCGGTATCGGAGTCCTCGGTCGTCAGCACGGCGAGGCGCTGCGCGGCCGCATCGTCATCACGCTCGAAGCCCCACGGCGCGGCCACGAGTCGCGCGGCGCCCTTGCCGCTGCGCCAGAGGAGAAACAGCTCGGGCTCGGACGACGGCAGGGGCGAGCTCACCTGCACGAGCGGCGAGAGGCGAATCGAGACGCGGCCCGTCGCGTCGAGCAGGGCGACCTCGCCGTCGGCCAGGGGCTCGCCCCAGACGATGACGCGCTCGCGATCGCGGCGTCGCACGCCGGTCCACGACTCGGCGGAGCCCGCGCGTCCGACGACGAGCTGGTACGCGAGGAGCGGTTCCAGCGCATTCAGCGCCTCGCTCGCCGCCACCACATCGGAGGCCAGCCCCGCCGCGGTCCGGGACCGCTCGCGATCATCGAGACGCGTCGCCAGCGCCTCGAGCGGCTCGACGTTCATCTTCGAGGTGGCGGCCACGCGCGCGAGGCGCAGCCACGGCGCGGCATCGTCCTTCCCCGAGACGGCGCGGGCGTGCTCGCGTAGGTCGGGATCAGGAGTCTCGCGGCCCGTCGTATCGCGCTGGGAGAGCGCCAGGACCGCGAGCCAGCGGCAGGTGATCGCGACGAGCTCGCGCAGCGCCGCATCGGCCTCGACGGTCGTGGTCGCGCGCGCGAGCCTCGCCACGGCGTCGGCGAGTGGCTGCGGTCCGCCGCGCACCCAGACGTCGCGGACGGCGGGGTCGAAGATCGGCACCGCCTCGGGCACGCCGCCGCCGATCGCCGCGCGCATCGCGTCGCCGAACGCCAGCGCACTCGGCCAGCGCGCGCCCGGCTGCTTGGCCAGCGCGCGCATCACGACCTCGCTGATCGACGCCGGGACCGTCGCGGGGAGGGCAGGCGGCGGTATCGAAAGATGGGCCATGGCGAGCTTCGCGCGGTCGAGCTTCCCGAAGGGCAGTCCCCCGCCGACACAGCGGTACGCGAGGATGCCGAGGGCATAGATGTCCGCGCGCGCATCGACATCGTGCGCGGATACCCACTGCTCGGGCGCCATGTACTGGGGCGACCCGAGCGTCGCGCCGTGCTGGGTCAGCGCCGGATTGTCGTCGGCTTCTTCGACCGTCTCTCCGTCCTCGGGCTCGGCCTCGATGCCCTTCGCGATGCCGAAATCGAGGAGCTTGGGCAGGAGCTGCCCGGCGCGCTCGATCACCATGACGTTGGAACCCTTGATGTCGCGGTGAATGATCCCGAGCTCGTGGGCGGTGTGGATGACCTCGCAGAGGCGAGCGAACAGCGGCCCGAACACGGCCGGCGGCATCGCCCCGCGGCGCGCGACCAGCTCGTCGAGCGTCATGCCGCGGACGTGTTCCATCGCGATCCAGAAGATCCCGTCAGGCTCGACCCCGAACGCGTAGATGTGGGCGGCGTAGGGATGGTCCAGTCGGGACGCCAGCTTCGCTTCGCGCAGGAACCGCTCCGTCCGGTTCGCGCTCGTCGCGTGCTCGGGGCGCAACACCTTGATGACCGCCGACCGGCCGAGCTGCGGCTGCTCCGCCCGGTAGACCTCGCCGGATCCACCGCGGCCCACCGCCTCGACGATCGTGAACTTCCCGAGCGTGCGGCCGATCAGCGCACCCGACTCGGTCGCCAACGGGGAGGCCCGCGTCGCGGCCACGAGCGGCGACGACGGTCGGACCGCCAGCTGCTCGGTGGCGTCGTCAGACACCGCGACAGTCTATCCCCACCCGGGCTCCTTATCGGGCGGCGCGCCATTGCCGCTTTTGACTGTTCGTGTACCTATTCCCCCGGCCCACGCATCCAAGGCCTTGGAGTCATTCAATGAGCTGGTTCGGTAGGTATCTCCGAAGCTCGGTCGGAGCGAAGCACATCATGGCCGTGACCGGCCTCCTGCTGCTGCTGTTCGCCATCGCCCACATGGTGGGCCACCTGCAGATGTTTGGTGGCCAGGACATGTACAACAAGTACGCGCACTTCCTGCAGTCACTGTGGGAAGTGAAGTGGCCGGTGCGCGCAGGCCTTCTGGGCCTCGTGCTCGTGCACATCGTCCTGGCGATCGGCCTCGTCGCCAAGAACAAGGCCGCCCGTCCGATCGGCTACGCCATGTACAAGCCGGTGAGGTCCTCGCCGCTCGGTCGCGCGATGGCGTGGACCGGCCTGGCGATCGCCGCCTTCCTCGCGATGCACATCCTCCACTTCACGGCGGGGCTCGTGCAGCCGCAGTACTTCCATCACCTCGACGGGCAGGGACGCTATGACGCGTACTCGATGTTCGTGCACGGGTTCCAGAACCCGATCATCTGGGGCATCTATCTCGCAGGTATGTTGATGCTCAGCATCCACCTCGGTCACGGGGCCGCCTCGTGGTTCCAGTCGCTCGGCTGGCGCCATCCGAAGTACCCCGTCGAGTCGGTGGGACGCGGCATCGCGTGGTTCCTCTTCATCGGCTACATGGTCCCGCCGACGGCCGTCCTCGTCGGCATCATCAAGCTCCCCGGTGCAATGTGAAGCTCGACGCCCAAATCCCCTCCGGCCCGATCGAGAAGAAGTGGGAGAACGCGAAGTTCAACTACAAGCTCGTCAACCCGGCCAACAAGCGTAAGTACAAGGTCATCGTCGTCGGCTCCGGACTCGCGGGAGGCGCCGCCGCCTCGACGCTCGCCGAGCTCGGCTACGACGTCGCCTGCTTCTGCTTCCAGGACTCCCCGCGCCGTGCGCACTCGATCGCCGCGCAGGGCGGCATCAACGCGGCGAAGAACTACCAGAACGACGGCGACTCCATTCACCGCCTGTTCTACGACACGGTGAAGGGCGGCGACTTCCGCGCGCGCGAGGCCAACGTGCATCGCCTCGCCGAGGTGTCGGTCGACATCATCGATCAATGCGCGGCGATGGGCGTGCCGTTCGCGCGCGAGTACGGCGGCACTCTCGCCAACCGCAGCTTCGGTGGCGCGCAGGTCTCGCGCACGTTCTACGCGCGTGGTCAGACCGGCCAGCAACTCCTCCTCGGGGTCTACTCCGCGCTCGAGCGCCAGATCGGCATCGGCAAGGTGAAGATGTTCCCGCGCACCGAGATGCTCGATGTCGTCATCGAGAACGGGCGCGCCGTCGGCATCGTCGTGCGCGATCTCGTGACGGGCAAGGTCGAGTCCCACTCGGCGCACGCCGTCGTCCTCGCCACCGGCGGTTACGGCAACGTCTTCTTCCTCTCGACGAACGCGAAGGGCTGCAACGTCACCGCGACGTACCGCGCGTACAAGAAGGGTGCGGGCTTCGCGAATCCCTGCTTCACGCAGATCCACCCGACGTGCATCCCCGTCTCCGGCGACTTCCAGTCGAAGCTGACGCTGATGTCCGAGTCGCTCCGCAACGACGGCCGCGTCTGGGTGCCGAGGAAGAAGGAGGACTGCCAGAAGCGGCCGGACTCCATCCCTGACGAGGATCGCGACTACTACCTCGAGCGGAAGTATCCGAGCTTCGGCAACCTGTCGCCGCGGGATATCGCGAGCCGCGCTGCGAAGGAGCAGTGCGACGACGGCCGTGGCGTCGGTCCCGGCGGCCGCGGCGTGTATCTCGATTTCCGTGACGCCATCCGGCGCGATGGCGAGAGCAAGGTCCGCGAGAAGTACGGAAACCTGTTCGACATGTACGAGCGCATCACCGGCGAGGATCCCTACAAGGTTCCGATGCGCATCTACCCGGCCGTCCACTACACGATGGGCGGGCTGTGGGTCGACTACAACCTCCAGACGACCATCCCCGGCCTGTTCTGCCTCGGCGAGGCGAACTTCTCCGACCACGGCGCGAACCGCCTCGGCGCCTCGGCCCTGATGCAGGGCCTCGCCGACGGCTACTTCATCATCAGCTACTCCCTCGGCAACTACCTCGCCACCGTCAACGCGAAGGATCTCGCGAGCACGTCAAGCGCGGCGTTCGCCACGGCGGAGACCGAGACGAAGGCGCGCCTCGACAAGCTGATGGGCATCCGCGGCAAGCGGACCGTCGACTCCTTCCACAAGGAGCTCGGCAACATCATGTGGGAGGACTGCGGCATGGCGCGGTCCAAGGCATCCCTCGAGCACGCGCTCGCGAAGATCCCCGAGCTGCGCGAGCAGTTCTGGAAGGACGTCACGATCCTCGGCTCGAAGGATTCGTTCAACCAGTCCCTCGAGAAGGCCGGTCGCGTGGCCGACTTCCTCGAGTTCGGCGAGATGATGTGCCGTGACGCGCTCGTCCGCGAGGAGAGCTGCGGCGGTCACTTCCGCGTCGAGCACCAGGACGACGGCGAGGCGAAGCGCGATGACGAGAAGTTCGCGCACGCCGCGGTGTGGGAGTACGCGGGCGAGGGCAAGACGCCGATGCGCCACGAAGAGCCGCTCGTGTTCGAGAACGTCAAGCTCGCCACCCGGAGCTACAAGTAATGAGCGATCTGAACCTGACCCTCCACATCTGGCGCCAGCCCGACAAGAAGTCGCCGGGCAAGATGGTGACGTACAAGGTCACCAAGGTCTCGGAGCACGCCTCCTTCCTCGAGATGCTCGATGTCTTGAACGAGCAGCTCATCGCCAAGGGCGAGGAGCCCGTGGCGTTCGATCACGACTGCCGCGAGGGTATCTGCGGCTCGTGCTCGCTCGTCGTCAACGGCCGTCCGCACGGCGGACAGAAGGCGACGACCGTCTGCCAGCTCCACATGCGCACGTTCAAGGACGGCTCCGAGATCTATATCGAGCCGTGGCGCGCGGCCGCCTTTCCCGTGATCAAGGACCTCTGCGTCGACCGCAGCGCGTTCGATCGCGTCATCCAGGCCGGCGGCTTCGTGACCTCCAACGTGGGCTCGGCGCCGGACGCCAATGACGTCCTGATCCCGAAGGAAGCCGCGGATCGCTCGTTCGAGGCGGCCGCCTGCATCGGCTGCGGCGCCTGCGTGGCCGCGTGCCCGAACGGCTCCGCGATGCTCTACGTCGCCGCGAAGCTCGCCCACCTCCATAACCTGCCGCAGGGCCAGCCGGAGCGGCTCCACCGCACCCAGGCCATGGTCACGGCCATGGACGCCGCGGGCTTCGGCAACTGCTCGAACCACTACGAGTGCGAGGCGGCCTGCCCGAAGGACATCTCGCGCGACGTGATGGCCCTCATGAATCGCGACTACGCGAAGGCGTCCTTCGTCCACCGCGATCGCGTCGACAAGGCAGACGGCGCGGGCTGACCGCCGTCGGCGATCCGCAACGCAACCTCCAGGCCAGGACGGGCGCGAGTGCGGGCACCGACGTGGGGAGGTGTCGTCGTGCCGGCGACGGCGTGCGTCCGCGTCGGTGGGCATTCGCGTGTGCGCGGCTCGCGCGGGCGGCTATGCTCGAGGTGGATGCTCGCGAACGAGGACGGCAGCGTCGAGATGGCGGTCGCCGCCCGGCGCCGGGTGTTCGATCCCCGCCAGCGGATCCTCGTGCGGCGCGGGCTCGGCTGGGGGCTGGTTGCCCTCGGCGTGCTGACGGTTGGAACGAGCCTCGCGCTGACGTTCATCGGGGCGACGTCCTCGCCGGTGTTCATGCTGTTCGTCGGCGCGTTCGCGACCGCGCTCGGCCTCGGTCGCGTCGACCTCGCCCTGGCAGAGCTGCGGCGCTACGACCAGCACGTCAAGCCTCTACCTCGGGCGAGGCTCCGGCTGCGATTACCGCCACCGTAGGTCACATCTTCGAACCATGAGACTCTGACGGAGGTGATGAGGACGAGCCGGCGTCTGGTGTGCTCCGCGTTGGTGCTGATCGCGTGCGGCGACGATGGAGGGAATCGCAACAACCCCGTCGATGCCCCGGTCGAACCTCCGGATGCGCCACCGACAGAGGCGGTCCTCGCGATCGACCGTCCGACCCTCGAGCTCGGAACGGTGACGATCGGGGAGACGAGCCCCCCGACGACGATCACCATCACGAATGGCGGGGAGACACCCACCGGTGCGCCGACGATCACGGTGACCGGCCCCTTCGCGATGGGCGCGACGACATGTGATGTGGCCCTCGCGGCCGGCGCCAACTGCATGGTCGAGGTCACGTTCGCCCCCACGGTGGCGGGACCCGCGAGTGGCACGCTCACGATCACGGCCACGCCGGGGGGCACGGCCACGCTCGCGCTCTCCGGCGAGGGCATCGGGACGGGGGCGCTGACCATCTCTGGCGACGTCAGCGATCTCGGTACCGGCGTGGTCGAAGAGACAGGGACGACGGTCGCGACCTTCACCGTGACGAACACGGGCGCATCCGTGACGCCCGCGCTGACCGTGACCCCTGCGGGGACTTCGCCCGGCTCGTTCGTGGCGTCGTCCGACACGTGCACGGGCGCGGCGCTCGCCCCGGCGGCGACGTGCGACTTCGAGGTGCGATTCCGCGCGGAGGCTCTCGGTCCGCAGTCGGCGCTGTTCCAGGTGGCGGCGGCGGGGATCGCGGCCGTCGAGGGCGCGGTGAGTGGCGTCGGCACTCCGCGGCTCGAGGTGGTCACGGTGGGGGGTGGGGCCGTGGTGACCCCCGCGGACTTCGGATCGGCGGTCATCAACAACACCACCCCCCGCGACGTCGTCATCGGCGTGCGTAGCCACGCTTCGACCCCACAGCCCTTCGGCGTCACCGTCCCCGCGCAGTTCAGCGTGGCCGCGAATCCGTGCGGGGCCACGATCGCCGCGCAGGCGACCTGCGATGTGACCATTCGCTTCGCGCCGACGACGCTCGGGGTGACGACCGGCTCCGTGGTCTTCGACATCGGGACGGACCCCTGGGACCAGGATGCGCAGGAGCTCGTCGGCACGGGCATCGAGGCGCTGACGCTCGTGGCGCTGCAAGGCGCGAACTTCGGGCTCGTGGCGACGAACACGACCGCCACCCGCCAGTTCCAGGTGACGAACGCGGCGGGCTCGGTGCCGACCGGACCGCTCGCCGTGGTGTTCACCGGTGATGCACCGCTGTCGATCACGGCCGATGCCTGCAATGGGCAGACGCTCGCGGGTGGCGCTTCGTGCGTGATCGCCGTGAGCTTCTCGCCGCTGGCCATGGGGCTCGTGGCGGGCACGCTCACGGTGACGGGCACACCAGGCGGCATGCCGACGCTCGCGGTGACAGGAGCGGGCGGGATGCCGGTGGGTACGGCGCCGACGGCGATCACGCTGACGCCGAGCACGATCGCGGAGAACCAGCCCGCCAACACGACCGTGGGCACGCTCGGCGCGGTGGATCTCGATGCCGGCGACTCGTTCTCGTTCACGATCGTCGCGGGGACGGGAGGCGCCGACAATGCGTCGTTCGCGGTGACGGGCAGCACGCTGCGCGCGCGCGCGTCCTTCGATGCGGAGGTGCGGACGAGCTACTCCATTCGCGTGCAGGTGATCGACAGCGGCGGCAACGTGTTCGAGTCGCCGGTCGCCATCACGGTGACGAACGTCGACGAGCCGCCGGTCGCCGTCGCCGACGTGCGCACCGTCCTCGAGGACTCCGCGCCGACGCCGCTGACCGTGCTCACCAACGACACGGACATCGACGGGGGGCCGCGCACGGTGACCACCGTGACCCAGCCGTCGCGGGGCACCTCCGCGATCAGCGGCGGCGGCAGCGACGTGACGTATGTGCCCATGGCGAACACGAACGGCGTGGACTCCTTCACGTACTCGCTGAACGGCGGCTCGACGGCCCTCGTGACCGTGACCGTCACGCCGGTGAACGATGCGCCGGCCTTCACCGCAGGGCCGACGGTCACCGTCGCCGAGGATGCAGGCGCGCAGACGCTGGCCTGGGCCACGAGCATCAGCGCGGGCCCGGCGAACGAGGGCGCGCAGGTGCTGCAGTTCCTCGTGACGGCCGATCAGCCGGCGCTCTTCACGACGCAGCCAGCCGTGAGCCCGACGGGGCAGCTCACGTTCACCGCCGCGCCCGACGTCAGTGGCACGGCCACGGTGAGCGTGCGGATCCAGGATGATGGCGGCACGGCCAATGGCGGGGTCGACACGAGCGTGGTGCAGACGTTCTCGATCGTGATCACGCCGGTGAACGATCCACCGGCGATCACGAGCACCCCTGCCACGACCGCGACCGAGGACACGCTCTATACGTACGCGGCCAGCGCCGTGGATACCGATGGTCCGTCGCGCGTCTGGGCGACGGTGGCGGCGCACACGTGCGGCGGGGCGATCGATGCCGGCACGGGCGTCTTCACGTTCACGCCGGCCGGTCCCGTGCCGCCGGCGAGCTGCGTGCTCGCGATTCGCGTGTGCGACGGTGGTGCGCCCACCCTCTGCTCCGCCGCGCAGACGACAACGATCGCGATCACGGCGGTCAACGACGCGCCGACCATCACGAGCTCCGCCCCGACGACGGCCACCGAGGACGTGGCCTACAGCTACGCTGCGGCCGGGACGGATCCCGACGGTCCGGGCAGCGTCACCTGGACGCTCGCGGGTACGCATACGTGTGGCGGCACGGTCAGCACCACGGGCGCGTTCACGTTCACCCCGGCCGGTCCGACGCCGCCGACGAGCTGCGTGGTGGCGCTGCGCGCGTGTGATGGTGCCAGTGCCTGTGCGACGCAGACCACGCCGGTGACGATCACGGCGGTCAACGACGCCCCGACCATCACGAGCGCGGCGCCGACGACGGCCACCGAGGACGTGGTGTACACGTACAACGCGGTGCGCTCCGATCCCGACGGCCCGAGCGTGGCCTGGGCCCTCGCCCCTGGCAACACGTGCCCGGGCTCGTCGATCAATGCGACCTCGGGCGCGTACACCTTCACGCCCCTGGGACCCACGCCACCATCGTCATGCGTCGTCGCGATTCGCGTGTGCGACGGTGGCGCGCCCGCGCTGTGCTCGGCGAACCAGACCACGACGGTAGCGATCGCGGCCGTGAACGACGCCCCCACCATCACGAGCCCCATCACCGGTACGGCGACGGAGGACATGGTGTTCACGTTCAGCGCGTCCGCCTCGGATCCCGATGGCACCGGCCTCACGTGGTCCCTCGGCGTCGGCCATACCTGCGGCGGCTCGGTGGTCGCGGCGACGGGCGTCGTGACCTTCACGGCCGCGGGGCCGAATCCTCCGACGAGCTGCGTCCTGTCACTGCGCGTCTGCGATAGCGGCGCGGCCTGCGGGACGGGGAGCGGCACGATCGCGATCACGGGTGTCAACGACGCGCCGGTGATCACGAACGTCCCGCCGTCGCCGGCGATCGAGGACACGCTCTACACGTACAGCGCGGTCGCGAATGACCCGGATGGCCCGTCGCGGATCTGGAGCACGCTCGCCGGCAATACCTGTGGAGGCACGATCAACCCGACCACGGGCGTGTACACCTTCACGGAGACCGGACCGACGCCGCCCACCGCGTGCACGGTCGCGGTCCAGGTCTGCGACGGCGGCACGCCGAACCTCTGCGATACGGAGTCACGGCAGATCACGATCACGCCGGTGAACGACGCGCCGGTGTTCACCAACACCCCGCCCGTCACGGCAACCGAGGATGTGCTCTATCGCCACCCGTCCACGGCGACGGATCCCGATGGGCCCGTGGGGGGCGCTTTCACCTGGTCGCTCGGCGCCGGTCACACCTGTGGCGGCGTCATCGGCACCGGCGGTGGCGTGACCTTCACGATCGCCGGGCCCGTGGTGCCGGCGACCTGCACGCTCGTCATCAGGGTATGTGATCCGGCCGGCGCGTGTCGAAACCAGACGACGGTGATCACGATCGCCGCGGTGAACGATGCGCCGGTGATCACGAGCCAGATGCCAGGTACCGGCAACGTCGGTCAGCCGTACGTGTACCAGGCGGTGCGCAGCGATCCTGATGGTCCGTCGCAGACGTGGTCGCTCACCCCTAACCATACGTGTGGTGGGTCGATCACGGCCGCGGGTGGTCGCCTCACGTGGCCGTCGCCGGTCGCCGGCCCGTGCAACGTCTCGATCCAGGTCTGCGACGGTGGCTCGCCGAATCTGTGCGCGACGCAGACGCAGGGCATCCGGATCATCTAGCGGCGCCGGGACCTGCCACCGTTTGCCAGGTGGGGCCGCGTGACGGATCGACGAGAATGGCCGTGAACGATCCGTATGGAAGGACTGGTCGAGCGGGCGGCAGAGGGCGACGAGCGGGCGTGGCAAGCGCTCTGGTCGGCAGTGGAGCCCGAGCTCGCCCGCATCGTGGCGCAGCCGCGGTTCCTGGGCCGGCTCGGTCAGCGCGAGGACGAGCGACGCGACATCATCGTGGCCGTCATGGCGCGATTGCGCGCCGATGGCTTCGCTCGCCTGCGGCGCTTCCTCGACGCGCGCGCCCAGACGCCCGCCCTGAGCTTCATGGCGTGGCTCCGCGTGGTCGCGAAGCGCGTGGGCATCGACTATCTGCGGGCGCATCCCGACTACGTGCGGCGCTACGAGGCCGATCGCAGCACGCCCGGGGTGTGGATCGAGGCGCAGGCGCTGCCGTCGTCGAGCCGCATCGAGGGCGTGCGGACCCCCGTGACCGCGCGCGGGACGGCGAAGGCGATGCTCGCATACGCGGCCGAGTCCGTGCCGGCCGAGCAGTGTCAGGCGCTCGAGCTGTGGGCGTCGGGCGAAGACTTCGATGCGATCGCCGGGAGCCTCGCGCTGGCCAGCCCGAAAGCGGCCGAGCGCAGCGTGCGGGCCGCGATCGAGCGACTACGGCGACGCTTCCGTGCGGCGGCATGAGCTGTTCTGACTTCGACCCGCTGCTCGCGGCCCGCGCCGAGGGCGTCCTGTCGTCGGGCAGCGAGCGCGTCCTCGAGACGCATCTCGCGACGTGCCCCCACTGCAGAGCGGTCGAAGCGTCGCCATCCCCCGGGTACGCTCTCGGCGACGAGGTGGCGCGGGGGGGCATGGGGCGCATCCTCGTCGCCCGCGACCTGCGCGTCGGCCGCCAGGTGGCGGTCAAGGAGTTGCTCTACGCCACACCCAAGCTCGCCGCGCGCTTCCAGCGCGAAGCCCGCCTGACGGCGCGCCTCCAGCATCCCGGCATCGTCCCCATCTACGAGATCGGGCACTGGCCCGACGGCACTCCGTACTACTCGATGCGCCTCGTCGAGGGCGTGACGCTCGGGACCGCGATCGCCCGGGCGTCGACGCAGGCGGCGCGGCTCGCCCTGCTACCTGCTCTGATCGCGGCGTGCGAAGCGGTCGCGTTCGCCCACGCGCACCACGTGATCCATCGCGATCTGTCGCCGGGCAACGTCCTCGTCGGTGCGTACGGGGAGACGGTCGTGATCGACTGGGGGCTCGCGAAGGATCTGCGGGGCCGCGAGATCGAGGAGCTCTGCGACGGCGAGAGCATCGTGCCGGTGACCGACGAGCTCACCGCCGCCGGCGTGATCATCGGGACCAAGGGCTACATGTCTCCCGAGCAAGAGCGCGGGGAGGTCGTCGACGAGCGGACCGATGTGTACGCGCTCGGCGGCCTCTTGCGCCTCCTGCTCGCCGAGGTCGAGGCACCGCGTGATCTGAAGTCGATCGTCGACAAGGCGATGGCGCGCGACCGCGGCGACCGGTACGCCAACGCGAGCGAGCTGGCCGCCGAGCTGGGCCGCTATCAGGCCGGGCGGCTCGTCGAGGCGCATGCGTACTCGGTGGCCGATCGGATCCGACGCTTCCTGCGCCGGCACCGCGGCGCGGTGGCCGCCTCGGCGCTGGCGCTGGTGGCGCTCGCCGTGATCGGTGCGGTCAGCGTGACCCGCATCGTGCGTTCGCGGGCGGAGGCGCACGCGACGCTGCGCTTCGTCCTCGAGGAGCAAGGTCGCAGCGAGCTCCTGACTGGCAATACGTTGCGCGCGGCCGCGTACCTCGATGAAGCCTACCGGCGCGGGGCTCGCTCTCCGTCGCTGCAGTTCATGCTGGGCACGGCCCTGCGCGATCTCACCGCCGAGGAGCGCACGCTCGATTGCGGAGGTAGTGCGCGCCTCCTGGATCTCAGCCCGGATGGCCGCTTCGTCGCCGCTGGCTGCCGCAGCACCGCCCGCATCTGGCGAATCGAGGACGGCGCCGTCATGGCCACCCTCGATCCAACCGCAACCCCCGCTACGACCATCGGCCACGGCGACGGCTTCGACGGCGTGCAGTTCTCGCACGACGGCAAGACGATCGCGACGTGGGGCAGCGATGGCCTGGTGCGCCTCTGGGATGTGCCCACCGGCGCGCTGAAGCACGCGCTCGTGCACGGCGCGGAGATCACCGTCGTGACCTTCACGGCCGACGATGGCCTCGCGTCGAGCACCGGCTTCGACGGCGATGCGCGCATCTGGGACGTCCGCACGGGGGCGCTGGTCCGCACCATCGAGGTCAACACGTCGATGCTGCTCGCGCATGCGTACGGTGTCCTCAGCCCCGTCACGCCGCACCTCCTGACGGTGACGTTCGCGGGTGTCGGCGGCGGCTGGGATATCCGCACGGGCGAGTACCTCGGCGGCTTCGATCACGGAGGGCGCGTGCTCGGCGGCGAGCTCTCTCGTGACGGCCGCTTTGCCACCACGTGCGGCATGACCGGCCGCGCCAACGTCTGGGATGCGGCCACGGGCGCGGCCTTGCACAGCTTCGCGGGCCACTCCGACGCCATCTGGAAGTGCGTCTTCGACGAGGCGAGCACCCGGCTCCTCACCACCAGTCACGATGGCACCGCGCGGGTGTGGGATCTGGCCACGGGACGCCTCGTCACCTCCGTCACCCACGGCGACATCGTCTGGTCCGGGCGCTTCTCACCCGATGGACAGCGCATCCTGACGGTCGGGGTCGACGAGTTCGTTCGCGTCTGGGACGCGCGCACCGGCAACTTGCTGTCCACGCACGAGACACTCGGCGGCAGCGACGCTCGCTTCACCCGCGACGGCACGCGCCTCGTCGCCGTGCGCGGTGATGGCCGCCTTCGCATCTGGAAGCTCGGCGTCGGCAGCCAGCGCGCGACCACGAAGCCGCCGGGCCTGATCGCCGCCATCACCGAGGACGGCATGCGTACGATCGTCACGGACGGTTCACGCCTCGCTCTCTGGGGCACCGACGCGGCGGCGCTCATTCCCCACGCGGACGTGCGCGCCCCCTTCGCTCTGGTCGGCTCGCGCTTCGCGGCGATCGCCGCCGACGGCTCCGCGCTGATCGTCGACGTGGCGACGGGCGCGACGCTCTCGACCGTCCCGCTGCGCGAGGAGGCGACGCGCCTCGAGCTCGCCCGCGACGGCACGCTCCTGGTCGAGACTCTCGACGGCGCGCCCACGCTCTACCGGCAGGGGCAGCCATGGCTCGTCCTCGCCGGCGCGACGACCGCGGCGCTCGATCCCGACGGGCAGCGTGCGCTCGCCTGGGGCCCGGGGAGCGCGGCGACCGTCTGGGAGCTCGCCGACGGCCGCCGCGGCGCCACGCTCGCCATGGGCGAGTCGTTCCGCGTGATCGGCTTCGCGGGCCCACGCGCGGTGCTCGAGACCGCGCCCGGTTCGCCCACGCCCGCCATCGCCCTCTTCGATCTCGACACCGGCACGCGCCTGCGCACCGACACCGATGTCATCGCCGGTTCCCTCGATCCGAGCGGCACGTACGTGACCACGATCGGCAGTGACCGCGCCGTCCGCATCTGGAGCGCCCGGACCGGCGCCGACCGCGCCACCTTCGTGAGCGAACGCCTCCAGTCCGCGCAGGTCGACCGGACGGGAGAGCTCGTCGCCGCCATCGGCGAGTACGGCACGGCCGCGCTCGTCCTCGGGGTTCGCGACGGTCGCGTGCTCGCCCGCTGGCCGCTCGACCATGGTCCGCCGCTCGTCAGCCAGGTCGACTTCACACCGCCCGTCGCCGGCGTGGCCTGGTCACGCGACGGCGAGTCGATCATCACGCGGAGCCAGAGCGTCACGATCTACAGCGCTCGCACCGCGCTCACCCCCACCGATCTCGCCAAGGTGAAGCGCTACGTGCCCTGGCGGATCGCCGGTGGCCGCATCGAGCCCGTGCGTGGCCGGCTCCGCGCGCGGGTGCTGCGCGATGGAGCGCCCGTCGTCGGTCTCGCCGTCACCGCCGTGATCCGCCGCCCGCCCAACCTCGCTGGCACGCAGTTCTCCTTCTCCCTCGCGAAGGGCGACATCCGTACCCTCGCCGCCACCACCGATGCCCAGGGTCGGCTCGAGCTCCGGGACCTCCCGGCCGGCGAGTACACCCTTGCCGTCCCCGGTCTCGCGCCCGTCGAGGCCCACGTCGGCATCGACGATGTCGAGCTCGTGATCACCGTGCCGTGACGAAGGCGCACGCATCGCCGTCATGAACGGGCATGCGATCGCGAATGGTGAGTGTCGTGACGAGTCTGACGCTGCAGGCGGCCGGTGCCGCATGCGTCGCCCTGGCGAACTGGCCGCGCGGCCGCCGCCGCGCCTGGAGCCGCTTCCGCCCGTGGGACCTCCTCAAGGCCCGTTCGATCTCGCGCCGCCTCTCCGATGGTGACTCGGTCCTCGATGTGGGGTGCGGCACGGGCCACATGCTCGCGCAGCTCGCGCTCTTCAAGGACATCCAGCCGCAAGGCGTCGAGATCGCGCTCCTGCCCGATCGCTTCCACGACATCCCCATGACGACGTACGACGGCCGCTCGCTGCCGTTCGCCGATGGCAGCTTCGATGCGACGCTCGTCTGCTACGTCCTCCATCACCTCGAGCCGCCGGCGGCCGCCGCGCTCTTCGCCGAGATCGTCCGCGTCACGCGGCGCCGGATCTTCCTGATCGAGGACAGCCTGCCGGCGTTCGGCGCGCTCTACCGCCTGCGCAACCGCCTCCACCGCATCGAAGCCGGCCTCCGCTATCGCGACGCGAGCGGCGACTACGCGCTACCGCCCGACGAGGCCATGTTCAAGACGCACACCGAGTGGAGTGCCTGGCTCGGCCGGCAACCGCGCGTGACGTCCGTCGCCGTCGAGTCGTTCGCCGACGTCGCGCAGCACGATCACCACACGCTCTTCGACGTGACCCTCGCCTGAGTCACGGGGGGGCGCTAGCGCTTCTTGCGCTTCTGCTTCTGCGGCTGCTTGCCGACGGCAGGCGTGAACTGCACGGGCGCGGACTTGGCCATCGCCATCGGCGCCGTGTACTCGGCCACGATCGCATCGGTGATCGACTCGATCGGCACCGTGTTCGAGCTCATCGGGGTCCGCGGCGAACGCCGAGGCGGGGGAGGGGGCGGGACGGCCGAGGCGCGCGTGAGCGCGTGACCACAGGCGCCGCAGAACTTGTCGGTGGGCCCGTTACCGATGCCACAGCCTCCACACGCTCCGACGAGGTTGCCGCCACAACCGCCGCAGTGGCGGCGCCAGCCTTCATTGTCGCGCTGGCACGACGCGCAGCTCGGCATGGCTAGGCTCCGTCACAGGTCGTGGAGGTCGGGCGATCCGCGCACGTCGTGGCGCAGTAGCCGCTCTCGCAGTCGAGGTCGGACATGCACTCGGCGCCATTCGCGAGCAGGTCGCTACACATGCCGTCGATGCACGCGAGGCCGTCCTCGCAGCGGAACTCGCACGCTGCACCCGCACCGGGCAGCGTCGCGCAGACGTTCTCGCTCGCCTCGAAGTCGAACGCGCAGTACGCGCTCGCGCATTCCTGGTCGATCTCGCACGTGGCGCCGTCGGCGAGCGTGCCGGAATAGACCCGATCGCATGCGGGCGTGACCTCGGCCCCGGAGAAGAACTGGGAGCAGCTCGCGCCCTCGGCCTCGTCCCGGCAGTCGCCCGCCGCATCGGCGTCGAAGTCGACGCTCGGGCTCGTCAACGCGACCGAATCGGCGAACTGCTCGGCCACCACCTCGACGCACTCCGCCTCGCCGGTGAAGCCGTCGCGGAGCTCGAGCTCCGTGAGCTCGGCCATGTTGCAGCACGAGTACGCCTTCGCGCAGAACGTCGCGGCCGACTCGCGCGCATAGTTCTCTCGCGCGATAGGTCCGGAGCTGCCGCCATCGCCGCAACCCACCACCAACAACAAGCCGAGCGCCCGAAGCTTCATTGCCGCCAGCATCGCATAGGCGCGTGGTCCGGGTGGGCGATCAGGCCCGCTTCGGCTCGCGCGCGGCCTTCGCCTTCTCGAGCTGCTGGGCGCGGAGCACGACGTAGGCCGTCATGTTGACGATCTCCTCGACGGTGGCGTCGTTCTGCAGGGCCGCGACCGGCTTGGCCACCCCGAGGATGATCGGGCCGACGGCCGACGCGCCGCCGAGCACCTTCAGCGTCTGATACGCCGCGTTGCCCGAGGCGAGGGAGCTGAACACCATCGTGTTCGCCGCGCGGGTGAGGCGGGAGAACGGGTACTGCCGTTTGCGCACCTCGTCCTGGAGGGCCATCTCGGGCTGCATCTCGCCGTCGATCTCGAGCTCTGGCCGACGGTCACGCACCATCTCGAGTGTCTTCTGGAGGCGCAGGACATCCGGGTGGCGGACCGAGCCGAAGTTCGAGTAGGAGATCATCGCGACGCGGGGCGTGACGCCGAAGCTCTGCACCGCGTCGGCCATCTGCACCGTGATGTCGGCGAGCGTCTCGGCGTCGGGGAAGATGTTGAACACGGTGTCGCCGAAGAACTTCACCGAGTTCTGCAGCACCATCATGTACATGCCGACGGCGACCTTGCGGCCGGGCTCGAGGCCGAACACCTCGAGCGGCGGGCGCACCGTCTCGGGGTAGTTCAGGCGGAAGCCGGTGACCATGCCATCGGCGTGGCCCCGCTCGACCATGAGCGACGCGTAGTAGTCACTCTTGTTCACCAGGGAGTTCGCCGCGTGGCGGGTGAGACCCTTGCGCTGGCGGAGCTCGTAGATGCGATCCGCGTACTCGGGCTTGGTATCCGTGCGTGGATCGATGATCTCGACGCCGTGCTGGAGCATGTCGAGCGACAGCTCCTGGCACATGCGCTCGATCTCGTATTCGCGCCCGAGGAGGACGGGCTTGGCGATGCCCTCGTCGACGATCTGCTGCACGGCGCGCAGGAGGCGCGGGTTCGCGGCGTGCGGGAACACGATGCGCTTCGGGTCCTGGCGCGCCTCCTTGCCGATCGTGCGCATGATCGAGTACGCGGCGTTCGACCCCTTCGACATGAGGGTCTCGCGGTAGTCGTTCACGTCGAACTTGATGCGCGCGACCCCGGACTCCATCGCGGCCTGCGCGACGGCGGGTGCGACCCACCACAGGACGCGTGGATCGAACGGCTTCGGGATGAAGTAGTCGGGACCCATCTTCAGGGCCTTACCGCCGTAGGCCATGATCACGGAGTCGGGCACCGGTTCACGGGTGAGCTCGGCGAGGGCGCGCGCCGCCGCGAGCTTCATCGCCTCGGAGATGCCCGTCGCGCGGCAGTCGAGCGCGCCGCGGAAGATGTACGGGAAGCCGAGGACGTTGTTCACCTGGTTCGGGAAGTCCGAGCGACCCGTCGCCACGATCGCGTCGGGGCGGGCCGCGATCGCATCGGGGTACGGAATCTCCGGGTCGGGGTTCGCGAGCGCGAAGATGATCGGCCGCTCGGCCATCGTCTTCAGCATGTCCTGCGTGACCGTGTTCGCGACGGAGACGCCGAGGAACATGTCGGCGCCCTTCATCGCGTCGGCGAGCGTGCGACGGCCGTCATCCTTGATCGCGAAGCGCTGCTTCTCGCGCGTGAGGCCGGTGCGGCCGTCGTGGATGAGGCCCTTGCTGTCGATGAGGATGCAGTTCTCGCGACGCAGGCCGAGGAGGATGAAGAACTCGACGCAGGCGATCGCCGCCGCGCCCGCCCCACCGACGACGAGCTTGATGTCCGCGAGCTGCTTGCCGGCGAGCTCCGCGGCGTTGATGAGGCCGGCGCCGGAGATGATCGCGGTGCCGTGCTGATCGTCGTGAAAGACGGGGATGCGCATCCGCTCCCGCA
>JALHPV010000091.1 GCA_022842285.1 Kofleriaceae bacterium
AGGTGCAGGCGGCCAGAGCGAGTGAGAGAGCGAAGAGATGCTTCATGCGCTTCACCATGCAATAGCTCGAGCCTCGTCGACGTAAGGCTTCCGTAATCAGCGCGGTCAGCTGTCGAGCGCGGCGAGCTGCGACTCGAGGTCGTTGGCGATCGCGCGCGCTTTCTCGACGGCGGCCTCGGCATCGGCGAGCGCGGCCCCGAGGCGGGCGACCTCGCGTTCGCGACGCTCGACGTCACCGACCGCGGTGCGCAACGCGGCCTCGAGGCGATGGCGCTCCTGGAGGCGGCGCGTGCGCTCCTGCTCGGCCTTGCGGCGGTCGCGTTCCGCAGCGGCGCGGCCCTGTTCCGCGGCGGCCTCGGCGTCGCGCTGCTTGGCGGCGGCCGCGCGCTTCTTCTCGCGGGCGGTGGCGAGCTCGTCATCGGTCACGGGTGTGGCGGGCCGCTCGTCCTCGGCGTCGGGCGCGACCATCGGAATGCCGGCGGCCTCGAAGCCGGGGGGATCGCGATCGGCCGAGAGCATGCCGGGGGCGTCGGGATCGAAGCCACCCGTCGCGGCGATCGCGGCGAGCGTGGTCGTGATGCGGCGGAGCGTGGCCTCGTTCGCGGCGTTGCCGGCCTCGGTCAGGATCGACTGCGCCTGCGCGCGCAGCTTCGCCACCGCCTCGCGGTGGGCGGGCATCACCGCGAGCTTCCCGGCGCGGAGCTGCTCCCCGGTCTCGAGGAGCTCGTCGAACGCGGAGCGTGCATGCCACCAGAGCTGATTGACGGTCCACGCGGAGATCGGTGGCCGCGTCAGCTTCGCGAGCTTCGCGGCGCCGGCCTTGTCGGTGGCCTTGAGGTCCGCGGCGAGTCGCTTGCGCTCTGCCACGAACTCGTCGTGCGGGACCTGGTACAGCGCGGCGGCGGCGTCGTCGTACGTCACGGATGTGTCAGTAGCGCACGACGCTCAGCGGGAGCGCAGCAGACGGACACCGATCACGAGGCCGGTGATGGCCGTGGCCGCGGCGAGGCCGACCGCGATGCGCTTCACCCACGTACTGGGGGCGCGGCCGGGCGCCGTGCCCGGCGGGCAGGCCGTCGACGCGGAGGCGGCCGCGACCAACCCACCCGACGAGGGCGGGTCACTCGCTGGAAAGGAGTCGAAGCTCGCCTGATCCACGTCGTCCCATTCGGTGCGCTTTGTCATCGTGATTCCGTCGTGCAGTGCGTGTGCCCACAGCGCGTGTCAGACCTGTCTGGTACTGAACGAGTGTTCAATGACGGACATCCAGCGCTTCCTCGCAAATGCGCGCGGCTCTGCGGCCACGGCGAAGGTCCTCTCGCTCGATGACCTGCGGGCCCGCCGCGGAGAGACCGAGGCGGCACCGGCGGACCTCTGGAGTCTGGCGGCGATGCGCGGTCGGCTCGTCGAGCTCTCGGCGCGCGGAGCGGCGGCCACGCTGACGGTGTCGATCGAGCTCGTGCTCGAGGCGCAGCGGGCGAGTGAGCCGGTCGCGTGGCTGATGCTCGCGACGGGATCGTTCTATCCGCCCGATGTCGCCAGTGCGGGAGTGGATCTATCGGCCCTCGTCGTGGTGCGCGCACTCGATGCGACGGCGCTGGCCCGGGCGGCCGAGCGACTGCTGCGCTCCGGGGCCTTCGGTCTCGTCGTGCTCGATCTCGTCGACAGCACGGCTCCCGAGCGCACGCAGCGCCCCACCACCGATCTCTCCATGGCTCATCAGGGGCGGCTCGTCACGCTCGCGCAGGCCCACGATGCGGCGGTCCTCTGCATCACCGACAAGTCGGCCGAGACGGCGTCGCTCGGCTCGCTGGTCTCGCTCCGCACCGAGGCGTTGCGATTGCGCGATGCGTCGTCGGCGTATGAAGTCTCGGTGCGCGCGCTCAAGGACAAGCGTCGTGGTCCCAACTGGCGGCGCACGCTCCGCGCCTCGGGGCCTGGCGGGGCCTGACCATCGTCGGTGATCGTCGGCAAGCGCGGCACGTGTACGCACATGGATCCAGAGTCCACTCGTGAGCACGCGCGCGCGTGACTGCACACGCCGATGTGCACTCCGGCGCTGGAAGCGGCGAACGGTCTCGACCACGCACCGCAACTGTTTCAGATCGTTCGGCTTCCATCGGCCTACACCGTGAGCGTACGTAGTTGGCGTCCGCGTTGCTGATGCATCGATGCGATGAAGGGGACATCGCTCGCACTGCTTGCGCTCGGCTTCGCATTCGCCTGCTCCACGGACGAACCGACCGACGCGCTGCCGCCCACGGAGGACACCGCGGGCTACGACGATGACTTCGCGCGTGCGGCCGCCGACCACGACGTCCCGGTCGAGCTCTTGAAGGCGATCGCCTACGTCGAGACCGGCTGGAACATGGTCCGCGGCGAGGAAGAGCACGACGGCCACGAGCCCGCCTCCGGCATCTTCGCGCTCCGCGGTGACAACCTCGCCCTCGGCGCGGCCGCCGCCGGGGTCAGCGAAGATCTGGCGCGTACCGACGCCGCCGCCAACATCGCGACCGCCGCCGCGCGCCTCTCGCTCCTCGCCGACGAGCAGGGCGTCGCCCGCGCCGACCTCGCCGCCTGGACGCCCGTCATCGCCGCGTGGTCCGGCATCACCGACGAGGACGCCCTCCAGACCTACGTCCACGACGTCATGACCGTGCTCGCGAATGGCGCCACCGCCATCGCCGAGGACGGCACCGTCATCGCGCTCGTCGAGCCCAACGGCACCGTCGAGGTCCCGGCTGCCCCGGGCACGCCGCGCGCGACCGTCGACTTCCCGGGCGCGATCTGGCGGGGCTCGCCCAACTTCTCGAGCCGCGGCAGCTTCGGCGTCAGCCTCGTCGTCATCCACACGTGTGAAGGCGGCTACGCCGGCTGCTGGGCCACCCTCAGGAGCGCCAGCTCCGGTGTCAGCGCGCACTACGTCGTCAAGGAGGACGGTAGCGAGGTCACGCAGCTCGTCCGCGAGTCCAACAAGGCGTGGCACATCTCCGCCGACTACGCGTGCTCGCGCAACAACAACCAGCAGTGCAACCGCAACGGCGTCGGCACCAACTCCTTCTCCGTCGGTATCGAGCACGCCGGCTTCGCGTCCTCCACGTTCTCCACTGGCATGATCGAGAAGAGCGCCAAGCTCACGTGTGACATCGCGAAGTCGCACAACATGCCGCGCGACCGCAATCACATCGTCGGTCACGGCCAGCTCCAGCCCTGGAACCGCACCGACCCCGGCCCGAACTGGCCCTGGTCCCACTACGTCGACCGCGTGCGCGCCGCCTGCGGCGACGGCGGCACCACGCCTCCGCCGGGCCCTGGTGGCGTGATCGTCATCGACAGCAACAACGCGAACAACAACGCGGCCGTCGCGCGCATCGAGCTCACCGGCACGTGGACCTCGACGACGAGCACCGCCGGCTACTACGGCAGTGGCTACTGGACGGCGCCCACGTCGCAGACCTCCGCGCCCGCCACCTTCTGGTTCTATCTCCCCGCCGCCGGTACCAAGACCATCGACGCCTGGTGGACCACCGGCTCGAACCGCAGCACCGCGGCTCCCTTCATCGCCTTCAACGCCGCGGGCACCGAGGTCGGTCGCAAGACCGTCAACCAGCAGACGAACGGCAGCCGATGGGTCACTCTCGGCACGTGGAACTTCTCCGCCGGCTGGAACCAGGTCGCGCTGTCGCGCTGGGCGGCCTCGGGCAAGTTCGTGGTGGCCGACGCCGTCCGCGTCCGGTGAAGCTCGTCACGTTCGTCACGGTCGTCGGGCTCGCCGGATGTGGCCGGGACGCGACGAAGCCGAAGCGCGACAACACCGCGTGTTCGCTTGCTGCCGACTGCACGGGCAGCGGATCCGGAACGCGCCCCGCCCACGCCGGCGTGGCGCACGGTGGCGACAGTCACGGGAGCGGTGATGGAGGCGACCCGGTGGCGTGGCCGACGACGGCGCCCGAGCTACCGGGCGTCATCTACTTCCGCAGTGCGCGCGGGATGGAGCGGATCGCCCAGGGCCAGCGCGAGCTTGTCGGGGCCGGACTCTATCCCTCGACCCAGCGCGTGAGCTCCGAGCTCGTCGCCATTCGCTCGAAGGGAGATGGCAGCGCGGACGCCGAGCAGATCGTCGTCGGTACGCGCGCGGTCGGGTTCACGGCGGCGCAGGTACGCGATCCGGCCGTCGACCCGAAGGGACAGTGGATCGTCGTCGCGGCGATGCGCGACGGGCACAGCGATCTCTATCGGATCGAGGTGGCGACGGGCACCGACACGCGGCTCACGAGCAACCCCGAGGGCAACTTCGCGCCGGCCGTGCTCGACGCGAAGACCATCGTGTTCACGTCGAGCCGCGATGGCGACTCGGAACTCTATCGCATGCCTGTGGCGGGCGGGGAGGCGACGCGGCTCACGGCGTTCCATCGTGATGATTGGGCACCTACGCCCTCGCCGGACGGGAAGCGGATCGCGTTCGTGAGCGATCGCGAGGGGACGCCACGCATCTTCGTGATGAGTGCCACGGGGACGGACCTGCGCCGCCTCACCGCGCGTACCGACGAGAGCGAGGAGAGCGCGCCCGCGTGGTCACCGGACGGCAAGCTCATCGCGTACGTCGTGCAGCCCGTCGCCGGCGATGCCCAGCGGCAGCGCAGCGAGGTGCTCGTTCATGACCTCGCGGCGAAGTCCGAGCGGAGCATCACGGGCGCGTCGGCATTCGAACAGACGCCGACGTTCTCTCCCGATGGCGAATACCTGCTCGTCTCGCGGCTGGTGCCCGACACGGGCGATGACCTGTGGGTGGTGCCGCTCGCGGGCGGCGCGGCGATCCAGCTCACGCATGACGTCGGGAGCGAGACGATCCCTCGCTGGGTTCCGGCCCCCGCTGGTCCGGATTAACTTCGCGCATTGACTTCTGAATCTGCTTAGCTGAACACTTGTATAGTGAAGTTTGCTTGCCTGGATCTCCCGGCGCTGCCACTGCAGATCGTGTGGCGGGCGGAGCCAGCGTGGCGAGCCGATCCGGTGGTCGTCATCGACGAGGATCATCCGCAGGGCATCGTGCTGGGGGCGTGCGAGCGGGCGCGCGCGACGGGGGTGCTGGTCGGGCAGCGGTATGCGCACGCCTTGTCATTGTGCGGCTCGCTACGTGCGCGCGTGGTGCCGCCCGAGTTGATCGAGGCGACGATCGCGGAGCTGCGAACCGCGCTGCACACGGTCTCGCCACGCGTGGAGCCAGGTGAGCCGGGGACGTTCTGGCTCGATGGCGAGGGCCTCTCGAACATCTTCGCGACGCCGACGCGGTGGGGGCAGGCGATCCAGGACGCGAGCGAGGCGCTCGGCTTTCAGGGCGCGGTGGTGGTCGGCTTCTCGCGGTTTCCGACGTTCGCGATCGCTCGCGCCATGCGGCGCGGCATCTGCGTGCTGCGCGACGAGGAGCACGAGCGCCGGGTGGCGAGTGCGGTGCCACTCGTGCGGCTCGATCTCGATGCGAAGCTGCGCGATGCCCTGGCGCGCCTCGGCGTGACACGTGTCGGCGAGCTCGTGCGATTGCCGGGGGGCGGCATCCTCGAGCGGTTCGGGGCGGATGCGCATCGGCTATATCAGCTGGCGGCCGGGGAGCGGTGGGATCCGCTGGTGCCGGTGGCGCCGCCGGAGGCCCCGGACGAGCGCGTGCTACTCGACGACGACGAGCACGATGTCGAACGACTGATGTTCTTCGTGAAGCCGCCCATCGATCGCTTGCTCGATCGGCTCGCGGCGAAGTCACGGGCGCTCACGGCCTTGCACGTGGAGCTGACGCTGCGACGGGCGGTGGGGAAGGTGGAGGTGCGGTCAGATTGCATCAAGCCCGCAACGCCGACCCTCGATGTGAGAGCGCTCGTGCGGCTCGTGCATCTCCGCATGACCGGGATGCCTCCAACGGCGCCGGTGCACGAGATTCGCGTGTGGTCCGAGGACACGCCGGCGACGCGCGAGCAGCTCGCGCTGTTCGCATCGAAGCCGCGGCGGGATCTGCGGGCGGCCGACGAGGCGATCGCACGCGTGCGGGCGGAGCTCGGCGACGACGCAGTGGTGCGTGCGGTGCTGCGCGAGGGGCACCTGCCCGAGGCGTCGTTCGGCTGGGAGCGACTCGTTCATGTCGTGGCGGCGAAGCCGAGCGACCGCAAGATCATGCCGCTCGTGCGGCGCCTGCACGCCCGGCCGCATCCCCTCCCCCCCCAGGTCCGGCAGGTCCGTGACGACGGTTGGCTCCTGTCGGGCCTCGAGCACGGCGCGGTCGTGCGCATCGTCGGGCCCTACGTGATCAGCGGCGGCTGGTGGGCGCATCCCGCGAGCACGCCGAGCGAGACGCACCGCGAGTATCACTACGCGGAGCTTTCGCGCGGCGATATGTTGTGGGTCTACTACGACCGCACGCGTCGACGCTGGTTCTGGCATGGCGCCGTCGAGTAGCCTCACTGCATGACGCGGGAGACGTACGGCACGGCGGAACCAGATGCTCCGGTCACGCGCGCGGAGTTCGAGCGCGCCGTGCGAAGCCTGAACGCCTCCGATCTCCTCCTGCGCGACACGGTGCTGCAGCTCGCGGCGCGCGTCGTCTCGTTGACCGACGAGCTCGTGCGACGCATCGACCTCGTCGAGCCGCTACCGGCGCCGCCGAGCACGCCCGCGCGCCCGCCGACCGCCACCGTCGAAGGTGCCGTCGAGGAGGCGATGGATCACGCCCTCGCGCAGATCCGCGCCGCCGATGTCGCGCCTCGCGTCCAGCTCGACGCCAATGGGACGAACAAGTACGAGACTCCGTCGCCCGATGTTCCGTGCGAGGAGCTCATCCCGCTCTGTGGCGCGCGCTGTTGCACGCTCTCGTTCCCGCTCTCGACGGCGGATCTCGACGAGGGGGTCGTGCGCTGGGACTACGGCCAGCCGTACCTGATCGCGCAGCGCGCCAGCGACGGCTACTGCGTTCACAACGCACCCGACTCGCGCGGCTGCACCATCCATCCGCTGCGCCCCCGCATCTGCCGGGCCTACGACTGCCGCGATGACAAGCGTATCTGGCGCGACTACGCCACGCGTACGCCCGCGACCGACGAGGACCGCGCCGTGATCGCGCGGCAGCTCGATACCAAGGTGAACGGCTTTGACCTGCTCGAGCGCGCGAAGCGCCGAACCGTCGTCGTCGACATCGAGACCCGGGCCATCAGCGAGACGCCGGCCTACCGCGCCCCCTGGGTCGGTCCGCCGGTGCGGCGATGACTCGGGGAGACACAGCGGGGAGCTCACCCCACGCCGGTCGATCCCAGCACTAGAACGGTTCCACGCGTTTGCACGGCGGCACCGGGCATGCACTGACATCCTCTTCACATGCGAATCGGGATCGTGGCGGCGGTCGTGGGCGCGGCCTTGGCCGGCGAGGCGCGCGCCGAAACGGGCGGCACGGTCGTCTTCCAGATCGAGTCCTCGGGTCTCGACGCCGAGCTCGAGGAGGTACCGGCCCTGCTGACGGAGTCGATCGCCGAGCGCATCGACGGCGAAGCCTCGCAGGCCACGGTCGCCGATCTCGCGCTCCAGCTCGAGTGCAGCGCGGAGCAAGCCTCGTGTATCGCCAAGATGCGCCGCCTCGTGAAGGCCGACGGCGTCGTGTGGGGCAAGCTCGCGTGGAACGCCTTCACGCGGCAGCTCAAGATCACGCTGACGGCCGCCATCGATGACGAGGATCCGTCGTCGACGACGTATCTGCTCTCGAGCACGAAGCCGGGCGACATCGAGGCCGAGGTCATGGGTGTCGCCGAAGGCTTCCTCTCGCAGTTCGACGAGGACGAAGGGCCGCCGCCGCCCTCCCGGCCGGTCGAGACCCCGAAGGCCGAAAGCACGAGCGGCGGCATCACGGGCACGACCTACCTCATCCTCGGCACGGGCGGCGCCGTGCTCGCCACCGGCGTCGGCTTCTACGCCCTCGCGTATGGCTACGCGCAGCAGTTCGCCGATGCGACCCCGCCCAGGACCGAGGCCGAGGTCGCGTCGCTCAATGATCTCGAGAGCCGGCGCGATCACTACTGGACCGTCTCGCGCGTGCTGCTCGTCGGCGGTGCGGCGCTCGCCACGTGGGGCATCGTCCGCGCACTCGGCGAGCACGACCAGCCATCGGTGAACGTCGCGCCGACGCTCGTCGACGGCGGTGGTGGCGTGGCCGCGTTCGGCACGTTCTGAAAAACCCCGCGGCGCGTTCTGCCTCCCCCTCGACTTTTCGTGGGCGGCCGAGGCGAGATCCAGCAGATCCGAGGAGTTGACGGTTGGATCGCGCGCTGCAATGCGCTCCGTGCAGTCATCAACCCACGGAGATTTTCATGTCATTCCGCCTCGCACGCTGCATCTTCGCTCTCGCCTCGATCGCCTCGGCCTCTCTCGTTGGCTGCGCATCCGATACCCCCCCGGGCAACCGTCAGATCCTGTCGGATCTCGATCAGGATGGACTCTTCGAGTCGGGCGCGTGCAGCGGCAGCGATCCTGGATCCGGCCTGCCACCCGACGACGGGACGACCGGCGATGATCCGACCGGCGACGAGCCCGGCGGCGGACCGACCGGCGATGATCCAACCAGCGACGAGCCCGGCGGCGGACCGACCGGCGATGATCCAACCAGCGACGAGCCCGGCGGCGATGATCCGACCGGCGACGGACCAACCCCGACGGACCCGACCGACGATTGCGTCATCGTCCCCGGCCCCGGCGGCTGCGTCTACGCCGAGGTTGGCGCGGATGGCTGCGTGTACTGCCTCGACGACGATGGTGAGCCCACCGGCGACTCGGTGTGCGATACCCCCGTCGTTTCGTGCGAGGTGACCGAGGAGCGTGACGACGGCACCATCTGCTGGACGTGCGGCGAAGGCGATGACGCGTACACGGAGTGCAGCATCCCGCCGGTGATCTGCGAGACCGACGCCGACTGCGCCGAGGGCGAGCGCTGCGAGCTGCCGCCTCCGTTCGAGTGCCCCGGCGAGCAGGTGTGCCCCGACATCGCCCCCATCGCGGTGTGCGTCGCCAATGGTCCGCGCGAGCAGTAGCGCGTACGGCTAGAAGGTCCCGCCAACGGCGAGGCCGAAGGCGCCGGTCTTGCCGTCCGTCGAGAGGCGCGTCGGCATGACTCGATAGTGCTCGACGTTGTACTTGTGCGCCGCCTTGCCGGCGGTGGCGATGTCGTAGATCGCGCCGCCGACGTAGAGCGCCGCCCCGCCGAGGAGCATCGCGCCCGCCGCGCCGTCGTCCTCGAACATGCCGACCCCCGACCGTGCAGAGAGCGCGGCATCGGCACCGGCGAGCACGAGCAGCGCGCCGCCGGCACGGGCGATCATGCCCTTGGTCAGGAACTCGCCCGTGTACCAGTGTCCGAGCGACGGACCGACGAGCGAGAGCGCGAGGCCGCTGCCGGTGACGCGCGTGCCGAGATCGCCGTCGAGCGTGAGCCCGACCGCGGTGGTGGCCATCGGGAGCAACGAGCCGATGACGGCGAGCGACGTCGCGGTCAGCTCGGACTTCTCGTCGTCGGCCTGGGCCCTGGCGACGATGTCGACGGCGGGCGGCTCGACGATGGCAGGCGCGGGCATGCGACGGCTGGCAACGAGCAAGCACGGCGCCAGTCGCTAAGTGCGCGGCGACGCGACGCCTACCGTCGAAGGTTCACCACTCAGAACGCGCCGCCGACGCCCAGGCCCATGCCCTGTGACTGACCGTCGGACACCAGCGTCGGCGTGACCTGCCAGCGGCGCTCGTTGTACTCGCGCGCGGAGTGCCCGGCGGTCGCGATGTCGAGCACGGCGCCGACGCCGACCAGCACGAGGCCGCCGATCACCATCTCGGGGGCAGAGCAGTCGTCGTCATCCTCCGCGATCACGCAGCCGATCGCCTGGTAGGTGCCCATGGCCGTGAGCCCCGCGCCGGCGATGCGGATGGGCAAGCCCCACGTGAGCGCCTTGCCGGCGTACCAGTGACCAGCGGACGGACCGAGCATCAGGGCGCCAGTGCCTGCGAGCAAGAGGGCGCCGCTGTCCGTGTTCCAGCTCGCCGCGAGGATCGCGCCGCCGGCGAGCGTGCCGACGAGCGAGATCGCGGTGGCCGTCGCCTCGGACTTCGGTTCCGCCGTCGAAGCGTCGAAGCGCCGGGCTGCATCGCCGGCCCGGTCTTCCGCGGGCCCAGGCTGCGCAGCCGTGGTCGTCGGCTCGGCCTCGGTCGCGTCGTCACCTCCAAAGATCCAGCCGTCCTCCATCGGATTGCCCGCGTGGGCCGTGGTCGTGGCGGCGAGGACGAGCGCGAATACGGCAAGCTTGGACATGGTCGGACCAATGAGCAGGTCCGGTGCCACGAGCCAACCATTCGGATCCATTCACCGATACGTGTCAGCGCCCCGGTGGATTGACAGGTCAGGTCCAAACACTGAACAGTTGGTCAGTGAGCTACGCGCCGCTCTGGTGCAAGTCGAACTTCTCGTTCCTCGAGGGCGCGAGCCACGCCGAGGAGCTGGTCGAAGAGGCGCATCGCCTCGGGCTCGGCTCGATCGCGCTCACCGATCGCGACGGCGTCTACGGCATGGTTCGAGCTCATACGAAGGCGCGCGAGCACGGCGTGCAGCTCGTGTGCGGCGCGCAGATCACGGTGGCGGCACCGGGCCGCGAGCTCGCGGCATCGAGCGTGAGCCTGCGCGCGATGCATGCGGGCGACGACGGCGAGCCGCGGGGCCGCGGACCGGGCTGGGGCGCCGACACCGATGACCTGACGACGCCGATCGCGAATCGCCGCGCGCGGCCCCGCAAGGCGAAGTCGCGGCAGGTCGATCGAACCGCGTCGCCATCCGGCGCCGCTGATCTCGGGCGTTCGCCCGAGCTCGCTCTCGGCGACGTCCCGAACACGAATGCCGGGGCGTCGTCGACGATCGTCCTCCTCGCCGCGGATCGCACCGGCTGGGCGAACCTGACGCGGCTCCTCACGATCGGTCGTCGCCGCTGCGACAAGGGCGAATCACTCGTCACGTGGCCCGAGGTCTGCGCCCGGGCGCAGGGCCTCGTCGCGCTGTGGGGCGGGCAGGGCAGCCTCATCGCCGACGAGCCCGAGGTCCCGACGACGGTCACGAGCGATCTGCGCGACGCCTTCGGTGATCGGCTGTACGCCCTGCTCGCGCGTCATCGCGAATCCGACGACGTGCCACGCGAGGCTCGCTTGCGGGCGCGGGCTCTCGCCGCCGGGATGCCCCTCGTCGCGTCGACCGAGGTCCTCTACCACTCGCGCGCGCGCCGCCCGCTTCAGGACATCGTCACGTGCATCCGCCACGGCGTGACGCTCGCCACCGCCGGTCGCCGCATTCGCGCCAACGACGAGCACGACATCCGCGCGCCGCACGCCTTCGCGCGGCTCTACGCCGACCTCCCCGACGCCATCGACCATTCGCTCGCCGTCGCCGCGCGCTGCAAGTTCTCGCTTGGCGAGCTGCGCTATCGCTATCCCTCCGAGCGCCTGCCCGGTGGCTCGACCTCCGGCCAGCATCTCCGCGAGCTCGCTTTCAACGGCGCGCGCTGGCGCTACGGCGGCGAGATTCCGTCCGCCGTCCGGACGCAGCTCGATGCCGAGCTCGCCGTCATCGAGGAGCTCGACTACCCCGGCTACTTCCTGACGATGTACGAGATCGTCTCCTACTGCCGGCGCCGCGAGATCATGTGCCAGGGCCGCGGCTCGGCCGCCAACTCCGCCGTCTGCTACTGCCTCGGTGTCACCGCCGTTGACCCGATCCAGATGGGGCTCCTCTTCGAGCGGTTTCTCTCGCGCGAGCGCGCCGAGCCCCCCGACATCGATCTCGACATCGAGCACGAGCGCCGCGAAGAGGTCATCCAGCACGTCTACTCCGTCTACGGCCGCGACCACGCCGCAATGGTCTGCAACGTCGTTCGCTACCGCCCGCGCTCGGCGATCCGCGACGTCGGCAAGGCCCTCGGCATCCCCGAGACCGCCCTCGATCGCGCCGCGAAACACCTCTCGATGTACGGCCTCGTCGAGCAAGACGCCCTCGACCGCGCCGGCCTCCAGCAACACGGCGCCACCGCCCTCGAGCACCTCACCAAGCTCGCCGACGAGATCCTCGAGTTCCCTCGCCACATCTCGATCCACCCGGGCGGCTTCTTGCTCGGGCACGAGCCCGTCCACGACATCGTCCCCATCGAGAACGCCTCGATGCCGGGCCGCACCGTCATCCAGTGGGACAAGGACGACCTCGAGGATCTCGCCCTCTTCAAGGTGGACCTGCTCGCGCTCGGCGCGCTCCACCAGCTGCATCTCGGCTTCGATCTCATCCGCGCGCACCGCGGCCTCGATCTCTCGATGGCGACGATCCCGCAGGACGACCCCGCCACCTACGACATGATCTGCACCGCCGATACTGTCGGCACCTTCCAGATCGAATCGCGCGCGCAGATGTCGATGCTGCCGCGACTCAAGCCCCGCAAGTTCTACGACCTCGTCGTCGAGGTGTCGCTGGTCCGCCCGGGCCCCATCTCCGGCGGCATGGTCCACCCGTATCTACGCCGCCGCCGCGGCCTCGAGGAGGTCGAGTACCCGCACGAGTCCCTGCGTCCCGTCCTCGAGAAGACCCTCGGTGTTCCGCTCTTCCAGGAACAGGTCATGCGCCTCGCCGTCGTCGCCGCCGACTACACGCCCGGCGAAGCCGACCAGCTCCGTCGCGACATGGCCGCCTGGCGCCGCTCGGGCCGCATCGAGAAGCATCACATGCGCATCGTCTCCCGCATGGCCGCGAAGGGCATCCCGGCCGAGTTCGCCGAGCGCGTCTTCCAGCAGATCCGCGGCTTCGGCGAGTACGGCTTCCCGGAGTCTCACGCGGCGAGCTTCGCGCTCATCGCGTACGTGACGAGCTGGATGCGCTGTCACTTCCTCGCGGAGTTCACGTGCTCGCTGCTCAACGCGCAGCCGATGGGCTTCTACTCGGTCTCGACGATCGTGGGCGATGCGCAACGGCATGGGCTCGAGATCCGGCCCGTCGATGTCACGGCCAGCGACTGGGAGTGCACGCTCGAGCGCGCCGATGACGGCTACGGCTACGCGGTGCGCATGGGCCTGCGCTGGGTGAAGGGGCTGCAGGTCACCGATGGCGCGGCCGTGATGGGCGCGCGGAGCGAGCGGCCCTTCGAATCGATCGAGGACTTCGTGCGCCGGTGTCGGGTGCCAGGACGCACGTACACCCAGCTCGCCGAGGCGGGGGCGCTGGAGTCGATCGGCTCCGCGGGGGTGCCGGGGGTGACCCTCGGGCGCCGCGACGCGCTGTGGCAGGTGCGCGGCTGGCTCGCGCGGCGCGATGACACGCTCGACATCGGGGCGGCGGAGGCGGATCCGGCGTTCGCGCCGCTCGCTCCTCTCGATACGATCGCGTGGGACCACGACCTCTCGGATCACTCGACGCGTGGCCATCCGCTGGAGCCGCTGCGCGGCGAGCTCCGCGCGAATCGCTGGCCGAGTGCGCGTGAGGTGTCCCAGGGCAAGGACGGTCAGCGCATCGAGTACGTGGGCATCGTGATCTGCCGACAGCAGCCGGGCACGGCCTCGGGCGTGGTGTTCATGACGCTGGAGGACGAGACGGGCTTCGTGAACCTGGTCGTCTGGCAGCGGGTCTTCGCGGAGTTCGCCCCCATCATCCGGACCACCTCGCTCCTGGGCATCGCCGGCAAGCTCCAGGTCCAGGAGGGCATCGTCCACCTCATCGCCGAGTCGGTGTTCCGGCCCAACCTGACCCGCCAGGTGGCCGCGGTGGCGAGCCGGGACTTCCATTAGCCCTGCCGATCGGGGGCGTCGATCGGGTCCCGGCCACCTCGATCGCCTACTGGAAGACTCGATCGGGGTGTCTACCCCGGCTGCAGGTGCTTGAAAGGACGAGTCCCGCGGGTGGCATCGATGCTGCTCTAGGGACTCGTCACCATGAGCGCCCCCACCAAGAAGGACGACGACTTCCAGACCCTCGACCTCTCCGCCATGGACGCGGTCAAGGGCGGGGCAAGCAGCGGCGGCATGGGCGAGATGATGCCGATGATGATGATGATGATGATGATGAACAAGAACCGCGGGCCGGTGCAGCAGCAGGTCGTGCAGACCACGCCGCAGTTCACGGTGAACGGCGCGGCGCAGCAGGCCACGCTGGGCGCGGATGGCAGCTGGAACTACGTCTCGAACGGCGACAACTACTAGCGCTTGCGCGCGCCGCCGCGTAGAGCCGCTCACCCGGCACCGTGGCCATCACTCGAAGCGGGTGAAGCTTCGCCGACGTGCTACGGCGGACACGTGACGGTTGGAGGGCAGGTGGCGGCGAGATTGTCCTCGTTCACGATCGTACCCACAACATCGGCGCACTGGTCGAGCTGCGCGACGAGGCACGTCGAGAGCATGGGGTTGCGGCGAACGGCGGCACCGATGCCGATGGCATCGAGGTCCTGAAGATCACCGAGGCTCCCGAGCCGGGCGTTGTTCTGGATGACGAGGCTGCCGGTGATGTCCTCCAGCTTCTGGAAGTCGTCGAACGAGGTGAGGGCGTCGGCGTCGTCGATGCGCATCGACGTGATGGTGTCGAGCGCGGGCAGGCTCAGCGTCGTCAGCGCGGGCGCCTTGTCCACGATGAGATCGTCGAGCTCGTCGAGGACAGGGAGCTCCACGGTCGCGAGCTCCTCGTTGTCGATGAAGCTCACGAGGAGCGTGCTCTCGAGCGCCGGAAACGCCGCCTCGACCAGTCCGGTCTCCTCGACCACCAGGCTCGACGTGAGCGTTCGCACCTGCGCGACGTCGCCCAGGCCGGTCAGCGCGGGGTTGTCCTGGAGAACCAGCGAGACCGGCAACGGATCGGTCTCGACGATGCGCAGACCTTGCAGCGACGTCAACCGCGAGTTGCCCTCGACCGAGAGCGACAGCAGGACCTCGATCGTCCGGTGCGGGTCGAGGGCGACGAGGTTCGTGTCCTTGATCTCGAGCACGGCCACGGTGCGCAAGTGCCTCAAGCTCGCGAGGCTCGTCACGTTGGGCCCTTGCAGCGTCAGCGTGCCGATGAGGTCCCAGCACGCGTCGTCGGGCGCGTCCTCGAGCTCACCGTCGGCGGTCACCCGGATGTCGCCGGTCACCTCGTCACACTCCTGATCGGAGTTGATGATGTCCGCGCCATCGACGTCCACGATCGCATCGGGCTCCCGCCCGCTGTCCCGCCCATTGCCGTAGTCCTCGAAGCATCCGATGAGGGCGAGAGGGATCACCACCAGGGCTGTGCGCATGTGCGCAGGCCGTATCTCAAGCGGCGTGCCTACCGGAGTCGGCAAATCTTCCGTTGGGTTGGTGCGCGTGTGATGGGCCTGTCGCTACCTGCGGTAGGCGAGCTGCCGACCACGGTTCACAGACTGACGTCACATCAAGCTGCCGTGTTGTTGCCGGGCCGTCACGGAGGAACGGCCGACGCGACAAACGTGCTCGCTAGGGTGCGCGCGTGTACAGGTTCACCCGGTCCCGGTCGCTCACGCTGTTCGCGCTGATCGTCGCTGCGGGGACGGCCTACGCCGACGACGTTCCGCCCCCGCCGGCGGGCGATACCTCGCCGACCACGACGGAGCCGGCCGCCGAGCCGACCCCGCCACCCGCGGAGGAGGTGCCGCCTGCCGAGGCGCCCACCGATCAGGCGCCGCCCGCCGAGGCCCCGCCGCCGGTCGATCCGGTCCCGCCGCCCGCGCCCGTCGCGGAGCCCATGGGCACCATCACCGGGACCGTGACGGATCCGATCGCGGAGCTGGGCTTGCCCGGGGCCACGATCCAGGTCTCGAACGGCACGAAGATCGTCGCCACGACGCAGTCGGATCTCGACGGCACGTACACCATCAAGCTCCCGCCCGGCACGTACACCGTCATCATCGCCACGCCCGAGTTCGTCGAGGCGTCGCGCCCCGTCACGGTGACGGTCGACCAGTCGCTGACGCTCGACGTCACGATGGAGCCGCTGCCCAAGACGGCCACCGGCGAGACCATCGAGATCGTCGGCACCATCGATACGCGCCGCGAGTCGGCGGTGCTCGCCGAGCGCCGCGCGGCGGCCACCGTCAGTGACGCCGTGAGCGCACAGGAGATCTCGCGCACGCCCGACAGCAACGCGAGCGATGCCGTGAAACGCGTCGTCGCCGTCACCGTCGTCGAAGGGAAGTACGTGGCGCTTCGCGGCCTCGAAGGTCGCTACGTGACGAGCCTCCTGAATGGCGTGCTCCTGCCGAGCCCCGAGCCGGATCGCAACGCGGTGCCGCTCGACCTGTTTCCGACGAACTTGCTCGCGACGATGACCGTCTACAAGAGCTACTCCCCGGAGCTGCCGGGCCAGTTCGGGGGCGGCACCCTCGCCATCTCGACGACCTCGTTCCCCACCGAGTTCGAGATGCGCGTCGGCCTGTCGACGTCGGCCAACACCGTCGCCACCGGACAGGACGGCCTCAGCAACGCGGCCACGAGCGGCGTCCGCAACTTCCTCGGCTTCGACAACGGTTCCCGTGCCCTCCCCGATGCCGTGCCCCGCACGCGCGCGGTCCGCAACATGGATGCGGGCCAGATGGAGCAGATCGGCGAGTCGATGCCGAACATCTGGACTCCGACAGACGAGACCGTCTCGCCCAACGTGGGGGTCACGGTGGCCGTCGGCGACTCGGCGATCATCGGGGGCAAGCGCGTCGGCTACCTCGCCACCGGCATGATGCGCCGCAGCTTCAGCGTGCGCGAGGCGCAGGCGGGCAAGACGGCCCTCGTCGGTGGCGAGCTCACGCAGATCGAAGACCTCAACTTCAACGTCGGCACGGCGGAAGCTACCGTCGGGGGCCTCGCGAACGTCGGCATCGATCTCGACGCCGACAACCAGCTCAACCTGCTCGGCCTCTACACGCACGTCGGCGAGGACACGACGTCGTTCGCGGATGGCTACAGCGAGGCCGATGGCTCCGACATCGCCGTCTCGCGCATGATGTTCGTCGAGCGCCAGCTCGGCTTCCTCCAGCTCAACGGTACGCACAAGCTGAATCGCGAGCGCGGCCTCGAGCTGCGGTGGCAGGGCAACGTCGCGACGACGAGCCGTGACGAGCTCGATAGCCGCGACCTCGCCTACATCGTCTCGCCCACCGGCGGCCTCCAGTACAAGGATCAGCCGGGCTCGGGTCAGCACTTCTGGCAGGTCCTCGAGGATCTGTCCGGCGGCGGTGGCGTCGACGCCCGCGTGCGCGCGGGTAAGGTCCAGCTCCGGGCCGGTGCGGCCGCACAGCTATCGTCGCGGGCCCTCGGTGGCCGCCGGTTCCGCTACCGGTACGTCGGTGACAACGGCGCGGTGCGCGGCCTCTCCGGCGAAGAGATGTTCAGCGCCGAGAACATCGGCCCGAACTTCATGCTCGAGGAGGGCACGCTCCACGAGGATGCGTACGAGGCCTCGCTCGACGTGTACGGCGCCTTCGCCATGGGCGAGGTCGAGATCAGCGAACGCTTCCGCGCCATCGTCGGCGCGCGTTACGAGTACGCGAATCAGACCCTCGCAAACGGCAGTCGCTACGCGGTCGCCGGCACACGGGCGGATATCGATCGCAGCGACAACGACGTGCTCCCGTCGGCCAATCTTGTCTACGCGCTCACGCCCGAGCAGAACGTCCGTGCAGCGTACAGCTACACGCTGGCCCGCCCGCGCTTCCGCGAGCTCGCCCCGTTCCTCTTCTTCGACTACCTCCGCCGCCGCGACATCTCCGGCAACCCCGACCTCATCACGACGCGCATCCACAACGCGGACCTGCGCTGGGAGTGGTTCCCTACGGAGGACGAGGTCTTCGCCGCGAGCGTGTTCTACAAGCAGTTCGTCGATCCGATCGAGCAGGTGATGGCGAACGCGAACGGCGACGCCACGTTCCTGAACGCCGACAGCGGCAACCTGTTCGGCGGCGAGATCGAGGCGCGGTCGTCGCTCGGTCGCCTCGACCCACGGCTCTCGGACATCCGCTTCGGCACCAACATCGCCGTCATGCGTTCGCGCGTGAACCTCGGTGATGACCAGATGCTGCTCACGAATCAGAACCGGGCCCTCTACGGGCAGTCGCCGTTCGTCGTGAACGTCAACGTCGGCTACGTGAACCCGAAGATCGCCGACGTGAACCTGCTCTACAACGTCATCGGATCGCGCATCACCGACGTCGGCATCGAGGGTCTCCCCGACACCTACGAGCGCCCCATGCACCGCGTCGACCTCGTGGCCGCACGGCTCCTGCGCAAGGACCTGCGCCTCAAGCTCAGCGTCGCCAACCTCCTCAACCAGCGCGTCCGTCTCGAACAAGACGACGTGACCATCAACAGCTACCAGCCCGGCGTGTCCTTCGCGCTCGGACTCGACTGGACGCCCTAGTTCACAAAGGAATTCGCCATGAAGAAGCTTCTTGCCACTGCTCTGTTCTCCTTTGCCGCCGCCTGCGGTGATGACTCCGGCCTGACGGACGACATCAGCGACGACACGGACCAGTCGACCGACGAGTCCACGGACAATGACGACCAGACGGAGATCGACGCGCCCCCCGGCGTGACGGTCGTCGAGGTTGCCGGTGGCGACATCTCGACGGACACGCGCTGGACGGCCAACAACGAGTACCACCTGAAGGGCTACGTGTTCGTCACGGCCGGCACGCTCACGATCGAGCCGGGCACGGTCATCAAGGGTGACAACGGCAGCGCGCTCGCGATCACCAAGGAAGCGAAGCTGAACGCCGTCGGTACGGCGACCGCGCCGATCGTCTTCACGTCGAACAAGGCCGATCCGAACCCGGGTGACTGGGGCGGCGTCGTCATGCTCGGCAAGGGCCCGATCAACGTCACGGGCGGCGTGAACAACGTCGAGGGCTTCGCCACCGAGTTCGGCGATCGCATCCAGTACGGTGGCGGTGCCTCGCCGGCTCCGGCGCACGACTGCGGCAAGCTCAAGTACGCGCGCATCGAGTACGCGGGCTTCCTCCTCTCGCCCGACAACGAGCTCAACGGCCTCACGCTCGGTGGCTGCGGTACGGCGACGGACATCGACTACGTGCAGGTCCACCTCGGCCAGGACGACGGCGTCGAGGTCTTCGGCGGCACGGTGAACCTCAAGCACATCGTCATCTCCCAGGCAGACGACGACTCGCTCGACTGGGATCGCGGCTGGACCGGCAAGGCCCAGTTCGTCGTGATCCAGCAGAAGGTTGGCCGTGGCGACAAGGGCATCGAGGCGGACAACAGCAACAACGACAACGACCTCACCCCGCGCAGCGCGCCGGAGATCTGGAACCTGTCGATGATCGGCTCGGACGGCTCGGCCGCGGACGCCCAGGGCGGCCTCCACCTCCGCCGCGGCACTGCCGGCAAGATCAGCAATGCGATCGTCGCGTACTTCCCGAAGTTCGCGGTCGATGTCGACGGCGCCTCGTCGGTCGGCCAGTTCGGCTCGAGCCTCACGGTCAAGAATACCTACTTCGTGAAGGCCGCCGCGGCCTCGGCCATCTGGCCGACCGGCTTCGACGTCGGATCGAGCGGCACCGAGAACGACGGGGGCTTCAACGAGGCCACGCAGATCGGCGGCGATGCCACGAACAAGCTGGACATCGACGTCCGCCTCACGGCCCCGAAGAGCACGACGGCTCCGAACTGGATGCCGATGGCGGGCTCGCCGGTCCTCTCCGGCTGCGGCACTCCGCCGGCCGGCCTCGACACGACCGCCACGTTCTGCGGCGCCATGGGCGCGGACGACTGGACGGCGGGCTGGACTGCCTTCCCGGAGTGACCTGGTAATGTGACAAGTTCGTCGCAAGTAAACGACGTAATTGTCCGCCTGGTCGCGGCTCTGTAACCTGGATGGGTGAAAGCTGCGCTGGGGATGTTCCTGCTGGCCGCCTGTGCGGCCGAGCCTGCTTCACCGGCGCCGGATCCGATGACGATCTTCGTCTCGGACTACGGCGCCGATGCCATTTTTCGGTACGACGGGCTGACCGGGGCGTTCGAGGGCGTGTTCGCCGAGGGCCGTTCACAGAAGGTGGATCGCCCCGCGAGCGTCCGGCTCGGGCCCGATGGGATGGTCTACCAGGCCGGCTTTGGGCAGGGCGACATCGTCCGGTTCGACGCGACCTCGGGTGTGATGATGGACGTGTTCTACCGGGACACGACGTTGCTCGAAGAGCCCGTGGAGCTCGACTTCATGGGTGATGAGTTGCTGGTGGTGGGCAACGACACGATGAACGCGGTCGTGATCGACGCGACGGGCCGAGCTACGCGGGAGTTTGGCTGGCCGTTGATGCGCGATGCGCACGACTTCGTCATCGTCGGAGACACCATGATTGTCGGGACCGACTCACATCCCGAGCTGGGCGCCGCGATCCAGATGTGGGACCTCGCGACGGGCGAGCTCGTCGGGACCGCTGGCCCGAAGGCCGACCTCATCACCGCCACCGGTCTCGCGCACGCGGACGGTGTGCTGTACGCATGCGACTGGGAGCGCGATCGGGTCGTCGCCTACGACGCTGCTACTGGCGAGTCACACGGTGTGCTCATCGATTCGCACCTGCAGGGACCGGTGAGCCTCGAGCGCGTGGGTGATTCGCTGCTCGTGCTCGATCGCTTCGGGATCCACGAGTTCGACGCGGAGTCGGGCACGTACGTGGCTACTCGAGTTGCCGCTGGCGACGGGCACCTCGACTGGCCGCGCAGCTTCACGCTCGTTCCGGACGCCGCGCTCGCGTCGCCGTAGTGGCATGAAGCTGTCACCGCCGGATGGTCTTGTCCGGCGGTGCGCCGCGCCGCTGTCCTGACGCTGCTTGCTGCATGTAGCAGCGGTCCCGAGGCGACGGTGCGCGAACGGCGGGTGCTCGACGCCCTCGCCGACGACAATTATATGTGGTCGCTGCGCGAGCCCGAGCTCGTGGCGATGAAGCTGCGCAAGATGCAGCGCGGGCCGTACGAGTGGCTGCGCGGCACGGCGCCGCTGTTCTGGCGCGATCTCATGGAGCCGGGTGTCGCGCGTTACGAGACATCGTTCGGGGACCCGCTGTCATCGCGCGTGCTGCTCGTCGGCGATCCGCACTGCGAGAACATCGGCACGTTTCGGGCGGCGGACGGTGAACAGCTCGTCGACTGGAACGACTTCGATGCGACGGGCTACGGGCCGTTCACCGGCGACGTCCGGCGACTGGGAGCCGGGCTCTCGATCGTGGCCGCGCTCGGAGGGGACGAGGCGTTCGCCAGCGAGCTGGTCGCGGCCGCGCTGACCGCCTACGCAGACGAGATCGCTGCCGCGTCCCCCGTCGTGGTCGGCGTCGGCGTGCACGAGTACTTCGACGACGAGCTCGAGAAGGCGCGCGAGCGCGGCGAGACCCTGTATGCGATCGACGAGGTTGCGCCGGTCATGGCCGGTGAGCGCGTGCTGGCCCTCGGCGATCTCGAGCCGGTCGCGGACGATGGCCTGCTCGAGGATCGGCTGTTGGAGGTCGATCGCGCTGTCGCCGACATGCTCGATCGCGCGGTAGCGCAGTGGGATCCGAGGGCGCGCGTGAAGCTGCGGGCGCGCCGGATCGGCTCCGGAGTCGCGAGCTACCCCGCCTGGCGCTTCAACGTCGTCCTCGAAGGTCCAACCGATAGCCCCGACGACGACCGGATGATCGAGCTCAAGGAGACGCGCGAGGGCACGATCAATCGCGGCGTCCCGCAGCGCGAAGCGGCGGAGTGGGGCAGCCCCGCGATCCGCGCCGTCGACACGCAGCGCCGCCTGCAAGCGCGGCCCGATGCGGATGCGCTCCTCGGCTCCGCGCAGGTGGGAGGCCTCGTCCTGAAGATCCGGGACCGCGAAGCGTTCCAGCGCGGTGTCGATGCCGAGGATCTCGTCGAGCTCGTCGAGGACGATCGGCCGCAGCTCCTGGCCATCGCCACCACCTACGGCCGGTTGCTCGCGCGCGCGCACGGCCGGGCTCGTACCGCCGATGATCTGCTCGGCGCCGCCGTGATCGCGCCCCTGCTCGCCGGTCGTACCGACGAGTGGGTCACCGAGTTGTCGGCGGCGATCGCTGATGACACTGCCCTGATCATCGCGGACCACGCCTCGATGGCCGACCGCGATCTCGCTGCCGAGGTGATGCCGTGAAGTACCTGTCGCTCGTCCTGATGCTCGGTCTGGTCTCCACGGCGCGCGCCGACGAGGAACCCCATGACTACTACCCGCAGCCCCTGATCGAGAAGCTCCGCCTCGAGCTCGAGACGTATGCACAGGCTCGCGTGGTCGCGCGCGAAGGCGATGACCTGATCGACTTCCGCCTCGATCGTGGCGAGCTGGGTGGGGTGACGGCCCTGGGGCCGTGGGCTACCGCCGAGCTGCGCGTCGAGATGATCCGCTCCGCCATCGAGGGCGGTTCGCTCGGCATCGACGGCGACTCCACCGTCGCGCGCCTCAAGTTCGCGCAGGTCACGGGGCGCTATCGCTTCGGTCAGCTTTGGGTCGACGGCGCCCTCGGCTTCGTCCCCGATCCGTGGGTCCGCATGCACGAGGACGCGTACACGCTGAAGGCGCTGTCGCGTATCGGTAGCGAGCGCCTGCTGGGCTGGCCGACGAGTGACCTCGCGCTGTTCGTCCGCGCCGCCTTCGGCCCCGCGCGGCTCTCCCTCCACGTCGGCAACGGCGAGGGCCTGCGCTTCCCCGAGCGCAACAACGGGAAGACGACCACGGCCGTCCTCGAATTCGCCGCGGTGGACTTCGAGACGGTTCGTATCGTCGCTGCGGCCGTCGCGCGCGATGGCTCGCTCGGTGTGGCGTCGATCCGTGACCGGCGCTTTGGCGGTGGGGTCACGGCGGCCACGCCATGGGTGCGCGGTGGTGGCGAGGTCGTCCGTGCGCTCGGCGTCGGCGATCGCGGCGAGGCCGAGGGGTGGCTCGCCTCGGGCTGGGCCGAGGGCCGCATCCTCGACCCGCTGTTCGTCTCGGCACGCTTCTCGACCCTCGGCTACGACGCTGGTGGTCGATCCACGACGATTGGCGGGGCCATCGCCGTCGAGCCGTGGCTGGAGAGCCGCGAGCTCGCGCAACCCGAGCGCGCCCGCGGCCGGGTGCGGCTCTGGCTCGCCGTCGATCGCGTCACCACCAGCGGCGCCGCCGTGCCCCTGCCGGGTGCGGATCCCGGCGACGCCACCATCGTCATGCTCATCGCGTCTGCTCTCGCCCCCACCACGCTCGACTAAGGAGTCCCCATGCGCTTCGCCTTCGCTCTCCTCGCTCTCGCGGCCTGCTCCGGTGCCGAAGATCCCGATGACAACGCTGCGGACGACACCGCGGATCAGACCGATGACACGGCGGACATGACCGATGACACGGCGGACATGACCGATGACATGAGCATCGATGCGCCGCCCGCCTCGCTGGACCTCCTCGTCATCAACGAGGTCGCACCGGGAGAGACGCCGGACTGGTTCGAGGTCGTGAACGTCTCCGGCGCCGCGCTCGACCTCTCGCTCTTCTCGTACTGCGACGTCCCCGACGACTTCACGAAGGCGAAGCCCTTCCCGGCGATGTCCCTCGCGGCGGGCGCGCGCTACGCGCAGGACGTAGACGACACGATCTCGGGCTTCAAGCTCGGCGGCGACGAGGCGCTCTACGTCTACCGCATCAGCGACTCCGCCCTCGTCGACTCGGTCGACTGGGACGAAGGCGCTGCCCCGATGGGGATGAGCTATGCGCGGATTCCCGACACGACCGGCGACTTCGTCATGGGCTCGACGCAGACCAAGGGCGCGCCGAACTAGCCGCGGGATCGCGCGAGCCCCTGAATCGCCTCAACTTTGTCACCGGGGCGTTTCCGAGGCCCACCTGTTCGGTCACGGCCGCCCCATAGCCTGGGTCGTGTACGCCTTGTCCGCCGATGACGCCCAGTCTGCCGTCGAGCCCATGCGCGTCGCGCTCATGACGCTGGTCTCGAGTGCGGCCGCCCAGGCCGTCGTGAGCGACCTCCGCCGTGATTCGCTGCAGGTCGACCTCGTCACGCACGAGGTCCTCCAGTCGCCGCCCACCGCCTCGGTCTACATCGTCAGCCTCGACCCCGTGCTCGCGCCCATCGTGGCCGAGAAGCTCGTGGCGTGGGCCGCCGCGAGCGTGGCGCGGCCCGGCCTCCTCGCGCTCGTCAACGATGGCGACCACGCCACGAGCGAGCTCCTCCTCGCCGCTGGCTTCGACGACACCGTATCGACCCCTGCCAGCTCGCGCGAGATCGCCGCTCGCATCCGCGCCCTCCATCGCCGCGTGCACTGGAAGGCGCCGTCGAGCGGCCGCCTCCGCTTCGGCAACGTCACCCTCGATGTCTACGAGCGCAACCTCTGGATCGATGGCGCGTCGGTGCCCCTGACGTCCATCGAGCTCGCCGTGGTGCGCGAGCTGATCAAGGCCCGCGGCCGGCCGCTCTCTCGCACCCAGCTCCTCGATGCCGCCTGGGGCGAAGGCGAGCTCGAGACCTCCGAGCGCGCCGTCGATAACGTGATCCTGCGCCTCCGCCGCAAGTTGCCTCGCCCCGATCTCGTCGAGACCGTGCGCGGCGTCGGCTTCCGCCTCGCCTCGTCTTAGCCCTC
>JALHPV010000092.1 GCA_022842285.1 Kofleriaceae bacterium
TCGACGCGGTGTCGTTCGCGCGGACGTTCGCCTGGAACTCGACGGCGGTGACCTTGAAGCCGGGCCACGCGAAGATGCCCTTCATGAAGCGGTGCCGCTCCGGCATCTTCACGATCACATCGATGATCTTGCGGTCGATCAGCCGGAAGTCGCCCGCGTTCGGCGGAATCTCCACCGACGTCATCATCCGCATGACCTTGTAGTAGGTGCGCGACGCCGTGCGCCGGAGGAACCCCTCCTCGTCGCGCTTGCTGCGCACGCCGAGCACCATGTCGTAGCCCTCGCGCCACTTCGCGACGAACTCGGGGATCAACTCGACGGGATGCTGCAGGTCACAGTCGATGGGGATCACCGCCTGCCCCGTCGCGTGCGCGAGGCCCGCCGACAGCGCCACGTCCTTGCCGAAGTTGCGGGCGAGGCCGACGACCTTCACGCGCGGGTCCTGCGACGCCGCGGCGGCGAGCATGCCGAGGGTGCCGTCGCGGCTGCCGTCGTTCACGAAGACGATCTCGAACGTCTCGCCGATCTTCTCGAGGACCGGGATGATCGCCGCGAGGAAGGCAGGCAGATTCCGCTCCTCGTTGTACGCGGGGGCGACGATCGACAGGACCGGACGCATGCCGCCCCTCCATAACACAGAGGCCACTCCCGGACGCAGCGAACCTGCCGGGGACGTGCGATACACCACCCCGTCGTGTCCGCCCGCCGGGAGCCCGCCGTCTTCGCTGCTGCGATCGGCCTCCTGTGGCTGCTGTTCTTCATCCAGGCCTGGAACGCGCCCGTCCTGCTGGACGACTGGTACCAGCTCACGTGGCACCGGCATCACCCCCTGACGCTCGCCTCGATCTGGGAGTACGCGAGCTACAACTACTTCCACTTCAATCCGCGCGTCGGCGACGTCTTCCTGATGCTCGTCAACGGGCCGCCGGTGATCCATCTCGTGGTCACGCCGCTCGTCCAGATCGGGCTGCTCGTCGCTGCGTTCGCCCTCGCCTTCGCGCGGTTGCCCCGGCCGACCTACCGGGACCTGCAGCTCCTCCTCTTCATCCAGGTCGCGATCTGGATCGCGATCCCGATCCCTGGCGTCGTGTACTTCTACCGGCCGTTCGCGACGAACTACCTCTGGGCCTTCGCGACGACGCTGTGGCTGTTCGTGCCGTATCGCATCGCGCTCGCCAACCCCGACGACCGCGCGCGCCACTGGCTGATCGTACCGATGTTCGTGCTCGGCTGGTTCGCGGGCATGAGCAACGAGCACACCGGCCCCACGGCGATGGTCGCGATGCTGATCTTCGTCGGCTACGCGTGGAAGCAGGGCCGCCTCCGCCCGTGGATGATCGCCGGGGCGCTCGGCATCTTCGTCGGCTACCCGATGCTCTTCTTCGCGCCCGGCCAGCGCGAGCGCTACGCCGGCATGGCCACGCGCAACACGCCGCTGGTGATGCTCTCCGAACGCGGCCTCGCCGGCTGCTTCGAGGTGATCGTGGACTTCGTCGTCGAGGTCCAGCTCGCGACCCACCTCACGCTCGTGGCACTCCTCGCGTCCATCGGAGCCACCCGCGCCCGCGGCGAAAAGCTGCGGGCGCTCGAGACACCCGCGCTGATCGCCATCGGCTGCATCGTCCTCGCAACGGGCTCGATCGTCGTCACGCTGTTCGCGTCGCCCACCGTCGGCGAGCGGCTCTTCCTCGCCCCGGGCGTGCTCGTCGTCATCGCGCTCGCGATCGTCGTCGACTACGCCTTTCTCGAGGCGACCGCGCGGCGCCTCGTCGTCTGGATCTGCGCCGGCCTGTTCGCCTATCACGCGGTGCGCTTCGTCTACGTGTACGCCGTCGGCAAGCGCGAGAACGATCGCCGCATCGCGATCCTCGAGAGCGCGCCCGACGACACGGAGGCCAAAGTCCCGCCGTACACCATGTGGAAGCGCACGCGCTGGTGGTGGGGCGACGACTTCCGCTACGCGTCGCTCCGGCAGTATGTCGGCAACGAGGTCTACGACCTGAGCGGAATCGTCCTCGACCGGCGCACGCGCTGGGCGGAGCCAACCCCATCGGAGTCCTACGTGGCCAGGCGCGTCTTCGACCCGCCGTTGCCGCCGGACGCGGCCGCGAAGATCGCACCGATGCGGTACATCCCCACGTTCTGGGAGTGGGATCTCGTCCAGCTCCGGCGGGCGATCGCGTTCGATGGCCTCGGCGAGCACGCGGGGCACAAGCTCGTGCGCTACACGGTACAGGTCGAGCGCACCGAGTTCGAAGATCCGAAGCACCGCCCCTTCCTCGTCATCGACTGGACCCCGAGCTCGCTCGAGTTCATCGACGGTCTCCGGCACGACGACGATCGGGGGCAGCCCTACATCCAGGTGTGGGACCAGAGCGTCCCGCCGGATCTCGTCGATACCTACGTCTACGGCTGCGGCACCACCGTTCGCGTCGACCCGGTGTCCGATCCCGATATCACCATCGGGCCCATCATCCCGGTGAAGATCGCGTGTCGTACGGTCTATGCGGCCGCGATGTGCACGCCTGACGAGTGCTGGCACGTGGGGAGGTACTGGCGATGACCCCGCGCCGCGTGAGGACGTTGGCACTGGTCGGTGCGCTTGCCTTCGTGGCCATGCATGGCGTGCTGTCGTGGTTGTTCCCGATTGCCGGTGAGGACTGGGCCGCGCCGATGTGGGACCAGCGGTTCAGTCACCTGGCTGGACTGTCGCGGATCCTCCGGCTGGCCGCCGAGCACTGGACGGTCCCCGATGCCGTCTCCTACTCGATCGTCAGCGTGCCAGTACTGCACGCGGTGATCTCACCGCTGGTCGCGCTCGGGCTCGTGATCGGCATCTTCACCCTCGCGTTCGGCCGGATGCCGCGGCTCGGCGACGAAGACGACGTCCTGGCCCTGGCGCTCGGCTCCGCGTTCGTGTGGATCGCGAACTCGCGCCCCGGCTTGCTCTACTTCCACCGCACGTTCGCCGCGACATGGATCTACACGTCGGCGCTCTCGGTGTGGGTCTTGGGCGCCTTGCGGGGCGTATGGAGCCCGCCGCGCTGGGCTCACGCGCTCTTCATTCTCGCGGCCTTCTGCGCCGGGGCCGGAACGCGCCAGACCGGCGTTGCGACCGCGCTCGCGGCCGTCGCGCTCCTGCGCCGTATCCCTCGCTCGCAGCGCGCCCGCTGGATGTACCTCGGCGCGGGTGCGGCATGCGTTGGCGCGGTCGCGGGCCTGTTCGACGTTCCATTCTTGGAAGTACGACGGGTGTTCTCGCGCGGCCTGGAGCAGAACCTGAACCTCCTGATCGTGCCGCTGCGCCAGACGGGGGCCCTGGTCTCGGTGGCGGCGCTCCTTGCTCTCGCCAAGCTCGTCATCGAGCGACGCTGGCCAGGGCTTCGCCCGGCCAACGCAGACGAGCGCGCGTCCTTGCTGCCTGACTCATCGCTCACCCTGAAGTTCGCGCTGGTCACGGCCGGTCTGGCCGCCTTCGGCCTGTTCGGTCCGAACTACTCCGACGAATCATTCCTGCCAGCGGCGCTCGTGGCCGTCGTCGCCATCCTCCCCTACTACCGCTGGCTCGCGAGCTCCCGCCCGCTCCGCTACGCCCTGATCGCGATCGCGGTCGGAACGCACATCGTCTCGTGGGGCATCGCGCTCGCGACCTATGCGCCGATTCATGCGGAGTTCGAGGACCGGATGGCGCGGGTGAGGGAGACCCCCAAGGGCACGATCGCGACGGTCGTTCCGTATCAGGCGATGTTGCCGAACCCGTATCGGTTCGGCGAGGACTGGGGCGCGGCCGCCTTCCGCCAGCTGCTCGCCATCGAGGTCTTCGGGCTGCGCGACATCGACTTCGCGACGGATTTCCGCAAGCTCGACCCCAACCCCGGTGTCGATATTCGGTTCGAGAGCACGGGCCTGACCCCCGAGCACCTTCGCGCCGCACGGGCGCCATCGATCTGGGCGTCGCAGCCCGTGGCCGCCCGCCTGCAGTTCGAGGGCTTCGTGCGTCGTCTCGAGGATGTCGGCGCCACCGGCTTCTCGGCGCGGCTCGTGGTGCATGGGGTCGACACCAAGCCGTTCGATGGCCGACCGCTCCTCGTCGCCTGGTACGAGCACGACCGGCTCATCGCGCCCCGGGTCCAGCGCGGCAACACCGACGAATACGACCGCATCCCCATCTCCATCAAGGGCGATTCGCGCTCGCTGTTCTCCGAGGCCTGGATCATCTCGAGCGCGGGAGTCGAGCGGGCCGAGCACGACCGCTACGTGCGAATCTCCCCGATGACGACCGAGAACCAGGCGATCGTCATCTGCGCCATCGACCGCTGCTTGCTCGCCGAGGCACTCGCCCCCCGATTCTGAGGACTTGCCTCACCCGCGGCACGATGCCTATATACGTTCCGGATGGTCCCGCGCCGGACAGATACGTGGGTCGTGATCGCTGCCTACAACGAGGGCAGGGTCGTGGCCGATGTCGTGGCCGGCGTCGCCCGCGAGGGCTGGTCCGTGGTGGTCGTCGATGATGGCTCGCGCGATGACACGGCCGTGCACGCCCGGCAGCCCGGCGTGAAGGTCCTCCGCCACGCGGTGAACCTAGGACAGGGCGCCGCGCTGCAGACGGGCATCGACTTCGCGATCCGGCAGGGCGCGAAGTACCTCGTCACGTTCGACGCCGACGGTCAGATGTCGACAGACGACATCCCTGTCCTCATCGAGGCGCTGCAGGACGCCGACGTCGCGCTCGGCTCGCGCTTCCTCGGCAGCGTCGATGGCGCCACGAAGAAGCGCATGGTGCTCCTGAAGAGCGCGGTCGTGATGTCGAACCGCCTCTCTGGCTTGAAGCTGACCGACGCGCACTGTGGCCTGCGGGCGTTTCGCGCCGAGGTCGCACCGAAGCTCCGCATCACCCAGGACCGCATGGCTCACGCGTCGGAGATCCTGCGCAAGATCAAGTCGAGCGGCGTGCGTGTCGTCGAGGTGCCCTGCACCATCAAGTACACCGCGCACTCGATGGCCAAGGGCCAGGGCGGCATGCAGGCGATCCGGATCCTCTTCGACTACTTCTTCCGCGCCGCATGATCATCCGCGTCCTCCTCCTGCTCGGACTGGCCGCGTCGGGCTGGTTCATCTTCCTCAAGCGGAACCGGCTGCCGTTTCACATCGTGACGCTGTTCGCGCTGCTCGGCGTTGGCGCAGTCGCGGTGGTGGTGCCGGAGACGACCAACGAGATCGCCTTGCTCGTCGGCGTCGGCCGCGGCGCGGATCTCGTGATGTATGTCGCGATCGTCTCGGTGCTCTTCGTGCTGATCCACTACTACGCGAAGTTCGTTGACCTTCAGCACAAGGTGACTCAGCTCACACGCGAGCTCGCTATCCTCCGGGCCGAAACCGAAGCGAGCGCGAAGACGGCGACCACGACCAGCCAGAGCGACTGACGGTAGTCGACGTTCGTCGTCGTGAAGACGAGACCGATCTCGTGCAGGAGACCGCTCGCGAGGAGTGCGACGAGGGGCCAGGCCCGCCGACGCACCATGACGACGAGGAGCCCGAGCGCGAGCACGAGATAGATCGCGGGTGTGTAGACACGCGCGTAGTTCAGAAGCTCCAGGAGGAAGATCACGCCCGCTTGCAACGGAGAGTGAGATGCGCGATGCCGCATCGGATCCTGCGTCGGGGGCAACACGGTGAAGCGCGTGTATACGGGCTGCAGGTCGCGACTGGCGCGCAGCCCGAGGAGTCCCCTCGCGTGCCGCATCCGGTGCGCGATGTACGCCCCGCGATGCAAAGCAACGATCTCGTCGCGGGCGGCGATCAACGCCTCGCGCTGCGCCAGGGTATCGACCCCGAACACGAGGCCGGCCCGACCGGGGTCACGAACCACGCTGCGCAGGGAGCGCGCCTGGGGGGGCGCGACGGTCTCGATGTGTTGCGCCGCGATCTCGCTGGCGATCTGGTCTTCGGTCAGGTCCTGGAGGGTCCCGGCAATGTCGTAGACCGCCGCGAGGGCCTCGGTGCGCAGCGTGCGGTTCTCGACGCATAGGTGGTCGACGCCGATCGCCACGAGCGAGATGCCGACCGCGGCCCCGAGTGCGATCCCGCCGCGACGCACGCGCGACCCGGTGAGGTGTGGCACGAGCGCCCCGAGGACGAGGGGCACGACCGCGATCAGTGCGGCCTCGCGCTGCGCGGCGCCGAAGACGAGCAGGATCGCGCCAGCCGCCATCGAGCCCGGGTGTCGAGCGCCGAGAAGCGCGTAGCCCGCGAGCAAGCTGGCGACGAGCATGGAGTCGCGGCCGATCACCGCGATGCCGACGAACACCGGCGGCGCGAGCACGAGGATCGCCGCGAGCAGCGCCGCGCGTCGAGGAGGTTCGGTGCGGCGATACAGCTCGAAGGCACCGAGCAGCAAGAGCACGACCTGGATCGCGAGCACGAGCGCCGGGCCGGCGCTGACGAACGACGTGACCCGCAAGAGGCGGCTGAACGCCGGCGAATTCCAGTCGCTGACAGCGCCGAATCGCGCATCCCCCCACTCGTCGAGCCCCTCGATCGTGAAGTAGCCGGGGTACGAGGCCAGGACCGCGAAGAGAGCCGCGAGCGCGAGGATATGCCCGGGCGGACGAGCCTTCCACCACTCGCTGATGCGCGGGAGGACCGTCATGCCTTCCTCAACCGCTGCGCGAAGAGCATCACCGTCGCGACGCACGTCGCACAGACCATCCAGTGCGAGTACCGGAAGTCGGGGGTGCCGGCGCCGAAAAGGAACGTGAGCTGGTAGAGGAGCCCGCTCGCCAGGATCGCGAACGTCACGCGATCACGACACGCGAGCACGAGCAGGAGCAACGCGAGGAGCGCGTAGACGTAGGGGCGAAAGAGCGGGGTCTCCTGCGCGAGCGTATCGAACCAGACGCCGAGCTTGGTCTGTAGCCCTGACGGAAGCTCGTCGAAGTCGATGAAAGCGGGATGATCGGGGGACTGCACGAACGCGATGTAGACCGGCGACCACAAGGGATCGTCGGTGAGGCCCATGAGCTGGCGAAAGCTCGCGAGGCGGTGCTGCCAGTACGCCCCCGGATCGCTCGCTATCAGCTCCTTCCATGCGCGCTGGAACGAGTCGCGATGCTCCTGCGTGACCGGCTGATCGAAGAAGCGGTCGTCGCCGTGGTCGATGAAGTACGGATTGCGCGCGGAGTAGACCTTGCGAGCCCCAGCGTGGATGTTCTCGGTCGGGCGATAAGGCGTCCCGCGCAGGATCTCGCGCATCTCGTCATCGGAGCGATCGTGCGTGTACTGGAGCACACCGATGATGTCGACGATGGCCGGGGACACGTACTTGGCCTTCACCGTGAGCACGCGGTTCAGGCCAAACGCGAGCAGCACGACGAGGATCGCGGCCGCACCGGAGGTCGCATAGCGCTTCACGAAGCGTGCGCCTGGCTGCCAGGTGAACAGCATGCCGACGAGCGGAACAACCGCCGCGAGCGCGTTATGGCGGAACGCGCAGGCACCGATCAGGAGCGCGAGCCCACCGATGCGAATCCGGCGTGACTCTGAAAGCAGACAGGCCGCGCCCGCGAGGAGCCACGCTGCCATCTGCGAGTCCTTCCAGATCACGCCCATCGTCGTCAGGACCGGCGGGAACAGCAACACGCCGACCGCCGCCGCCGCCGCACGCCGCTCGGACTGGATCACGCGCCGGAACAGCGAATAGAGTGCGCCGAGAACCAAGCCGCCCTGCAGCAGGAACATGGTCAGCGGGCCCCGGACGATCAGATCGAGCCAGCCCCACAGGAACGCCATGAACGGCGGATGCGGGTTCGTGCGCAGTCCCGACCGCCCCTCGGCGAGCTGGACCACGGAGTCCGTGCTCATGAACCCGGGGTACGCGAACAACACGAACCCCAGCGCGCCGAGAGCGAGGATGGCGCGCGGCTTCACGCGTCGGCCTTCGCGGGCGGCGGCTCCACGTCGAGCTTGCGCGCGACCGCGGCACACGTCGCTCCGAGCAAGAGCGACGCGCCGACGCCGAGGACGAACTGCGCGACCGAGAACGCGAGGACGATGGCGGTACGCGCCTCGGGCGTGGCGCCATCCGCGTATGGGGTGAAGAACAAGAGAAACATGGCCTGCACGGTGCCGAGCCCTGCCGGAGAGATCGGAATCACGGACGCGAGGATCACGATCGGTACGAGGACGAGGCCGGCGGCGAGCGGGACCGCGATGCCCCACACGCGCAGCGCGAACCACATGCCGAGGATCATGAAGATCACGTGCGGGATGCGGCCGGCAACTGCGATGAGGTTGCCCTTCACCCCGATCTCGAACATCGGCGCCAGCACTTCGCGGCGCGCCAGGAACGCGGGCTTCACCGCGACGAGCACGAGATAGGCGGCGTAGCCGATGATGCCGACCAGGAGCGTGATCGTCATCGCGGGATACGGCGGCACCACATCCTGCGTCGCGTAGGCGAGGCCGGTGACGACGAGCAGCATCGCGAGGTTCGTACCCGCAAGGAGGAGTGTCACCCCCGTCGCGCGCAGGCCCGAGATGCCGCTCCGGTACAGGTAGTAGCCAAAGCTGCCCTGCCAGACGGTGTAGTTGATGAGGAAGAGGAGGTAGGTCGCGCCACGCACGGCCACGACGGTGGCGAGCGGCTTTCGCACATTCATCGTGCGTAGGCCGAGCCACGTCGCGAACGAGTCGGTGCAGAGCGTGACGACGGCAGAGACGACGTTGGCGGCAGCGAGGGCGACGATCGGCCCTTGCGTCATCGCATCGCTGAATGCCGCGAACGGCACCCGGGTGATGACGATGGCAAGGATGATGGCTCCGACCACCCACGGGCCCCACCGCCGCACCACCGGCGGAATCGCAGGCCGGCGCTGGGTCACCGCCGGCGCTCGTAGACGATGATCGTCTCCTGGTACGGAAAGTAGTCACCGATGCGTCGCACGTTCACCGGGAAGTAGGTCAGCTCGCGGACCGCATAGGTTGGCGTCGAGAGCAGGTCGTGCTTTGCGAGAAACGCGCGGTCGATGAACGTCACGTGCGTCTTGTCGATCTTGAAGCCGGCCGCACCGGGCACCTTGAACACGAGGCGCGGGATCTGGAGCCGGTCGCAGGCGGCCATCAGCGTGCGGAGCACGGTCGCGGGCTCCTCGAGATGCTCGAGTACGTGGCTCATGAGGAACGTGTCGAACGAGCCCGGCGTGAAGGCGCGCAGCTCGTACCGGTCGGACGCTGGATCATAGGGCCGCACGTCGAGGCCACGCTTTACGCACAGCTCGCGGGCGGCGTCGTTGATCTCGAGCCCGACCGAGCCCTGAGGGCAGCGCGCGAGGATGTCGCCGATGCCGCACCCGAAATCGAGGACGCGCCCCCGGAGCTTGCTCACGGTGTGCGGGATCCAGAGCTTGAACAGCAGGAAGCCACCCAGACGCGTGCGCTTCGTCAGGTAGTCCGCGTAGTCGCTCCCGTACGTGTCACCACGGAACTTGCGCAGGATCGGCATCAGCGCTTCTCCGGGCGCACGCGCACGAACATGGAGGCGGCGCGTGACAGTTGCGTCAGCTTCGCACCGATGGCTCCGAGCCACGTGCGACCGAACGGCGGCTTGTACGCGCGGGGCCCCGTGCGCCGCCGCAGCGCGCCGCACTCGCACCGATCGCCCCGCAGCTCTCCGTTGCAGCGTTGGCACCGGGGAGCGGGTGCCGGGTGGCTCGCCCCGATGGCACGCGTCAGCACGTACATGCGCAGGTGACGCGCGCCGAACCGAGCGTGGCGAAACAGTCCGAGCCACTCGGTGCGCTGCTCGAGTGACGTGTAGCCGACCATCGCGCGCAGTCGCCGCGACCGATCCGCCACCTTGGCGAGCGAGAGTACGGTGTCGTTCGGGGGCCGCACCTCGCGCAGCTCGAAGCCGGCGGGAACGGTGAGGCTCTGCGCCGGCGTCGTCACCACGACCGCGCGCGCGGCGATGCGTAGGGCCTCCGCGAGCACTCCTTCATCGTGGCCCGCCCCCATGTGCACCGAGACCGCACCGACGCTGGCGTCGCTCCACGGCGCGCGCCGACCCTCGACAGCAAGCTCCCAGTCCCGCGGCTCGCGTACCCCGAGGCCCGCTCCGAGAACGGCCTCGACGGCCGAGATCACCGGCTCGCTCGTCCCCGCGCCGAGCTCGACCGTCTCGGTCAGCGCGATGCCCCGGCTCTCGAGCTCGTCGAGGTGAGCGGCCGCGAGCGCGCATTCGAGCAGGCTCGGCGGGCGCGGTACGTCCGCGACGTGGGCGTACGGCGCATAGACAACGCCGAGGCCGTTCTGCGCGTTCTTGCGCGCGAGGTAATCCGGGAAGCGCCACACGTCCTCGTCGCCGAGGTGATCGCACTGGAGGTCGGCGCCGACGCCCACGCGGAAGCCCGCCCGCCGGATCGCGTGACAGGTCATCCCGTCGGACTCGAACGGAACCTGGAGAGCTGGGCGGCGGATCAGGTTCAACCACACCCCCGTCGAGCCCTCCATGATCTCGCCGTCGACGAGCTTGGTCTCCGCACCGCCGGGGATATGCCAGGGCGGCATCGGTCCGCCCACGATGCGGCAGCCGATCATCCCGAAGTCCGGATGGCGATCCATCAGGTCGCTCTGCCGAGTGAGCCAGCAGCGGCCGGCAATCGTGGGCGGCGGAATGAGATCTGCGTCCGAGACGATGAAGCGCTCACCGCTGGTGGCCTCGATGCCGCGTTGCAGCCCGCCGAGGTGCTGGTTCTTCGGGTTGAAGATGACCTGGTGAAAGCGCGCTCGCTGCTCGTACAGCCAGGCGCGCACGTCAGCCTGCGAGGCGTTGTCGACGATCGTGATGCGGTGCGGGTACTGCGTGCGCTCCGCGATCGCATCCACCATTCGCTGCAAGTGCGACAGCCGGTTGTAGGCGAGGATGATGATGTCGACGGGCTCGCGGCTCATGTCACATCCGCAGATAGGCCGAGCACTCCGCGAGTGGGCTCGGCGCCGGCAAGTGGTGATCGCGCAGGTACTCGTCGATGGCGAGCCGCGCACCGAGGTCCATCAGACCGTTGTAGTCGTCGAACACGACCGCGCCCCCCTTCGCCATGAGCGGCAGTGTACGCACGCAGGCGTCGAGAGTGCCCTGGTAGATGTTCGCGTCGATGTGCGCGAACGAGAACGTGGGCGTATGCGCCGCGATGGCGGGAAACGTGTCGCTGAAGAGTCCCCGATGAATCTCGATGCGGTCGGCCACTCCGAGTGCTTCCGCCTGCTGCTGGATCGTCGTCGGCCAGTCAGGAGGGGGCGTAAATTCACCCGGGCGGCGCGACGAGTCGAACTTCGATGGAGCGGGCATCCCGGCGAACGTATCGAGCATGAGCACGCGCTGCGGCACGTCGTGCAGCTTGCCGAGCACCGCGAGGAGTAGCGAGGTCGCGCCGCGGTACGCCCCGCACTCGATCGCATCACCCGGTGTGATGCGCGTCGCCCACCACATGGCGACGAGCGCGGCGGTGCGAGCAGGCGGATTGTCGAACCGGACCCCCGCATCGTAGAGCGCGCGGAGCGCCTCCTCGTAGCGCGGCGGCACGGGCTGGCTGGTGTAGGTCTCGTGCCGCAGCGAGCGCACCGGATTCCACAGGGCGCCGAGGTCGAGCGCCGGCAAGCCCCTCTGCCTTCGCTGCCTCCAGTAGCGCGGCACGTCGAACAGGTAGTACTTCGGCCCGAGCTCGATGCCGCGCTTGAGCTTCTCGCGCAGCCCCGAAGCGTAGTGTCCCGTCGCGAAAACGTCGCTCGTCATAGCTTCCTCAGTGTCGCGAATCCACGCCGCGCCGTGGCGAGATCGAGCATCACCGCGCTCTTGAGCGAGCGGTAGGCGAGGTTCAGCTTCAGGATTCGTTTCCTCCGGGCTGTCTTCGCGCACTCGAGCCAGCCCCGCGTCGTCGCGATCTCGTACATGCGATCGTAGAACGCCGATTCTTCACGATAACGATCCTGGGTGCGCGTGAGCTGCTCCGTCGCGTTCTCGTCGTGACGACGATAGCGATACGCATGGGCGGGCAGCCCCACGATGTGCTCGCCGTCGAGCAGGAGCTGCGTCGTGAGCGACACATCCATGATGAACCGGACATCGGTGGGAAAGCGCCGCGTGCCGAGCACCGACCGCCGAAAGCACAGCGTCGGAGCCACGATGAAGTTGCCTTGCATCAGCGCACGCACGCCGGGCTCCCCGGCGAGGACGACCTCCGTGCGCGCCGAGGGAGTGATCATCCGCTTCACCAGATCGGCGAGGGAAAACCGCGGCTCGCTGTTCGGGCCGATGATCGTGGCGTTGCAGTAGAAGGCGGCCGCTCGCGGGTGGCGCTCTGCAGCCGCGTGCATGGTCGAGACGTACTCCGGTGCGAGCTCGTCGTCGGCGTGGACCACCGTGACCAGATCCGTCTCCGCGACCTCGATGCAGCGGTTGAAGTTCGCGCCCATGCCCAGGTTGCCCGGGTTCTTCGCGTAGCGAATGCGGCCCTTCCCCACTCGCTGCACGAGGGGCGCGACGCGCTCGTCACTGCTGTCGTCGCACAGCACGCATGACCAGTCGTCGCTCGTCTGCGCCAGGACACTCGTCAGCGTTCGCTCGAGAAACTCGAGTCCCGAGTAGTACGGGATGGCGAGGGTGATCACGCGTCCGCACGCGGCGGGCGGCTGCCCACCGCCGGATGCTGGAGATAGACGAGCCGCTTCGCCTCACGCCGCACGTGAGCCACGAGGTCGAGGATGAGGCCCGTCGCGAACGACACGATGCCGCACAATCCGAGGCTGATGACGAGGAAGGCCGTCGGGAAGCGACGTACCTCGTGCGTGTCGGAGTACTCGACAAGCACCGGAATCGCGAGCACCACGCCGATCAGCACGAACAGCAGCGCGATCAGGGAGAAGAACAGCAGCGGGCGCTCGTTGCGCATGAGGTTCGAGATCGTGAGCAGGATCCGCCAGCCATCGCGGAACGTCCGCAGCTTGCTCACCGAGCCCGGCGGGCGCTCCTTGTAGTCCGTCTCCACCTCGGCGACGGCCATGCGCATCTGCATGGCGTGCACGGTGAGCTCGGTCTCGATCTCGAACTCGCGCGAGAACGACGGAAAGCTCTTCACGAACCGGCGCGAGAACACGCGGTACCCCGAGAGCATGTCCTCGATGTGCGCGCCGAACAGCCACCGCACGAGCCCCGTGAGCACGCGGTTGCCGAGGCGGTGACCGGCGCGGTACGCGGCCTGATGAGTCTCGATACGGCGGCCCACCACCATGTCGAGGTTGTCGTCGACCAGCCGCTTCACGAGCTCGGGCGCGCGCGATGCATCATAGGTGTCGTCGCCGTCGACCATCACGTAGATGTCGGCCTCGATGTCCTGGAACATCCGGCGCACCACATTGCCCTTGCCGCGCGTCAGCTCCTTGCGCACGACGGCGCCGGCCTGCGCGGCCACGGCCGAGGTATCGTCGGTCGAGTTGTTGTCGTAGACGTAGACGGTGGCTTCGGGCAGTGAGGCCCGAAAGTCAGACACGACCTTCGCGATGGCCGCGCTTTCGTTGAAGCACGGCACGATCACGGCAATAGAAGGCCCGGGGCCGGTCATGGGCGAGGGCGGTACTACCACCGTTCCGCTACCACTCGCATGGCGTCGAACAGATTCAACGGGACGGCACCTGGCAGGCTGTTCAGCCTCCGCAACAGGCCTGGATGCTTCAGATAGCGGGTGAGCTGGTAGGTCACCAGGTTGAACGGGACCCGCTTCCAGGGGTGCGTGAAGTCGATCACGCGGAACCCCTGCTGCTCCAGAAGCTGGGTCAGGGTCTCGCGGTTGAAGAACCAGAGATGCTGGGGCGGCGTCATGAGGCGCCAGCGCTTACCAAGCATCCGGGCCATGACCGACCCCCAGTCGCCGGTCGTGATGAGAAGCTTGCCACCCGGTCGCATCGAGGCCGCGAGCTCGCCGAGCGTGCCGGCCGGATCGGGCATGTGCTCGAGCACGTCGAGCATGACGGCGGCATCGAAAGGGCCGCGGCGCTCGGTGAGGTCCGGCGTCAGGGTGCGCACCACATCGAGGCCCCGGGCCTGACAGGCGTCGCGTGCCGGATCGGAGATCTCGACGCCGCAAACATCGAAGCGCTCGCAGGCCACGTCGAGGAAGTACCCGTAGGCGCAGCCCAGCTCGACGAGCGAACCGCCGGGGACGAACCGCGCAAGAGCGGCGACCACCGAGCGAAACTCGGCGTGGAGGGCGTCGGCGCTGCCCTGGTAGTCGGCGTACCCGTCGGTGTGGCCGCCCTGGAAGTACTCCTCGCTGTAGATCGAGGCCGGGTCGAACCCGGGCGGGAGCACCGTGCGCGCGAGGCCGCAGCCGCAGGCGACCACGTCGAAGCCATTGACCGTCCACAGCGGCTTCGCGGACGTGCGATCGCACACGGCGCAGGCGGTCATGTTCTGCGAGTAGCGGAAGTCCCGGCCCCCCGCAAGGACGGGCGCGGTATAAGGAGCCCGACCATGTGCGGCATCTTTGGAGTGATCTGCGCCGGCAGCGACCGCGTCGACAACGACCTGGCGCGCTCGCTCGCGATCTCGCTCCTCCGCTACTCGGAGACGCGCGGCCGCGAGGCCGTCGGGATTGCGATCCACGACGGGGACCGCATCGCCGTGCTGAAGCAGGCCGGCTCGGTGACGGACTTCCTCGCCAGCCCACGCCTTCACGCGCTGCTCGACGAGAGTCTCGGGAGGTTTGCCACGTCGGGCCGCCCGATCGCCATCACGGGCCACTCGCGCCTCGCCACCAACGGCGCGCAGTCGAATGGCGATAACAACCAACCCGTCATCACCGGCGGGGCCGTCGCGCTGCACAACGGCATCGTCGTGAACGACCGCGTCCTCGCCCACGAGCTGGACCAGCCGCCCCGCGGCGAGCTCGACAGCGAGGTCCTGGCGAGTCTGCTGCGTCAGCGCCTGGCCGAGCACGGCGACCTCATTCGGGCTACGCGCGAGACGTTCGCGGCCATCGAGGGGTCCGCGTCGATCGCCATGATGTTCGATAACCTCGACTCGCTACTGCTGGCGACGAACACGGGGTCCCTCTTCGAGCTGCGCAATGCGAGTGGGACGGTCCTCGCGTTCGCGTCGGAGCGGTTCATCCTCCAGCGTCTCGTCGAGAGCAAGTCGCTCGTCGATCGCATCGGCGAGTGCACGCTCGAGCAGGTCAAGGCGGGCCAGGCGCTCGTCATCGATCTGCACACGCTCGCCCGAACGCCGTTCGCGCTGGGGGCCGGTGCGCCGCCAGCGGATCCCATCACGCCGAACGGCCACACGCTCGAGATCGTCGATCGCTCGGCGAACGCAGCGTCGTTGAAGCGCTGCGTGCGCTGCATCCTCCCGGAGACGTACCCGTACGTCGACTACGACGAGCACGGCATCTGCCGCTACTGCCGCACCTGGAAGCGCATCACGCCCAAGGGCGAGGAGGCGCTGTTTCGCGAGGTCGAGAAGTACCGCAGCAAGGACGGCAGCCCCGACGTGATCCTGGCGTTCAGCGGCGGGCGTGACTCGTCGTATGGGCTCCACTACGTGAAGACGGTGCTCGGGATGAACCCCGTAGCTTTCACGTACGACTGGGGCATGGTCACGGACCTCGCGCGCCGCAACCAGGCCCGCGTGTGCGGCAAGCTCGGCATCGAGCACATTGTCCGCTCGGCGGACATCCCGACCAAGCGGCGCTACGTGCGCAAGAACGTCGAGGCGTGGCTGAAGAAGCCCGAGCTCGGGATGGTCACGCTCCTCATGGCGGGCGACAAGGAGTTCTACGCGCATGCCCGCCAGCTGCGGAAGGAGACCGGCATCAAGCTCGTCATCTTCTGCACCGGCAACATGATCGAGGATGCGCCCTACAAGACCGGGCTCATGGGCGTCCCGCAGGACGACCACGGCAACACGCTCACCGGCATGTCGCTACGGAACAAGCTCGGGATGCTGCGCTACTTCGCGAAGAACTACGCCACGAACCCCGGCTACATCAACGAATCCCTCGTCGACACGGCGAACGCCTTCTACCAGACGTTCATGGTGAAGGACGATTTCCTCTATCTGTTCCACTATCTGCCGTGGCGCGAGGACACGATCGTCGGGACGATCCGTCGCGAGTACGACTGGGAAGTCGCCACCGATACGACGACCACCTGGCGCATCGGCGACGGCACGGCCGCCTTCTACAACTACATCTACCAGACGATGGCTGGCTTCACCGAGGACGAGGTGATGCTGTCCAACATGGTGCGTGAGGGTCACATCGATCGCGACGAGGCGTTGCGCCGCGCCAGCGAGTACTCGAAGCCGCGCTGGCCGTCGATTCGCGAGTACGCGCAGCTCGTCGGCTTCTCCGCGGAAGAAGCCCTCCAGATCATCAACGCGGCGCCAAAGCTCTACTAGGCCGTGCGGCGTCTGGAGCGAGACGTCGCGTGGAATCTCATTCCCGTCGCGCTACTCGGTGTCATCGGCCTCGGGCTGAACCTCGTCATCGGGCGCGTCTGGGGTGCCGAAGCTCTCGGCGTCTTCAACCAGGTGACGTCGATCTACATGGTGTTCGCGATCATCGGCTCTGGAGCGATGCAGTACTCGATCCTCCGCGAGGTTGCCGCGCGCCCCGCGGATGACGCTCACGTCGCGGCGGTGACACGAGGAGGGCTCGTACCAGGAATCGGCTTCGCCGTCGTGGCCACCGGGTTGTTCGTCGCGCTGCATGGGCCCGTGGCGGCGATCCTGAAGAGCCCCGCTGTCGGCACCGGGATGCTGTGGGCCGCGCCCGGAGTGTTCTGCTTCTCGATCAACAAACTCCTGCTCGCGGTGACGAACGGGCTGGCCCGCATGCGCGCCTACGCGATCTACACGTCGACGCGTTATCTACTGATCGGCGCCACGCTCGGGGTCGCGGTCGCTTGCGAGGTCGAGGTGACCACTCTGCCGGGGCTGTGGAGCATCGTCGAAGGCGTGCTGCTGCTCGTGCTCGCCGGCGAGACGTTCGTGATGGTGTCGCTGCGTCGCGGTCACGAGTGGGGGCGCTGGGCTCGCACGCATACGAGCTTTGGAGCGCGCAGCAGCGCGTCGATGCTGGCGATCGAGCTCGGCTCGCGGCTCGACGTCTGGATGGTGGGCATCGCGCTCTCCGATGCCTCCGTCGGTGTGTACGCCATGGCAGCGACCCTGGCGGAGGGAGCGATGCAGATCCCCGTCGCGGTGCAGGCCTCGGTGAACCCGCGTATCGCCGAATCACTCGCCCGCGGCGACACGGCCGCTGTCGACACCATGGTCCGCACGACGCGCCGCTGGTTCGTCCCCGCGATGATCGGCGCCTGCGTCCTGGGCGCCCTCGCCTTCCCCTTCATTATCCCCGTGCTCACCGGCGACGCCGCGTTTTCCGCAGGCTCCGTCCCGTTCGCGATCCTCATGCTCGGGGTGGTGCTCTCGTGTCCATGGCTGCCGTTCAATCAGATGCTGCTGATGGGCGGGCGCCCGGGCTGGCACTCGCTCGTGCTCGTCGTGATGGTGGCGACGAACGCGCTCGCGCAGGTGCTCCTCGTGCCGGCCTTCGGGCTCGTCGGGGCCGGGGCGGGCACGGCGATCGCCCTCGTCGCGTCGGCAGTGCTGCTGCGGCTCTCGTCACGGCGGTTGCTCGGGGTGCACCTGTGAAGCGCCTGGTGGTCCTCCTCGCGGCGTGCAGCAATCCCACGCCCGAGCCACACGTGCTGCTGTACTCGCGCACGCTTGGATACCGGCACGACGATGCGATCGCCGCCGCGTTGCGCGTCTTGCCGGAGCGCCTCGAAGCCGTGGGCATCGCGACCACCAGCACCGAGGAGCCCGTCGTCGACTTCACGCCCTTCGTCGGCGTGGTCTTTCTGTACACGAGCGGCGACAACATCCTCGACCCAGACGGCAAGGCTGCGCTCGAAGCGTTCGTGCGCGATGGCGGCGGCTGGCTGGGCGTGCATTCCGCCGCCGACACCGAGTACGCGTGGCCGTTCTACGGCGAGCTCGTCGTGGCGCCGTTTCAAGATCATCCCGCGATCCAGATCGCGGACGTCTATGTCGAAGCACATCCCGCCCTCGGCGAACCGCCCGTGCCGTGGCGCGCGGAGGACGAGTGGTACAACTTCGGAGGCAACCCGCGCGACGTCGCCGGCGTCGCGGTCCTCGCCACGCTCGACGAGACCAGCTACACGGGCGGCACACACGGCGCCGACCATCCGATCATCTGGGCGCACGAGACGCTCGGCGGACGTGCGCTCTACTCGGGCCTGGGCCATGTGGCGGCACGCTGGGATGAACCGGCCTTCGTGGACCACATGACAGCGGCGGTCGAGTGGATCACGCGTCAGCGCTGAGGCGCGACCGCGGGCGGAGGATCGAGGTGCGGACGCGGAGGGACCAGCGCTGTCTCCCGTACGAGCGTGAATGACCAGGTGGTCGTCGGAACGTGAGCCTGCACCGTGACGAGCCGCGTGCCGGCCTCGGCGAAGTCGACGGTGCCACGACGTAGCTCGTGGGGAGGCTCGCTCCCCGCCGAAACCGCGACGCTCTCCCCGCTCGTGGCGAGCCAGTAACGCCCGGAGACCCTCGCCTCGCGCGTGATGCGCATCTCGACGCCGGGGACATGCGCGCTCGCCACGATCGCGGGCGTCGAGAAGCCCCAGCTCGGCGGCGCGTCGTTCAGAAGATTCGCGAAGCCATCGGAGACCACCAGGAGCTCGGGGCAGATGTAGTTCGCCGACAGGCGACTGTAGGAACAGACTTCCCATGGACCGTCGGCGAGCCGCGCCTCGACGGTGGCGGAGCCGCGCAGGCCAGCTCCCAGCTCGAAGGCCGCCATCGGCTCGAGGGTATCGAGGCAGCCCCGCGCGAACACGAGAACGAGCACCAGCGGCACCGCAAGCTTCGGCGCGATCGACGAGCAGGGATGCAGGCGCTGACGGATCAGCGCCACTCGCCGGAGGATCGCTGCGCGTCGCAGTCGCCACGCGATGCCCCCGCCCACCATGACGAGTAGCGCCAGGATCGTGGAGACGGTGCCGTGACCGTCGGACGGTAGCGGGCCGTCACACGTGAACGTTGTCGTGCCCGGCATCACCCACGCGGCGACGACGTGCAGCTTACCGTCGGGTGTTGCTGGCAGCGCGTAGACAGGCACGCTCGCGCCGCTTGCATCATGCGCCACCCATCGCGGGTAGTGCCCCATGCCGAGCGCCACCAGGACCGGGGCCGTCCCGACCACCTCGATCTCGACAGCGACATCGTCGAGCCGCATGGTGCGAACGGTCCCCTCGCCGCGCTCGATGCGCGCAAATGCGCCGTCCCATCCGGCCACTTCGCGGATCCGGTACGTCCCGAGCTCGATCTCCGTCGCCGGATCACCGAGCTCCGGCGAAGTTCCCTGCGCGACAACCCACCGCACGTTGAAGCGCCGCAGGCTCTCGGGTGTCGTGTCCTCGATGCGTTCGCGCAGCAAGAGATCCGGCTGCGGCGGCAGGTGAAACGTGGGCAGCCCGGTGATCGCGGTGAGGTGGAAGTGCTCGTGCGTGTCGGTCTCGAACAGTGCCCGCCCCCATGCGTCCGGCTTCAGCTCCGCTGCACGCTGTCGGGCCCACTCGGTCAGGCGATCGCGGCCCGCGCGGTCCGGCGCGAGCTCGCGCGTCGTCGAGAATGCGCTGTCCGACAGCGTGCGCCACACCGTCGGCAACTCGCGCAGCGCCCCGCCGGCGAGGATGCCTGCGATGGCGAGCCCGACGAGCCGGCGCTGCGGCGGAGCCGCCCGCCATCCTTTCGCCGCCTGCGCGATGACGAGCGCGAACGTGAATGCGCCGCACGCCGCGAGGAACGGCCGCGCGAGGGAGGTGAGCCGCACCGTCCCGAGCCGCGCGAGCCCCTGTCCGGCGAGATCGAGCATCATGTACGGTGCGTCGGTCGTGCCGACGAGGAGCAGCAATGCCATCGCGGCGATGAAGATCGCCACCGCGCGACGCGACCACAGCATCATGATGATGCCGAAGTAGCCGGCGAACACGAGGATGCCGAAGGCCGTCGTCGGCCACGCGTCGTGCAGCAAACCACGGAGAATGTCGGCGGCGGCGAACACGCGGTTCGGGAAGTGCTGCCCGTACGCGAGGATGCGCTCCGCGAGCGGCACCCAGACGAAGGCGCCCGCGATCACGCCGAGCCCGATGTGACCGGCGGCAAGCAAGGGCCGACGCGCCGGCACGTCGGTGGCGAGCAGCGCGACGCCGATCAGCGAGAGACCCGCCGCCACCGCGACGATGAGCCCCGCGGGGTGCGCGATGACGGCCACGAAGGTACCGCCCCAGATCGCATAGACGGCGCGCATGCGAGGTCGTGCCAGCAGAGACAGCACACCCAGCGCAGCGACGAGAAACCACGCGAGCGCCACCGCGGAGTGCAGGAGCGCCCAGCGAAACAGATCGACGGGCCCCCCCTCCGAGACCGCTCCCGACTCGACGACGCACATCGCGCCGCACACGAATGCGATCGGACGTGGGGCCACGCGCATCGCGATCGCGGTCGTGCCGAGGCAGAGCCCGAGGTGCACGAGCACCGCGAAGATCATGTAGGCGTGCGGCAGGTCGTACTCGAGCCCGACGAGGGTCGCGAAATTGCCGACGAGCAGATAGGTGAACCGCGGATACAGCTCGAACGGCGCATCGCCCGTCGACACCGCGTGATTCCACACCGGCATGTCGAGCCCGGGGAACGCGTCGATCGCATGCGCCAGCACGGCGTGCTGCGGCCCCCAGTCGCCCATTTGCCAGTCGGGCGAGCTGCGCAGGGTGTCCCAGAACGTGTCCAGGACGAGCATCGCCACGGCGGCGAGCACGAGCGCGGTCGCGACGCGCGGACGCACCGACCGGTAGCGCTCCGGGAGGCGAGACCACAGCCACGCCGCCCCGATCGTCGCGCCGCCGACAAGGATCATCGTGCCAATCGAGCCGGCGACTTGCCCCGGGAACGCGAGCGCGAGCAGCAGTCCACCGGCGACGAGCTGAGTCCCCGGATGTCGGACCAGCATCCGCACGCTCGCCCCTGTCTGTGCCGTCACGCGGCGGGCGTTATACCCCGGTCGCAGATCGCTGCGGCTCGGCATTCAAGGGGACTCGCGAACGGAGCCGTGGTCCATTCGGGCGCTGAGGACCGACCGCGGCCTCGACGCGAGGCTGTGATCGGACGGAGGGAACAGCTAGTCGCGCACCACCGGTGTAGTGTCCCCGCATGCCACGCTGGCTCGGTCTGGTCCTTCGGCTCGCCGGTACGGCGGCGGGGCTGATCTGGATCGCGCTGGCCGTACCGCTCGGCGATGCGAAGACCGCGCTGGCGAAGATCCCCGCGAGCGCATTCGTGATCGCGTTCCTGCTCGTGCTGCTGAACGTCGCCGCCGGCGTGGTGCGGTGGCGCGTGCTGATGCGCGCATACGGCGCCGTCCGGATCCCGCCGATGGGACGCGCCGCGCGGCTCTTCCTCGTCGCGTTCTTCTACAACAACTACTTGCCCGGGGCCGTCGCCGGGGATGTGGGCCGCGGCGTCGCCACCCACGATGCCTTTGCCGAGGAGGGCGCGACGGGCGCGCTGGCCGTGGTGCTCGTCGAGCGCGCGCTCGGCCTGTTCGCGTTGTTCGCGCTCCTCGCCGTGGGCTTGGTCCTCGCGCCGAGCGGCCTCGATACGGGCATGTTGTGGTGGTGGACGGTGGCCGGCACGGCCGGGTCGTGCGTGCTGGTGGCCTGCATCCCCGTCGGGCGACGGCTCGCGAAGTACCTGCCGCGGCCCCTCGCGAAGGTCGCCAATCGGCTCCCGGAGATCGCGGACTGGTCGGCCTTCGGGCTCGCGATCGCGCTGTCGATCATCACGCAGCTCGCGGTGGCCCTTGCGGGCTGGGTGCTGCTGGCGGCCGTTGGCCCGATCGACCTGGGCAGCTCGCTGTTGCTCGTGCCGCTCGCCGCAGCGACGACGTTCCTGCCGATCACGGTCGGCGGCGCCGGCGCCCGCGAAGCGGTCTATGTCGCGATCGGCGGCAGCCTGTTCGCGCTGCCACGCGCCGATGCCCTCGCCGCATCACTCGGTCTCTGGTTCGCGCATCTCGCCGTCGGGCTCATCGGCGCCGCGGCCCAGCTGTTCGGGAAGAAGCCACCCGCTGACTAGAGCGAGCAGCCGCTCTCGACCATCGGCTTGCAGATGCCGCGGTTGTTGCAGTTCGCGGTGATGCCGTTCGACTCCGGGCAGGTCGTGTTGTCGCCCGGCGTGCACGCCTGGACGCACGCGGAGAAGCCCTCGTTGTCGAACGTCTGGCACATGCCCGAGTCGCAGTCCGCGGCGGTCGTGCACAGATCGTAGAGCGCGCCCTCGCACATGCGGCTCGCGTCGCCGTCAGCTACATCGTCACCGCCGCACGCCACCGCGACGAGACCCGAGAGGACGAAGAGCGAGGCGATGAGCTTCATGCGCCCATCGTACGGGTCGTCAGCGTGGGCTCGCAAATTCAGTCGCCGACGCCGGCGGGACATGCACCACCGCCGCCGCCGCCACCGCCACCACCACCGCCACCGCCGCCGCCGCCGCCGCCACCGCCACCGCCGCCACCACCGCCACCGGCCTCCGTGTCGACGAGCGTGCCGCTGATGGACACGCTGGCGAGCGAGGCCTCACAGCCGTTCGCGACCGGCGTATGGGCCGTCGCGTCCACCTCGACGAAGGTCGCGTTGGTGATCGATGCCGCGAAGGGCGCGCCCCCGGCGGTGAGAGCCGTGATCTCGACCGTGCCGCCCGTCGCGAAGAACTCCTGCGCGCTGGCACTGCCCTTGTCACCGACGCCGCGGAGGCAGACGCCGCACGTGTCGTAGGCCGCATCGGCGCCGCTGATCGTGTACGTGCCTGGGGTGACCACGCCGCCCGCAAACGCCCCCTGGTCGTCCCAGAGCTCGAGCTGGACGACGTCCATCGGCGAGCCCGCGATCGTGGCCGAGAGCCGGTACCACTTCTTGGCGCCCTGGGTCCCGGAGACGTTGCACTTCTGGGCCTTCAGGGCCGTGAGGTCCCCCAGGTCGGTCATGTCATCGAAGCTGCAGACGCGCTGGCTGCCGTCGTCGGCAGTGTCATCGGTCGTGGCGTCATCGGCGGTGCCATCGTCCGTGACGCCGTCATCGGTGGTGCCGTCGGTGGAATCGCCACCCACAGTGCAGGCCCCGACTCCCAGCGCGATCAGCGCGATAGCTAGCTTCATGCGGGCGAGTAACAGCAAGGCCGATGCCGGCGCTAAGTCTCACCGGCCCGATGACAGGGTTGTTACAGGCCGTCGAAAGCCGGGCTCCGGTGACCCCGATCGGGTGGGGCTGTCCTGAAGCCGGGGCTACGAAGTCTTCGCGGTCTTCGCCAGGCGGGCGAAGGCATCCATGATCGGGGCCGCGACGTTCTTGCCCTCCAGGCGCGACGCGTGACGCACACCCGTCGGGGACGTGATGTTGAGCTCGGTCAGCATGCCGCCGATCACATCGAGGCCGACGAGGATCTGGCCGTGGGACTTCAGGAAGGGGGCGACGGCGGCGATGAGCTCGCGGTCACGCGCGGTGATCTCGGTGCGGACGGCTTTCCCGCCGACGTGCAGGTTGCCGCGCGCTTCCGCCGACCCCGGCACGCGCAGGACGGCGCCAACCGGCTCGCCATCGACGAGCACGATGCGCTTGTCACCTTCGACGGCCTCGGGCAGGTACTTCTGCGCGAGGGTCCAGCGGGTGCCGGCGCCGGTCGACGTCTCGATGATCGACGACGCGTTCATGTCGCCGTCCTTCACCACGAAGATGCCGAGGCCGCCGTAGCCGTCGACCGGCTTCACGACGATCGCCCCGCCCTGCTCCGCCTGGAAGGCCCGCAGCTTGTCCGCCGACCGCGTCACGATCGTGGGCGGCGTGAGGTGTGGGAAGCGCAGCACCGCGAGGTGCTCGTTGAGCTCGCGCAGGCCGCGCGGATCGTTCACGAGGAGCGTCTTGCCGCGCGCGTGGTCGAGGATCCATGTCGCGTGCAGGTAGTTCACGTCGAGCGGCGGATCCTTCCGCATGAGCACAACGTCGAAGTCCGCGAGGCGCTGATAGCGCCGCTCGCCGAGGCCGAACGCGTTACCCGGCGTCTCCGCGTCGCGAACCATCGTACCGACGGCATCGACGACGGCGTCGTCCCCGACGA
>JALHPV010000093.1 GCA_022842285.1 Kofleriaceae bacterium
GGCGGCGATGGCGACGGCGGCGACGGCGGCGGCGGCGGCGGCGGCGACGACGGCGGCGACGGCGACGAGTAGTCCTCGCCGGTTGCCGCGGGATCTCGGGTAACGCTCCGGCAGCAGCGCTGTAACGCCGGGCGCGCCGGTCGATTCAAGCGTCAATGGTGCGCGCGATCGGCCTCGTTGCCCTCGCCGTCAGCGGCTGCGCCGCTGCCGAGGAGCCGCGTTTGATCGCGATCGAGCCCGCGCGCGTCTCCCACCTGGACGTCACCCCTGCCGTGGTGACGGGCGCCAACCTGCGTGCCGCCCTCCAGCTCGATCTGGATACCCACGATCCGGCCGTGGTCGATGCAGGCTGGACCGTCCTGATCGCGGACGCGGCGATGCCCGACACCCACTGGCGCGATCGCACGGCGATCGATGTCACGTTGCCGCGTGGACTGCCCGTCGGTACGCACGATGTCCACGCCGTCGCGCCCGATGGCACCACACTCCTCCTCGAGGGGGCGCTCGTCGTCGTTGCGATCGACGAGCTGGACCCCGATGGCGGGCTCGATGGTCCGCGTGATGCCAGCCTGGATGCGCCGCTCGACGCCGTGCCCGACGCGGACGAGACTCCCATCGATCCGTTCATCGTCGAAGTGAATCCGCTCGGCGATGGAACGAGCTTCGCGTTCGTCACGAGCTACCGCGGGCGGGTGGTGGTGGGGCCGAGCGCCGACGGTATGCGCATCGAGGCGTTCGTGCCGGACGGCACGGCGCACGAGGACGTCACGTTTCACTTCGAGCGAGACGTGAGCCCCCCAAACACCGCCGACAACGCCACGTCGGAGTACCGCTCGATCGGCGCCACCGGGTGCGCGGAGAACACCGCGGCGTGCGGCCCCAACAACGAGAGCGTTCGCGGCGTCCTCGCGGGCGTGGTGATCGATGGCACCCCATGGCTGGTCATCGGCGGCGGGCACGCCGCCCGGGGGCTCGAGTACATCTACATGTCGTCGGATTCCATCGAGGGCACCCTCGACTTCCGGTACGTCGACATCCTGCGCGCCGCGAACGGCGATGGGTATACGAGCACGGCGCTCGCGGTCCTCGCCGATCGCCTGTATGTCGGCGCCCTCGGCCGGGGGGGCGCGGGGCCGCTCCTCGTCGGCCTCACCACGACACCGCCGCTCCCCGGCTCCGACCCGACGAACCAGGAAGCGATCAGCATGCAGCTCTCTGCCTCGCCCATCGGCGCCGCGGGGGGCACGACAGACAAGATCGATGCGCTCGGGACCTTCAGCGACAAGCTCTACGTGGCGAACCCGCGCGGCTGGATGCGTTCGAACTCGTCGACGCCGGGTCCGTACGATCTGGTGGGCGGCCTCCTCGGCTGGACGCTGACCACGCCAACCGCGAGCGCGTTCGACGCCACCCTCGACGTGAAGTCATCCAAGCTCGGTGACCTCTACCCCGCGGATCGCGCGGTGCCGCAGATGGCCGCCTTCGCCGGGCGCTTCTACGTCGGGCGCAACACGACCACCGGCCCCCAGCTCTGGATGTGCATCCCATCCTTGTTGTCACTGACGGACTGCAACGCCGGCGACTGGCAACTCGTCGCCCCGGCGTCCGCGTCCCCCCACCACACGCAGCTCGGCACGACGCTGTTGCCCGCGATCACGCTGGTGGCGGCCACGAGCTCGCACCTCTATGTCGGGTTCGACAGCGCCACGGGCGTCGAGGTGTACAGGACCTCGACCACCGCCCCACCGGGCGCCGCCGACTTCGTCCGCATCGGCGCCCCCGGACTCGGCATGCCCACCGCCACGCAGATCATGGACGGCCGTCGGCTCGTGTTCCCCGGTGACGACCACGTGTGGCTCACGATCGGAAGTCCGACCACCCCCGTCACGCTGGTGAAGCTGCCATGACGTCTCCGCCCGATCGCGTCCTCGTGCTCGACGACGAGCCCGTGATTCACGAGCTCGTGCGCGCGGTCCTCGACGAGTACGAGGTCCTCTCTGCCTACACCGTGGCCGAGGCGCGGGCCGCGGTGGTCGCGGGCGAGCACTTCGATGTCGCGCTCGTCGACAAGAACCTGCCCGATGGCTCTGGCATCGACTTCGTGCGGTACCTGCGGGGTGAGCGGCCCGACGGCGAGGTCGTGATGTGCACGGCGTACCCGTCGATGGATTCGGCGCTGCAGGCGATGACCCTCGGCGCGACGGATTACATCGTGAAGCCGATGCGTGACATCACGGAGCTACGGCTCCGGATCGGCAACGCGTACGCGAAGGTGCACGCCCGACGGGAGCAGGCCACCCTGGTACGCCAGCTTCGCGAGAGCGAGGAGCGCTACCGCGAGTTGTTCGACGCCTCGCCCGATGCGGTGCTCCTGCTCGACGCGACGACGCGTCTGATTCGCGGCGCCAACCCCGCAGCAGAGCGCCTGTACGGCCGGCCCCGCGCCGACCTGATCGGGCGGCCGCATCACTCGCTCGTGGCCGCCGAACCAAGACCGGCCCTGGTTGGCACGACGGTCGTGCGCCACGATCTCCGTGTCGACGGCACCCCGATTCCCGTCGAGGTCTCGATCGGCAATACCAGCATCAGCACGACCCCACAGGTGATCGAGGTCATCCGTGATGTCTCCGAGCGCACGCGGGCCGAGGCCGAACGCGTCGAGCTGGAGCGCCGGCTCGCTCGCTGCGAGCGGCTCGATTCGCTGGGTCGCCTTGCGGCCGGCATCGCGCACGATGTCAACAACCTGCTCTGCGTGATCCGGTCGAACAACGACCTGGCGATGGAGACCCTCGAGGCCGATCACGTCGCCCGCGCCGACCTGTCGCAGGTCGAAGCGGCCGTGGTGAGCGTCACCGACCTCACGCGTCGCCTCCTCGCCTTCAGTGGCAAGCAGCGCATCGAGGAGCGCACGCTCGACGCCAATGCCGTGATCCGGGGCGTGGAGAAGATGGTGGGACGGACGCTTCCGGCGAGCGTGAAGCTCGACCTCTCGCTCGCGGCCGAGCCGCTCTGGGTCCACATGGACGAGAGTCAGCTCGAGCAGGTCATCACGAACCTCGTCGTGAACGCGCGCGATGCGATGCCCGGGGGCGGTGTCATCACGATCGCGACGGCGAAGCGCGACCGGGAGCTCGATCTGCGCGTGCGGGACACGGGCGTGGGCATGCCGCCCGAGCTGGTGAAGCGCATCTTCGAGCCATTCTTCACCACCAAGGGCAGCGCCGGGACCGGCCTTGGCCTCGCCACCGTGCACGAGATCGTGATGCGCCGCGGCGGCGTCATCGACGTGACGTCGACACCCGGGGAGGGAACGGAGATGGCGATCTCGATCCCGCTCGTCGCGGGCGAGCTGGTGGCCGCGCGCCGGGCCACGGCGCCGCTGCCCATCGTCGCGGGCCGGGGAGAATCGATCCTCGTCGTCGAGGACAACGCGGCCGTGCTCGAGGCCACGCGGCGCTTGCTCGCCGGTGCCGGCTACGCCGTTCACACCGCGATGTCCGCCGAGGAGGCGCTGGTCGTGGCCGGCACCCCGCGCAAGCCGCGCTTGATGCTGACCGACATCGACCTGCCCGGCATCTCGGGCGTCGAGCTCGCGCAGAAGCTCGCCACCGAACGCTCCGACATCCGCGTGGTGCTCACGTCGGGAGTCGCGGCCGCGCCGCGCGCGGACATGGGCCTGCCCTTCCTCGCGAAGCCGTACTCGACAGAAGACCTGTTGCGCACGGTGCGAAGGACGCTCGATACGTGACCGTTCGCGCCAAGCTGCTCGTCATCCTCGGGATCGTGGCCGCGGTGCCGCTGGCGGTATTCGCCACGACGACCCGTCGCACGTACGAAGCAGAGCTCGCGAGCCGACTCGAGGAGCTGCATGGACGAACGGCCGAGGCGGCCGCGCGCACGGCAACCACGACGATCGATGCGGCGCAACGCGCCGTGGGAGGCCTCGCTCGCACCATCCCGTGGGGCGCGCTCTCGGGCGAGGAGCTCGCCGGAGCGCTGCGGCTGATCACCGAACAACTCGACCACCTCGCCGATGCGAAGATCGAGCGCGTCGCGGCGACGGACCACGCCGTCGTCGGCTGGTCGGTGGCAGAGCCGACCCGCGGGTCCGGTGCTCCGGCGGTGCGCATGGCGCTGGTCGTGGCCGGCGCAGGCTCCGAGCGGTGGCGCTTGCAGGTCGGCTTGTCGCTCGCGGGCATCTGCGAGGAGCTCGCCGCCACCGCGCCGACCCACGTGACCACGACGCTACTCGATGCACGAGGCCGGCCGCTCTGCGGCGCGCTGGCGACCGGTGACGTGCTCACCGCCTCGCGATCGGCCGGGCTCGGGTGGACGGCGACCGTGCAGCAACCACGGGCCGCGGCATTCGGCGTCCTCGACCGTCTGCGGCTCCACATGCTCGCGTGGATCGCCATCGGCATCGCCATCGCGATGGTGGCGGGCATCGTGCTCACGCGTGCGATCCGCCGCCCCCTCCATCACCTCGGCGTCGCTGCCGATGCGATCGCCCGCGGCGAGCTCGAGCATCGCGTCCCCGTCACGAGCCCTGACGAGCTCGGCGCTCTCGGCGTCGCCTTCAATCGCATGGCCAGCGAGCTCCAGCTCGCCGCGGCGCAGGACCAGCTCGTCCAGTCTCGCAAGCTCGCCGCGGTGGCTGCGCTCGGGGCCGGCGTCGCGCACGAGATCAACAACCCGCTGACCGGCGTCCTCGGCATGACCCAGATCATGCTCGCCACCGCCGGCGATCCGCGCCTGACCACCCGGCTCCAGACCATCGAGCGCGAGGCGCTGCGCATCCGCGGCATCGTCGAGCGCATGGCCACGCTCGCCCAGGAAACGCTGCCCACGGCGCAGCGCGTGGACCTCGCGTCCGTGGTCGAGGCCGTCACCACCGCGCGCGGCCCGGCCCTGGCCGCGGCGGGCATCACCGTGAACCGCGCCGGCGCGACGATCCCACCCCTCATCATGGGGAACCCCGCCCAGCTCGAGCTCGCGATCGGTCAGCTCGTGGACAACTCGATCAAGGCCATGCAGCCGGGCGGACTCCTCACCCTCGCCGTGCGACGCGCGAGCGACGCCGAGGTCTCGGTCAGTGTCGCCGACACGGGCCGCGGTATCGCGCCCGACCTGCACGAGCGCATCTTCGAGCCGTTCTTCACCACGAAGGACGATTGGTCGGGCGTAGGACTCGGCCTCGCCCTCGTGGACCGCATCGTCGATGCGCACCACGGCCACATCCACGTCACGAGTGAGGTCGGCGCCGGCACCACGATGACCGTCACCCTGCCTGTCGCGGCCCCGGGAGCCCACCTCGAATAGCCATGTCTGATCCCACCAAGATCTGCCTGACCGACCTCGACTACGCGCGCCTGAAGCAGCTCGCTGCGCTTGGCGAGGTCGCCGCCGGGGTCGTCCACGAGACGCGGAATCTCATGACCGTCATCGTCGGGTTCGCGCAGCTCGCGCGCCGCAAGCCCGACAGCTCGCGGTACGCCGAGCTCATCGAACAGGAGAGCCTCCGCGTCTCGGAGCTCCTCGATCACTTTCTCCGCATCGCGCGCACTGATGCCGACGAGACCCCGTCCACCGATGCCGTCGCGGCCATCCATCAGGTGACGGGCGCCCTCGAGCCGCAGCTCGTACTGAAGCGGATCGCCATCACCGTCATCGTCGACCAGAGCCTGCCGGCCGTCGGCATCCGGGCGACGGAGCTGCACCAGGTGCTGCTGAACCTGCTCGTCAATGCGATGTACGCGACGCCGCCGCGAGGACACATCACCGTCGGGGGCCGCGCGGTCGGTGACGCGATCGAGATCGAGGTCTCGGACACCGGCACCGGGGTTCCAGCGGACCTGCGAGATCGCATCTTCGAACCGTTCTTCACCACGAAGGCCGCCGGCTCCGGGACCGGCCTAGGCCTCGCTTTGTGCCGCCGCGTGATCGAAGCCGCGGGGGGCACGGTGACGTACGTGGAAGCGGTGTCCGGTGGAGCGTGCTTCCGGATCCGCTTGCCGATGAGGACCGATTGATGCGCGCGATGCTCATCGCCGGGATCCTCGTAGCGCTGATCGCCGGCAGCCTCGTCATCGCCAGGCTCGCGGTCGCCGAGAAGCATCCGCCCCTCACGGCCGCCGAGGTCGTGGTGCCCATGCGCCCCAGCGCGCCCCCGATCCAACGTGTACCTCCCGACGCCGCGCCCCGCGTCGCCGTCGTCGTCAAGGTCACGGGGCGGGTCGAGCGGAAGACCGACACGACGTGGGCTCCCCTCGAGGCCGGCGCCGTGCTCTCGCAGCAGGACGTCGTTCGCACGGCCGAGGGCGCGAGTGCCGAGCTGGATGTCGGCGCCATCGTCCTCGTCGACGACCGCACCGAGCTGACCGTCGGAGAGATCAGTGCCTCGCTCGCCGAGGTGGCCCTGACCTTCGGTCGTGTCTCCGCGGACGCGGGTGAGGCGGGTGGTCCGACGATCCGGATCTCGACCCGTGACGCAGAAGCGTTCGCCGAGACCAGTGCCGGCGCGTTCGATGTCCTCGATTCCGGCACCGGGCACACGGTCATCGCCGCCCAGCGCGGCAGCGTGCAGGTCCGGGCGGCCGGCCAGACCATCGACGTGCCGAGTGGCATGGCGTCGATCGTCCGGGCCGGGCAGCCGGCCACGGCCCCGGCCCCGATTCCGCCGTCGCTGTTCCTGAAGGTCCGCGTCGCCGAACAGGTCGTCGGCGCGACCACCCCTGGTGCCGTCATCAGCGTGGACGGCGTGCGGCTGCACCCCGACGCGAGCGGGACGTTCTCCGCGCCGGTGCCCCCCGGGACGCAGAAGATCGTGATCCTCGTCGAAGATGCGATGGGGCGCCGCGAACGCAAGCTCCTCACCCGCCCCACCATCCGGGATCCCAAGCTCGACGCGAGGGTGACCTGGTGAAGAGGTCAGCGCTCGTCCTGATCTTCGCGACCGGCGTCGCGCAGGCCGATGTCACGATCGAGGTCCCCGCCAAGGCCGTGCTCGGTCGGGACGCCACGATCGAGGTGACCGTCGCCGACCTCCCGGCCGGCGCCTCGGTACTCGTCACCCCCGGTCACATCGAGGGCTCGACGTGGACGCTGCCTGTCGAGCGCTTCCCGCAGGTGGGACTCGTGGTCGTGGCGGGCACCGACGGGGCGATCATGGCGGCGAAGGCAGTGCCGCTCTGGGGCCAGGCCACCCTCCGGGTCGAGACCGCCGCGCGGGCGAGCGTCGTCGTCGAGATCGAAGGCGTCTACGCCGGGCCCGTCATCGCCGATGACCACGGCGTGGCCAGCGTGCCCATGGTGGTGCCGCCGGGTGCGACCGATGGCATGACCCTCGCGACGACGAGCAGTGGTGGGGTGAAGCGCCGCGAGGTACCGCTCGGCGTGCCTCCGCTCACGCGCGCATGGACGGTGTGCACCCGCGGAGCCAAGGCGATGCGCTTCACCTGGCTCGGCACCCGGCTCGATCAAACCGCGGCCACCAGCGTGGCGTGTGACCTCACCCAGCCCGCACTCGTGGAGGAGACCGCGGCGCCGGTGCCCGTGATCGCCCGCGTGGCGGTCGTGCCCCGGGCTCGGCACACCGAGGTACCAGCGCGCGTGCTGCTCTCCGTGCGGGCGGGCCTCACCACGAACCTCGGCCGCGTCACCGCGCCGGCGGTGGTCGCGACGGTCGGCGTCCGGCTGCCCGTGCTGGGAGACCATCTCATCGCCGACGTGGCCTTCGGCGCGTACTCGGCCTCACTCGCCGCGCCCGCCATGGACGAGACCGCGACCGGACGACTCTCGACCTTGCGCGTGCTCGCGCGGCTCGCCTATCGCGTCGACCTCGGACGCTGGGATGGGTGGGGCGGCACGGCGCTCGGGTTCGCGTTCACGCGCTCGACGCTCGGCTCGGATCACCTGGGCATGTACGACGAACGGGCGTCCTCGCCGGCGGGTGGCGTCTTCGCCGGCGTCGGACACGACGTGGCCATCGGCCAGGTGGTGGTCGAGGCGGCCTACATCCACGCCCGCCTCGCCGACGGACCGCTGGCCGGGCAGATCGGGGGACTGCAGGTGACGGCCGGCTACTCCGTCGGGCTCTGACCGGCTAGGCTTCCCATGTGCTCGATTGGCTCGGCTCCGTCCAGATCCGCCGCCGCACGAGCACGCGCGTCGAGCTGAACCTGACACGTGGCACGGCATGGACCGGCTGGGCGTTCGCGATCGGCGGAGCGTGGTTGCTCACGATCGCTGCGCTCTGGGCCGCCCTCCTCGGAGCGTTCGTCGTCACGATCGGGATCCTGCTCGGTACCCTCCGGCGCTCACTCGTCTTCGATCGCGAGGAAGGGCTCCTGCGCACGGAGCACCGCATCCTCGGGATCCGCCGCCACACCGCGATCCCGTTGTTCCATCTCCGCGCGGTGGTGGTCGAAGCGCGTCGCGGCGGCATCTACGTCGCCCATGTGGAGCGGCGACTGGGCGGCACGATTCACCTCGACGAAGCCCGTCGTCCTGCCCCGCTGCTCGCACTCGCGGAGGCCATCGCCGAGGTGGCCGAGCTCCGGCTCGAGTACGACGCGACCACGCGAAACGCCGCTACTGATTAGTGGTAGGTTCGCTCCGCTTTGCGGCTCACGGCGCTCGTAGTCCTCCTCGCAGGTTGTGGCACTTCGTCCGATTCTGGCGGCACCGGCAAGGCGAAGCCGACCGACGAGCCCGCGGTCAAGGTCGCGGGCGTGTGGCCCGACAAGTTCGATTGCAGCACGGTCGTGAAGGTCGACCAGGTGTCGCAGCTCACCGGCGGTACGGCCTCGTTCTTCGACAACCCGGCCGCGGTGGCGCCGGGTACACCGAAGCCGTGCGCCTACGAGGTCATGTTCGCGCAGCCGGACCCGCTCCCGCCCGACGCCCTGGGGCGCCCGCCGGAGTCGTGGTCCTTCGACTTCGACTGCCGGGCGAACCACAAGCAGACCTTCGAGGCGCTCTGGGTCCAGTACACGGACACCAACCAGAACCGCATCGATGCGTACAACGAGACGACGGATGCGGGCATCGCCGGCGCGAAGCCCGATGCCAACATGGTCCTCGTGAAGCCGGGCGAAGCGAAGCAGGTCGAGGTGGGAGCGAAGGCGCTCGATCACAACGACCAGAGCATCCTCTTCCTCGATGACGACGCACCCTGCTACGTCCGCGTGCACGGGCCTCGGGCGGCCGAGCGGCTCGCGCTCGCGCAGCTGGTCGCGAAGGGCCTCACGTTCATGAACGCGCCGATGGAACCGCGCGCCCTTCCGTAACGGAGCGGATGAGCAAGCAGCGCTCCGAGCTCTCCCTCCAGCTCCGCCTCGCCATCCCGCTCGCCGCGCAACAGGCGGGCTTCCATCTGATGGGGAACGTCGATGCCGCCCTCCTCGGGCAGCACGACAAGGTCTCGCTCGCCGCCGCCGGCGTCGGCAACAACCTCCTCTTCGCCATCTCCTCGGTCGGCATGGGCCTCGTGATGGGCGTCGACAGCATCATCCCGCGCGCCCTCGGTGCCGGCCGCCATGCCGACGCGCGGCGCTCCCTCGCGGCCGCGCTGCGCATCTCCGCGATCGCGGGGGTCGTCCTCGCTGCGCTCTGCGCCGTCTCGCCGTACGCGCTGCATCTGGCCGGTACCGAGCCCGAGGTGGCGACCGAGGCCGTGCTCTACACCCAGCTGCGCGCGCTGGGCGTGCTGCCATTCGTGGTCGCCGTTCCCTTGCGCGCCTACCTCGCCGCCCGTGACATCACGCGCCCGCTCGTCGTGGCCGTCGTCGCCGGCAACATCGTCAACCTCCTCCTCGATCTCGTCCTGATCTTTGGCGTGGATGCGATCGGGCTGCCACCACTGGGCGTGGTCGGGGCAGCGCTCGCGACCACGGCCGTGCAGCTCGTGACGCTCGGCCTGTATTTCATGGCGGTGCGCTCGCTGGATCGCGGCTTGCCGCGCGAGCGTCCGCGACCTGCGGATACGCGCGAGATTCTGACCTACGGCCTTCCGGTCGCCGGTCAGCTCTTCGCCGAGGTCGGCATCTTCGGCGTCGCGACGCTCATCGCCGCTCACCTCGGGACCATCCCCGCCGCGTCCCATGCCATCGCCCTCAACCTCTCGAGCTTCACCTTCGCGCTCTCGCTGGGGATCGGCGCGGCCACGAACGTGCGGGTCGGTCAGGCCGTCGGCGCGGGTGACCTCCCGCTCGCACGTCGGCGCGGGCTCATGGGCGTAGGGCTCGGGCTCGCCGTGATGGGCGTGTGCGCCCTCGTGTTCGTGGCCGCGGGCGCAGAGATCGCGGGCATCTACTCGAGCGAGACCGATGTCATCGCCGCCACCGTGCCGCTTCTCCTCATCGCCGCCGTGTTCCAGCTATCCGACGGCACGCAGGCCATCGCGGCGGGCGCTCTCCGCGGGCTCGGTCGCACACGGGCCACGTTCGTCGCGAACGTCGTCGGGCACTACGTCATCGGGCTCGCGGTCACGCTCCTCCTCGCTTTCCACTTCCACCTGGGAGCCCCCGGCCTGTGGTGGGGGCTGTCGGCCGGCCTCACCGCTACCGCCATCTTCCTCGTCGGCTGGTTCGTTCGCACCACGCGGCTAGCGGCCGGTGCACGGCTCGAAGGTTCCGGGCATAGAGACGAAGCATGACTCGGCCGCGCCCTCGGCGGTCGGGGACACGGATAGACCGAGGATCTGAGGCGCCGAGCTGGGCGTGAACGTCCCGACGAGGATCCGGTCGACGGAGCTCGGCACGGGCTGGTTGATGCGCACCGGCGTCATACCGGCATCGGTAAAGACGTAAATGGACCGGTTCGACGTACCGTTCAGCGTCACGATGTCCGGGAGGCCACCATTGAAGTCGTGCAACGCGACATCGACGGCCGGCCGGGGTGAATCGACCCGCACATAACTGTCGGCGCCAATGGTGCCGATGGCGACCCGGCCCGTGGCCGGCTGGAGCGCGACGTGCGAGTAGAGATCGTCGCGCGCGGGCCCCCCGAACACGGGGCGCACGAGCTGGGCCTCACAGGCCCCGACCGTGCAGTTGTCCGGGTCGCGCAACACCCCTTCCGCGATCGGAACCTGGCCCCCACTCGCGGGCTCTGCTCGATAGGTCTCCCGCTGTCCCACCAGCTCGGCGACGAACTGCAAGTCCGCAATGGGGACCGCGAACAGGAGCTTGTCGTCGAAGTTTGGCAGCGTCGCGGAGAGCGGGGAGCCGGCCAGCGCAAAGCCGGCGCTGACATCGATCGTCGTCAACCCCGGCCCGCCGATCCAGAGCTGGCGCGTCTCCTCGGCCACCACGTACGCCACGAACGGGCTCGGCGGTTGATTGCCGAACGTCCCGAGCGGCGATGCGAGCTCGATCCAGGCGGTCCCCACCGTGAAGTCCTGCAGGTCGATCTCGAAGACCACGAGCGACGCCTTGTCGACCGTTTCGGCGAGCACGACCAGCTGGTTCGCGTTGCCGGGCGCCACCGCGAGGACCCGCGCTACGGAGATCCCCGGCACGGAGAGCTCGACCACCTCATCCGCACACGGCCGAAGGGGATCGACAGCCGCTTCATAGAAGTAGACGTGGGCCGTCCCGTGGTCGGTCCCCGCGCGCACGAGGACATCCGTGCCCAGGCTCGAGTTCGGTTTCGGCACGGCCGCCACGACATCGAGCATCGCGGCCGGGCTCGGCGTGCACGTCGAGGGATCCGCGTCTCCGCCTCCATCGAGCCCCCCGCCGTCGGGCACGCCGCCGTCACCGTCGTTCGACGGTCGCGGCGGCGCGAAGAGGCAGCCAGTCAACGCCAGCGTCAACGCCATGATCTCGATGCGCATCAGAAGGGACTCTGCTCGGGGCTTGCGTCGGGGGGGGGCACGAAGGGGGGCTCGATCGTCATCGCATCCGGCGGCAGGCGCGGACGCGAGTCCGTCGGGCGGCGCGCGTCCTTCGGACGCCCCCCGGCGGGGATGGGCGGCGCATCGATCGACGCATCGATCGGCGCATCGTTCACGGGATCGAGCGCCGGCGACGCATCGACCTCGGATGCATCCGCGACCGGCGACGCGATGAGGGCCGGCGCGTCGCTGACGACCGCCGCCCGGGCATCCGCGCCCCCATCCATGGGCGCTGCCACCCGGCTCGCATCAGGTCCCGACGAGCGCATGACGACGGCGATGGCGGCGAGCGTGACCGCGATCGCCAGCACGAGCACGACGATGGGCCACCGTCGGCTGCTCGGGGCGCTCACGAGGCTCGCGGGTGCCTCCGCGCGCGATGGGGAGGCAGCCGCGAACTGCTTCGTGATGATCGCCTCGGACGAGCGAATCGGCGGCATGCTCTCGACGGTGAGCCGGTCGGGCGGGACGGGCCGGCGGTGATCGAACGCTGGCTCCGTGTAGGCTCGCTCGTCACGCGCCGTCTCGAGGGCCTGCTCGAGCGCTTCGCGCAGCTCGGCGGCCGACTGGTAGCGGGACCGCCGATCCTTCTCGAGTAGCCGGTCGATGACGGCGCCGAGCGCTCGGGGTACGCCGGTCGTCCGGGGCGCCGCCATCGTGCCGTGGGCGGCAATGAGCTCGGGGATCGAATCGCTGACGAAGGGCGCCCGCCCCGTCGCCATCACGAACAGGATGCAGCCGAGCGAGTAGAGGTCGGCGCGATGGTCGACGGACTCGCCGTTCGCGACCTCGGGCGGCATGAACGTCGGGGTGCCGAGTAGCGCACCCGCGCTCGTCATCGTCGCCGACGTGGTGTCGGGGGAGAGCGACTTCGCGAGACCGAAGTCGAGGACCTTCACCAGGTCGCGCCCCGTGCCGAGGATCATGATGTTGGCCGGCTTGAGATCGCGATGGATGATCGGCAAGGCGTGCGCCCCCTCGAGGGCATCGCAGACCTGCGCGCCGATGCGAACGATCCGCGCGGGCGTGAGCGCATGCTCGGCGAGGATCAGATCGTGGAGCGTGCGCCCCGCCACGAGCTCCATCACCAGATAGAACAGGCCATCGTTCGTCTGCCCGAAGTCGAGCACCGAGACGATGTTGGGATGGACGAGGCGGCTGGCGAGCTTCGCCTCGCGAAGGAAGCGCTTGATGGAGGCCGCGTCCTTCACGAGCCCCGGGGAGAGCACCTTGATGGCGACCTCGCGCCCCATCGCGTGCTGGCGAGCGCGGTACACGGCGCCCATGCCGCCCTGCCCCAGCTTCTCGCCGATCGTGTAGCGCCCGTCGAGCTCGCGCCCGACGAGCGTGTCGCCGGGAATGGCCAGCCGAACGAGCCGCGTCCCGTCGTCGGGGCACAGCTCGCCGCTCGCGAACACGGCTTCGCATGTCGCGCAGTACAGCTCGGCGCCGGGATTCGTGAGCTCGCGATTCATCGCGACCAGCCAATCGTGACGACCGCAGCGTCGGCGCTCACGCTCGCTCCGAGCTGGGGCCCCGGGTCGTGCCGGCGCATCGCGAGCACCGCGCCGACGATGGTGACCGCCGTGCCGGCCGCGTAGAGACCGATCGTGACGTTGCGTCGCGTCTCGAACGTCCCCAGGAGGGCGTCGTAGTCGGGGCCGCTCGTCGCCGCCGCGAGCTCGGTCCGCGCGGGGCGAACCGCGAACACGTGCACGAGGGCCCCCGCGACGAGTACCGCCCCGCCGGTCGCCAGCGTGGGAAGCGCCCACGGGTGGCGGGCCCCTGCCGACGGGACGTCGACCGGCTCGCGTCTGACTGGTGGCGGAGGGGGCTCGATGGAAGGGCCGACCGTCGACGTCGGGCCGACCGGAGGCTCTCCGAGGGGAGGATCGCCCCCGGGCTCGCCGGGCGTGGGCTCGCCGCCCGTCCCCGCGGCCGCGCGCGCCTCGAGCGCCTTCGCGAGGTCCGCTTCCTCCTTGGCGACCCACGCCGGGACGACCCACGCCGGGGACATCGCGGCCGCGCGCGTGCGACAGCGCTGGAAGCCGTCGTCAGCCTCGGCGAGGGCGCCGCGTCGCAGCTCGGCGAGGGCGATGAGGCAGTCGTGCTCGGCATGGGGGGCCGCCGCTTCCGCGGCGCGAAACGCTGCGATCGCGCCCGCGTAGTCACCCTGCTTCGCCAGCCCCTGGCCCGTGGCGACGGCGTCGGAGCGCGCATCCGCCCACGCGGTGCTCGCACTCATGGCGATCGCGAGCGCGACCGGCGCCAACCTCATCGCCGGGGAGAATACCCCACCTGGTCCTGCGACTAGAAGGCGGACTCGAACCCGGCGAGAAACCGGGGGTGGCCGGCCGTCGTCCGGTTGGTGGTGTCGAGGGGAAACGCGAGATCGAAGCGGAAGAGCTCGCGCGAGGTCTGGGGCACCAGCAAGCGAAATCCCACACCGACGTTCTGGTAATAGTGCATCTCGCGGAGCGTGTCGGCGGCCGCTGCGCCGTCGTAGAAGAGAACGCCGCCGACGCGGAACACCCAGAACGGGAACGGCAACGAGCGAGCCTCGAGGTTGACCTTCAGCAAGCGCTGACCGGCGAACTCGTTGATGGAGAAGCCGCGCAGGCCGTCATCGGAGCCGACGGTGAAGAAGGTGTTCTGCGTGTTGTCCCAGAGGGTGGAGAGGCTCGTGAGGGCAACGATGCGGCCGTAGCCCAGCGTCGGCGTCGTGATGCGGACGGACCCGCCGGCGCTGTTGTCGATGAAGTCGCCGCTCTGGCGGCGCGTGCTGATGCTGGCGCCGAGCCGCCAGAACCCATCGCGGCCCCACGGAAACGTCCAGCCGCCCGAGGCACTGGCGCGCTGAAAGTTGTTGTCGCCACCGAGGACCTTGGTGCCGATACCGAGCGAGACGTCGAAGTCGGGGCCGAAGCGGACGTCCTCGGCGAGATCGAACGTCGAGATGTTCCGCAACGTGTTGAAGGTCGGCGTGAAGAAGCCGTACCCGATCGACGCCACGGAGGCGAGCTCGGAGCGAGGGAAGACGGCGTCGATGAACGCGGCGGCTTGCGCCTCGGTGCCGGGGAACGACGAGAGGAGCTCGGGGCGCTGGCTCGACACCCCATAGGAGAGCGACAGCTGGTGCTTCACGCTCTCGCCCCACTGGCGTGTGCCGTACGCCGACACGCCCCAGCGCTTCATCCGGTAGATGAAGGGCAGCTCCTCGCTGTCATCGACGAGGTCGGGCTCGAAGTTGACCTCACACTGTCCGCCCTCCGGACAGTGCACGGTGCGCAGCGAGGTCCCCCGGAACGAGCGGTCAATGGCATAGCGATGCGAGAACGACATCCCGGCCCCCCATTTCGATGCGAGGGACCAGAGCTGCCGGGACACCGAAACGGTGCTCTGCGAGCCTTCGCGATTCCAGTCGCCATCGAAGAGGTCGTCGCGATTGAGCACCGCGTCGACGCGCGCCCGGAGCTCGATGTACTTGCCGAACAGATTCTTGTCGACGTAGAGCGGCCCGGTCGCGATGGCCCCCTGATCCATCGTCACCGCGAGCGCGGCGATGGCGCGGGTTCCGAGGAAGTTATTCTCGGAGATCGACATCGAAAGGTTGGTCAGCTTGCCTTCCTGGAACGTGTACTGCGTGTTGAGACGCAGGCTCCAGATGTCGCGCGTGACGACGAAGACATCGACCTGTCCGGCGACGGCGGTCTGCACGGGCAAGAGGACGACCACCGACGAGAACGACGGATCGCGAAGGCGCCGCGCGGTCTCCATCGTGCGCTCGGTGGTCCACAGCTCGCCCTCCTGGAGGACGAGGTCCGCGCGGATCGTGCTCTCCTGCGTCGTGTAGTGAAGCCTGTTGAAGAAGCGGAGGACCTTGCTGCCCTCGGCGAAGACATCCTCGTTGTAGATGTAGATCTTGCCGACTGTCTTGCCCCACGGCGCGGGCTCGATGGTGAGGCCTCGCGCGGCGAGACCACGCGTGACGCTCGCGCGCTCGAGCGATGACAGCGTGGCCAGCCAATCGCAGCTCGGGTCCTGCGTCTCGCAGAGCTTCTGCGCCGCGTCGCGGGCCGCGCGGTCTGCGCGCACGTCAGCGTGGACCCATGCACATGGGATGGCCAGCGCTGCCGCGACAGCGCAGGCGATCCACACCAAACGCACCCTCGCATCCTACACGGCTCGTCGCAGGAGTAGGATGGGCAGCGTCGTGTACTGTCCCGTCTGCCACAGCGACTATCCCGCGGACTGGAAGGTTTGTCCGAAGGACACGACGAGCCTCCTGAAGGCGGCAACGATCGGCAAATACGCGATCGATGGGCTGCTGGGCGTCGGCGGCATGGGCGCGGTCTACAAGGCCCGGAACCCCGACACCCAGGGGCGCGTGGCGGTGAAGGTGATGAATGCCGCCGTGGCGGCGGCGGAGTCGGGGCGCGCCCGGTTCCAGCGCGAGGCCGCGGCCGTGGCCGCGCTCCGCACCGTGCATGTGACGAAGGTCTACGACTTCGGCAGCGAGCCGGACGGCACGCTCTACCTCGTGATGGAGCTCCTGGACGGGCATCCACTGCGCCACGAGATCAAGCCCGCTCCCGAGTACATGGATCTCGCGCGCGTGCAGATGGTCATGAGTGGCGCCCTGAAGGGCCTCGCCGCCGCCCACAAGGCGGGCATCGTCCACCGCGACCTCAAGCCCGACAACATCTTCGTCACCGAGACCGACGACGGCGAGATTCCCAAGCTGCTCGACTTCGGTATCGCCCGGGTGAAGACGTCCGGCTCCGACCTGACACGCACGGGTAGCCTCATGGGAACGGCGTCGTACATGGCGCCCGAGCAGGTCGCCGGCGACGTCGGCGAGGTCGGGCCCTGGACGGACGTCTACGCGATGGGCGCGATCCTGTACGAGATGCTCTCGGGCGCGCCCGCGGTCGACGGCGACACCATCACCGGCGTGCTCCATCGCGTGCTGACCAGCGACATCGTCAAGCTGCAGTCAGTGCGCTCCGGCATCCCCCAGGCGGTCTACGACCTCGTGGCGCGGTGCATGGCGCCCGAGATCAAGGATCGCCCGCAGGACGCCGAGGCGATGCGGACCGCCTTCGTGGCTGCCCAGCTCGTCCCTCCGGGCGCGGCCGTGCCGCCGCCGCACAAGACGAAAGAGAACAAGCTCAGCGAGCTCGCCGTCGCTGCCACCGAGAGCGGAGACCTCGTCGAGAAGGCCAGCAAGGCCAGCGGCCAGCAGAGCCGGAAGGACGGGGCCACCCGGGACCTGGGCCCAAGCCAGGTCCCGGGCGAGCCGGTCGCTCCGACCCAGCCGGTCCACACCCCGACCTCGGCGCCGATACCGCCGCCGAAGAAGTCGCTCGTCGTTCCGCTCGTCGGCGGCCTCTGCGCCGTCGGCGCGGTCGTGGCCTATGTCGTCGTATCGAATCGCGAGCCGCCCGCGCCCCCGCCGCCCCCGGATCGCCCGGTGGTGGTGGTCGACGCGGCCGTCGCGCCGGCGCCGGTCGCCGATGCCGCGCAGGTGGCGGTGGTCGTCGATGCTCCTGCGGATCCCAACGCGGGCCTGATTCACTTCAAGGCCGGCAAGTACAAGGCCGGTATCCCGAGGGGCAAGGTCGCCGACGCGCTGCCCGTACGAGATGTGCCGGTGCGCGAGTTCTGGATCGATGCGCACGAGATGACGATCGGGGAGCTCGCGCGCGCCCTGCCCGACCTCGACGCCGCCATCCGCGACAAGACGCTGCATGATCCACCCACGCTGCCCGCGCGCTTCGTCGACTGGCAGACGGCGAACGCCGCGTGCCAGGCCCTGGGCAAGCGCCTCCCGACCGAAGACGAGTGGGAGGTCGCGGCGATAACGACCCCCAACATGCTTCATGGCGCCCGCCTGAAGCGCACGAACACCGACGAGGATCTCTCGGCGGAGAGCACCGACTGCTCCTCGGATGGCCTGTGCGAGATGCTGGGCGGGCTCCGCGAGTGGACGTCGAGCTCGTGGAAAGGTGGGGCCCGAACGGTGCGCGGGGCGTCGTACCGCGTGCCTCCCGACCCGCAAGTGGCATCGATCTTCGCGCGCATCGGCTTACCGCCGGCCACGCGCGACAACGAGATTGGATTCCGATGCGCCAAGTAGTCCTGACGCTGATCGTGCTCGTCGCCATCGTTGCTGCCACGCGGGACGCAGGGGCTGACATCGTCGCGAAGTGCGCGGACGCCTCGTATGTCTTCACGGAGTCGGGCTGCGTGAAGCGCGTCTCGAAGCCCAAGTCGAGCGAGGCCATCTACGAGGAGGCGCTCGACGCCCTCGAGCAGAACGGCAAGCGCGCCTTCACGCTGTTCGAACAGACCTGCAAGAAGAAGCACGGGAAGAGCTGCTTCCAGCTCGGCTTGCTCTACGCGTCCGGGCGCGACCGCGTCGTCATCGCCGACGAGCAACTCGCGAACACGTACTACGAGCAGGCGTGCGCGCACGGGGAAGGTCGCGGCTGCCAGCGGCGGGGGTCGGTCGAGCGGCAGGGCGATCGCCCGCAGGCCGCTCGCGAGTGGTTCGACAAGGGCTGCAAGCTCGGCGACGGCGCATCGTGCGCGTACCTCGCGTTCATGTTCGAGAACGGCATCGGCGGCGTGGTGGATGCGGCGGGCGCGAAGGAGACCTACGCGAAGGCGCAGAAGCAGCTCGTCGCGAACTGCAAGACGATCGGCGAGGCCTGCCACGTGCTCGGGTACCTCGCGGAGGCGGCCGTCGGGGAGAAGGAAGATCTGACGAAGGCGATCGGCGCCTACAAGCAGGCGTGCGCGAAGAGCCACGGCGAAGGCTGCGCCGCGCTCGCGCATGCGCTCCAGAAGAACCAGGGAAGCGCCGCCGAGATCGAGGAGGCGTACCGCAACGGCTGCAAGTTCGAGCACGCGGAGTCGTGCGTCGACCTCTCGATCCGGATCTCGGAGCGCGACCCGAAGCACGCCGAGATCATTCCGCTCGCCCAGCATGGCTGCGACCTCGATACCCGCCAGTGCTTCACGATCGCACGCTGGTACGAGCGCGGCACCGGGCTCCCTGCCCCCGACGACGCGCGGTCGACGGCGACGTGGAAGAGCACCTGCGAGGCCGGCAGCAACCAGGCCTGTCAGATCTACGCGAAGCGGATCGCGGCGGGTCAGGGTGCACCTGCCGATGCGGCCCTCGCGCTCGAAGCGAACCGCAAGTCGTGCGCCGGCAACTGGGCCGAGGGGTGCAAGCAGCTCGCGATGCAGCTCGCCACCAGCGGTGACGACGACATCGAGGCGTACCAGGCCGCGCTCAAGGGGTGCGGCGGCAACAACGCGCACGCCTGCTATGTCGCCGGCTTTCTCGCGAAGAACAACCGCCGCGGCCTCGCCAAGCAGGACGAGGCCGACGCGGCCCGGGAGGCCGTCGGCTGGTTCGTGGAGGGCTGCGACGGCGATCCCCAAGCGAACTCGCCCCACGCGTGCCACGAGCTGGGACTCCTCCAGCAGAGTGGGCTCGGGACGACGCAGGACATCCCGGCCGCGTACGCGAGCTTCACCAAGGCCTGCTACGACCCGGGTGACGTGGTCGTGGCTGCGTGCACCGAGGCCGCCCGTATCGCGCGCTCCGGCGAGGGCCTCCCCGCGAAGGATCCGAAGGCGGCGGTGAAGATCGGGGCACGCGCCTGCGCCTTTGGCGACATCGCCGAGTGCAACCTGATCGTGCGCGCTCACAAGGACGACCTCGCGGGCGCGCTCGACGAGCTCGCGGCCCGCTGCAAGGCAAGCGACGAGATCTCGTGCATCGTCGAGGGCGACCTCCGCGCGCAGGGCTCGGCCAGCGACAAGCAGCTCGCCCTCCAGACCTATGCCGCGAGCTGCAAGCGCGGCTCGCAGCTCGGCTGCTTGCGCGAGGCAAACCTGGTCATGCAAGGCATCGGAGGCCCCGCCGACCCCGCGCGCGCGACGGCCATGCTTACGGAGCTCTGCCAGGCCGACTATGGCAGTGCCTGCCAGTCGCTCACGCTGCGCATGCACGCCATCAAGGACTTCGTCGCGGCGCTGCAATGGGCCCAGAAGGGCTGCGCGCTCGACGATGCCGGCTCGTGCACGATGGTCGGCTTCTATCACTTCGTCCCGCAGCCCGGCATCGCGTGGGACACGAAGATCGGCGCCGACGCGCACGAGAAAGCCTGCAACCTCGGCGACGCGACCGGCTGCGCGAACATGGCGGAGGTGTATCGGTACGGCTTCTCGCGTCCCGTCGATCCGAAGCAGGCCTACGAGTACGGCAAGAAGGCGTGCGAGATGGGCGCCCAGTTCGGCTGCGCCGACATGGCCCACTGGCTCTCGATCGGCCAGGGCGTCAACCGCGACACCAAGCAGGCGATCCAGCTGCTGCGCGCCGCGTGTGAGGATCCGAACCCACCGCCCACGTCGTGCACCGAGCTCGGCCAGCTCCTCGAGCGCGAGCAGCAAGGCACGCCCGCCGAGATTGCTCGCCTGAAGGGCAAGGGCTTCTCGATCGTCGAGAAGGAAGCACTGACGAACAACAGCTACAAGTGGTGGCTCGGCGCCTACTACCTCGAGGGCATCGGCACGCCGAAGGACCCGAAGCGCGCGCTCGAGCTGTTCGAGGAGAGCTGCAAGGGCTACTGGGCCCTCGCCTGCATCGACGCCGGCAAGATCCTCTCGGTCTCGGCCGACGTCTCGGATCGCGAACGCGGCAAGAGCTACTTCGAGCGGGCCTGCGCCGCTGGCGTCGACGAAGGCTGCAAGGGCATGGAGGGCAAGCTCGCCGGCCCCACGCCCGTCCGCCAACCCAAGGGGTGCGGCTGCAGCGGCGAGGTGCTTCCCGGCGCCCACGTCGGCATGATCGCCTTGGTGATGTTCGTGCTCGTCGGGCCTACGCGCCGACGACGCCGTGCGTGACGCGCGGATTCTTGCCGAGGTCGTGCACGAGCGTGACCTTGGCAAAGCCCGCGGCCTCGAAGCGCGCGCGCACCGCCTCCGCCTGATCGAAGCCGTGCTCCACGACGAGGGCGCCACCCGGTACGAGGTGCGCTCGCGCCGCCGCGCAGATGCGGTCGTAGAAGACGAGCCCATCCGGCCCGCCATCGAGTGCGATGACCGGCTCCGCCCGCACTTCCGCCGCGAGCGTGGGAATCACGGCCGACGCGATGTACGGCGGGTTCGCGACGATGAGATCGAACTGCTCGCCCACGACCGGGACGAACAGGTCGCCGACCCGCACCGTCACCCGATCGGCGACGCCATTGCGCTCCGCATTCTTCGTCGCGATCGCCGCGGCCTCGGGCGACACCTCCGTCGCGACCACCGTCGCGGCCGCCAGCTCCTTCGCGAGGCTGATCGCGATCGCGCCCGAGCCGGTGCAGAGATCCAGGACGCGACACGCCGCCGCCCGATCCTCCCGCAGCCCGCGGGCCGTCTCGATCAGCGTCTCCGTATCCGGTCGCGGTACGAGCACGTGCTTGTCGACATAGAACGGCAGCCCCCAGAGCTCCTGCTCGCCGACGAGGTACGCCACACACTCGCCGCCGAGCCTTCGCTTGATGAGCGCGCGATACGCCCCGAGCTCTGCTTCGCCCAGGGGCTTATCGAAGCCCATATAGAGCTGCGTCCGCGAACAGTTCAGCACGTGGGAGAGGAGGACCTGCGCCTCGAGGCGCGACGCGCCGATGCCCGCCTCGGCGAACCGCTTCGCCGTCCAGTCGAGCACCGCGAGCGTCGTCCACACCTGCGTCATGGGCACGGCTCGTATAGCAGAACCACATCGGCGTGGTTGATCCCGGTCGGCCCCGTGACGACGAGCGCACCGATCGCGTCGAGAGCGGGCCCCGCGTCACGGCGCTCGAGAGCCCGCGCCGGATCGACGCCGACCGCGAGCATGGCCTCCCACGTCTCGCCGTCGACGAATGCGCCCGCCGGTGTCGGGCGTGACGCGGGCGTCGGCCCATCCATGCCGTCGCTACCGACCACGAGGGCAGCCCGCCTCGTTCCGCGAAACCGGAACGCGAGCTCGAGGGCCAGCTGTTGCGCGCGCCCGCCTTCACCCGCATCTGCCGGAACCATCAGCGTCGGCTCGCCGTAGGCCACGGATACGCTCGCTCTCGCGGGCTCGGCCCCGACCGGACACGCCGGACACGCCGGACACGCACCATGGGTGTCGCAGGGGTCCGCCCCCTGCGACAGTTGGTCGGCGACGGAGCGCACGTCGCCGGTGAGCGGCGGCTCGATGAGTCGTGCGCCCAGGCGTTCCGCGAGGTCCGCCGCGAAGCCGCGGATCGAGGCGACCAAGATCGTCCGATCGGCCGAACGCTCCGGTGCGACCGTCGGGCCCGAGCCAACGACGGCAACCTCGTCGCCGACCACATCACTCGCGACGAGCGTGAGGATGCGGCCCGGACACGCACGGGCGAGCTGGCCCCCCTTGATGCGCGAGAGCGAAGTGCGGACGCGATTGAGCTCGGCGATGGACGCGCCGCTCGCCATGACCGCACGCGTGTGGGCGACGAGCTCGTGCAGGGATCCGCGCGGGACCTCGCAGAGCGCCGAGGCGCCGCCCGAGATCGCGACCACCACCTCCTCGTCCGGGGAGGCCCCCGAGACCAGCGCCAGGACGGCCCGCCCCGCGACGACGCTGCGCTCGTCCGGAATGGGATGACTTCCGACCATCACGTGCCATCCTTCTGGTGCGTCGCCTGCGACCGGTGCGACGACGATCCCGCGCTCGACGGGACCGATCCCACGCGCCATGGCGAAGGCGGCCTTGCCGAGTGCGACGGCGAGCCGCGGCCGTGGCCCATCGCCACGCGCCACCGTCACGCGCGCGGCCGGATCCGCCGCCCGTAAGGCATCTGTAAAGGCGCGCTCGAAGTCGCAACGGATCGGCGATTCCACGTGTCTACTCAAGGTGAAGCTTCGTCGGGTAGGGCCGTGTAGGCGGGCGCTTGTCCGACCTTAGACCTTCCGTCGAACTGGCGCGTGGAATGTTGATGCTATCCTCGAACGTTAGACGGGTTGGTAGCGCTTCGCGCCGACCGACGTAGGAGCCCACCGTGCAAGCTGGGGAACGGACCGCATCTGCTTCTGCCGACCTAGGCGCTATCAAGCGTCTCGTCGATAAAGCCCGGTTTCGCGTGCGTAGCCAGTGGGCGATCGAAGGTGCGGTCACCGCGACCGTCATCGCGGCCGCTGCCTCCGCCGCGATCATCTTCGCGATGCGCCTCGGCGTCATCTCGACGACCGCGGGCACGGGCCTCCTGATCGGCGCGGGCGCTGTCGTCTTGCTCGGCGCCGTCATCAAGGCGTTCCGGCCGCTCGATGATGAAGCGGTCGCGCGCCGCATCGATCGCGCGTCGAACCTGGCCGACCGGTTGTCGACGGCGATCGCCTTCAAGCGCACGTTCGCGGCGGGCGTCGACGAGGACGTCGAGACGAAGGAGATGATGGAGGCCGCGATTCGCGATGGCGTGCGAGCCGTGCCTCGCGCGAACGTGAAGGCGGCGGCCCCATACTCCGCCCCCAAGGAGCTGCGCGCGGCGCTCGGCTTCCTCGTCGTCTCGGCGCTGGCGGCGGGCCTCGCCCTCCCCTCGCCCGATCGCACGGCGGTGTTCTACAGCATCGATCCTGCCTTCGGTCCGCCGGGGGTCGAGGTCACGATCCATGGTGGCAACCTGCTCACCGGCGTCGCCACTCCGGTCGCGATGGCACCGGCGGCGTCGAGCCTCGGAGCACCAGGTGCCCCCGCGGCGACGGCGACGATCGTGCGCCCCGTCGGCTTCGTCCCCGAGGGGGCGTCGATCTTCATGTCCACCGAACAGGGTGGCCGCCCGGTGCAGATCCTCGACTGGTCGGCATCGTCGATCAAGGTGAAGATTCCCGCCGACGCACCGCTCGGGCCCACGCAGCTCACGGCCCACGTGAACGGCACCAAGGTCGGCCCGATCGCGTTCACCGTGGTGGACCCGACCGACGAGCGCTATCACAAGGAGAACGCCGTCCTCCTCGATCCCGACGAGCGGGCGTACGTGGAGGCCATCCTGGCGGAGCTACGCTTCCTCGCGAAGAAGGAGCACATCGAGGAGCTCGAGAAGTTCGCGGACACCATCGAGCAGCTCTTGAAGGATGCCGAGGAAGGCAAGATCACGAAGGAGCAGCTGCTCGAGGCGCTCGCGAAGGCCGAGGAGCTGCTGAACCAGGGCAAGGAACCCGATCAGGCCCAGGTCGATCAACAGATGTCGGAGCTCGGCAAGGAGCTCGCGAAGGAGAAGCTGACCGAGGAGCTCGG
>JALHPV010000094.1 GCA_022842285.1 Kofleriaceae bacterium
CCCGAAGAAGAAGCAGTAGGCAACTCGCGCCACGGCGGCACCGCGGGTACGCCAAGACCCGACCACCGCACCTTCCAGCAAACAGCGGTTCACATCGGCCAGCCGGGTAAGCCCGCGTACGGCCTACCCTCCTCGAGTGGTGCTCCGCCTGCACGGACCCGCCGGCATGAAAGCAATGCACGGCGTGATGCTGGCGGGGGCGATCCTGGCTGCTTGCAGCAAGCAGGAACCCGCGGCGGAGAAGCTCGGGGACTATGGCAAGGACGAGCTGGCAGTCTCGAACCAGAAGGAGCCCGCGACCAAGCCGGCCTATCGCTCCGAGCAGGGACGCTACTCCGTCGGGACGGTCGAAGGCACGCTCGAGGAGAAGGACATCCCAGATCCGCAGGGCGTCGTGTGGGCGAGTGCGTCGTGGAGCACGAAGAAGACGATGTACTCGACGCAGTACGCCGACTTCGCCTCGCCGGAGGCCGCGCTCGCGGAGATGCGCGCCTTCAGGATGACGAACAACCCGTCCGAGATGGCACGCGACGAGGAGAAGCAGTTCCAGGGACGCCCCGGCCGCGAGATGGTGATGAAGACGTCGTCGGGTATGGAGGTGACGATGCGCTTCATCGTCGACGGTTCCCGCGTGTACAAGGCGATGGGCGGCACCAAGGTCGAGCAGGACAACGTCGCGGCGTTCATCGACAGCATGAAGATCGATGGTGCGGCTCCAGCGGCGGCAGCGGTGGAGCCCGCGGCCGCGCCGAGCGGTGAGTCCGAGGCCTTGACGATCGGGCGTGAAGTCGTCGCGATCTACAAGGAGGTCTCGGCGCTTGGCGCGAGCACGAAGGGCGACTGCGCGACCTTCAATACGAAGATCGATCCCATCCGCGATCGACTCTGGGATCTGGGGAAGCGCCACCCGGGTGTGTTGAAGGAGCTCTCCAACGCCGAGTTGAAGATGATCGGGGCGGCCGACGCGCAGGAGGAGGCCGGCACCTACCTGCTCGCGTGCAAGGACAGTCCGCATGCCATGGAGTTCGCCTTCGCGATGGGCAAGGTGCTCAAGGCGACGCCCGAGGAGCGCGCCGCCGCCCAGGCCCCGCCCGCAACCACGACCGCAGCTGCACCGGCGACGAAAGCAGTGAAGCGGCCCGCATCGGCCAAGGCGTCAGGCCCCAGCGCGTTCGAGAAGGAACGCGCGAAGGTGCTGCAGGACTACAACGCGAAGCAGAAGGCCCGGCAGGCGGAGAACAGCTACTAGTGCACGAAGTTGCCGATGCGATTCCAGCGCATGCCGGACCAATCGAACGGCGACCAGTGCTGATACGAGAGCCACAGGAAGAGCGCCTTGCCCTTGATGTTCTCGATGGGCACGGAGCCCCAGGCGCGCGAATCGTTTGAGTTAAAACGATTGTCGCCCATCGCGAAGATGTGGCCGGCCGGGACGACGTAGTGGTAGCGCTGCTTGCAGGAGTGCGGCCCGCCCTGCGGACCGGTCTGCGGCGAGTCCTCGATGCGGCCGAGGGTCTGCGGGATGTTCGCGATGCTCTCGCCCTGCCCTTCGCAGGTCGGCATCGTCACGCGTGACTCGGGGAAGTCGTGGTCGAAGGCATTCACGAGGTCGCCGCCACTCGCGACCGGGTTCGCGTAGAGCGAGTCCCACGCCGGCTGTTCGGGGTCCTGGTAGACGACGTAGCTGCCTTCGGGGACAGACTCGCGGTACGCGCTGACCTGCGTCTCGCCGACATGCGGGTGGTCGGGGTCGCGGATCGCCTTCGTGCCCGTGTCGTTGTCGAGGTAGTAGAGCTCGCTGTTCGCGAGCGTGCGCGGGATGGCCTTGCCGTTCACGTAGACCACGCTGCAGCGCACCTCGACGGTGTCGCCGGGCAGCGCAACGATGCGCTTGATGTAGTCGCGGTCCGGGTTGCACGGCCACTGGAAGACGATGACCTCGCCCCGCCGCGGCGCCCGGAACTGGAACAGCTTCGTCTGCGTCCACGGGATGCGGACGCCGTAGATGAACTTGTTGACGAAGATGTGGTCCCCGATCTCGAGGGTCGGGTACATCGAGCTCGACGGGATCTTGAACGCCTCGATCACGAACGCGCGGAGCGCGAACGCGATGAGCACCGCGGCGGCGATCGACTCGACGAAGTCGCGAGTGGTGGACTTTGCCGGACGCTTCACCAGCTCGTCGACGAGCGAGTCGAGCGCGGGGAGCCCCTTGCGCACGCCCTGCCAGTCCTTCGCGGCGAGTGCCTTCTCGACCGCGACCGTGCTCTCGGTCAGGTCGCCGGCGGTGCCCTTCAGTCCAGCCTTGATCGCCAGCGCACTGCGCGCCTCGCGCACGAGCGCGATGGCCTCCTTGCGCACGCGCCGATCGAGGCCCCGAGAGCGCATCTAATCGACCTTGAGGACGGTCAAGAAGGCTTCCTGCGGCAGCTCGACGGAGCCGACCGACTTCATGCGCTTCTTGCCCTCTTTCTGCTTCTCGAGCAGCTTCTTCTTGCGGGTGATGTCGCCGCCGTAGCACTTCGCGGTGACGTCCTTGCGGATCGCCTTCACGGTCGTGCGCGCGATGACGCGGCTGCCGATGGCGGCCTGGATCGCGACATCGAACATCTGGCGTGGCACGACGTCCTTCATCTTCGACGTCAGGTCGACGCCGCGGTGATAGGCCGTGTCGCGGTGCGAGATGATCGAGAGCGCATCCACGCGCTCGCCGTTCACCAGCACGTCGAGCCGGATCAGATCCGCTTCGCGCATGCCGGCCGGTTCGTAGTCGAGAGACGCGTAGCCGCGCGACATCGTCTTCAGCCGGTCGTAGAAGCCGAACACGACCTCGCCGAGCGGCATCTCGTACACGACCCGCACGCGACCGCCCGGATCGTAGTGGAGGCCCTGCTGGACGCCGCGCCGCTCCTGGCAGAGCTGCATGATCGGCCCGACGTACTCCTGCGGGAGGTGCACGGTGGCGAGGATGATCGGCTCCTCGACCTTCTCGTACTTGCCCTGGTCGGGGACCTTCGCCGGGTTGTCGACCTCGTAGACCTCGCCGTTCCCGAGAGTGATCCGGTACCGCACCGACGGGGCCGTCGTGATGAGGTTCAGGTTGAACTCGCGCTCCAGACGCTCCTGGATGATCTCCATGTGGAGGAGACCGAGGAAGCCGGTGCGAAACCCAAAGCCCAGCGCCGCCGAGGTCTCGGGCTCGAACGTGACCGATGCGTCGTTCAGGACGAGCTTCCCGAGGGCGTCCTTGAGGTTCTGGTAGTCGGCGGCGTCGACGGGGAAGAGCCCCGCGAACACCATCGGCTTCACGGTCTTGAAGCCCGGCAGCGGCCCGGCGGCGGGGTTGTTCGCGTCGACGATTGTGTCACCCACGCGGGCGTGCGCGATGTCCTTGATGGCGGCGGCGAAGATGCCCACCTGTCCGGCCTCGAGGGTGTCGACCTCGAAGATCGCCGGACGCCGCACCGCGAGCATCGTGCACTCGTACTCGACGTTGGTCGCCCAGAACTTGAGCTTCGTCCCCTTCGACACCCGGCCTTGCATGATGCGCGCGAGCACGACCACGCCCCGGTACGTGTCGTACCAGCTGTCGAAGATCAGCGCCTGCAGCGGAGCGTCGCGGTCACCCTTCGGCGGCGGGATCCGCTCGACGACGGCCTCGAGCATGTCGTGGACGCCGACGCCGGTCTTCGCCGACACGAGGCACGCCTCGCTGGCATCGAGGCCGATCGTGTCCTCGATCTGCTGCTTGACGAAGTCAGGGCGCGCGACGGGGAGATCGATCTTGTTGAGGACGGGGACGATATCGAGGTTGTTGTCGAGCGCGACGTAGACGTTCGCGAGCGTCTGCGCCTCCACCCCCTGCGCGGCATCGACGACGAGCAGCGCCCCCTCACACGCGGCGAGTGAGCGGCTGACCTCGTAGTGGAAGTCGACGTGGCCCGGCGTGTCGATCAGGTGGAACTGATAGACGAGCCCGTCCTTCGCCTTGAAGTGGAGCTGGACCGACTGCGCCTTGATCGTGATGCCGCGCTCGCGCTCGAGATCCATCGAGTCGAGCATCTGGGCCTGCGCCTCGCGCGCGGTGACCGCACCGCACTCATCGAGGATTCGATCGGCAAGCGTGGTCTTGCCGTGATCGATATGCGCGATGATCGAAAAGTTGCGGATGCGTTCGAGCGGGAACGTCACGACTGCTCCGAGTGATTACCGTGACCCGAGGGTCAGGTCGACCTGCCCCGGCAGCTGATCGCGATACTTCTCGACGACCAGATCGATTCCCTGCCGGATGTACTCCGCCACCGGGACCTTGGTGCGCTGGGCGAGGGCCTTCAGCACCGCGTCCTGTTCGGGGGTGATGTAGACCGTGGTCGAGACCTTCCGGCGCGGCACGAGCGAGTGACCATACGTGGCCATATGACGGAGGTCAAACCTGTCGGGGGGTTGCGGTGCGTCATCGGGCCGATTAGGCTCCGAGGGGTGACGTCGAACCAGTGGAAACTCGCAGTCTTGCTGCTGGCCGCCGCGGCTGGCTGCAAGGACAAGAAGGAAGCCACCACCCCGACCGGTAACACGGCGGACGCAGGCATCCCGAAGGTCGACCCGACGCTCTGCGAGACCGCGGGCAAAAACATCGTGACCTACGACCTCAACCACGACAGTCGCCCCGACGTGTGGCGCCTGTACAAGGTGGAGGACTCGGGCGGCACCAAGGTCGAGTTCCTGACGTGCAAGCAGGTCGACTTCGACCACGACAACAAGAAGGACTGGGTCGTCGCCTACAACCTGAAGGGCAACCCGCTCTACGAGAAGGCGGACTTCGACTACGACGGCGTCTGGGACATGTCCGCGGTCTACGACACGAAGACCCTGACCGTCGCCGAGGTCGAGCGCGACACGGACTTCGACGGCAAGTTCGACGTCAAGGAGATCTACGACACGAAGGGCGCGCTGACCTCGGTCCGGAAGGACCGCAACAGCGACGGCAAGCCCGACGTGTGGGAGCAGTACAAGGACACGATCCTTCTCGCGATCCTCTACGACGACAACTACGACGGAAAGGTCGACCGTCGCGAAGAGATCCCCGGCGCCCGGCCCAAGGTCGAACTGCCGACGCAGACCGAGGACGGGGTGTCAGGCGATCTCGACGAGGCGCCCGCGACCACGCCGACCACGCCGCCCGCCAAGAAGAAGTGAGCGCGCTCGTCGACAAGCCCTGGGGCCACGAGCTCATCTGGGCGAAGACCGATCGCTACGTCGGGAAGATCCTGCACATCAAGGCGGGTGAAGCCCTCTCGCTCCAGTACCACCGCGTGAAGGACGAGACGATCATGCTGCTCTCGGGCCGCATGCAGCTCGTCTACTTCACCGACGGCGAGGCCCCGAAGTCCCGCGAGCTGCGCCCCCGCGAGCCCGTGCACATCACGCCCGGCCTCCGGCACCGCATGATCGCCATCGAGGATACCGATGTCCTCGAGGTCTCGACGCCCGAGCTCGACGACGTGGTCCGCCTGGAAGACCGCTACGGTCGCACCGGCGGCTGAGTCGAGGGCGCGCTCGGGCGGCGCATCAGATAGATACCGTCGGGGCTCGGCGGGCGCGCCTTGGGATCGACGATGTTGATGCCGGGCCGCGTGTCCTTCGGCGGCAACGCCCACTTCGTGAAGATGAGGCCCGCGAGGATCACGAGGAGGAAGATGCTGCGCAGGCCGAAGGCGAAGTTCGACCTGAGCGACCAGCGCGCCGCGCCCCGATTGCGCTTGGCGATGTCCTCGAGCCGACTCACGGGGCGAGCCTAGCAGCCGCAGTTCATCGAGTCAGCGGCTACTTCTTCTTCGGCGGCGCCGAGGCCATCTTGCGCTTCAGCGCGGCCAGCTCGTCGTCGACCCCGGCCTTCGGTGCGGCCTTGGCCGCGCCGGATGATGTCGAGGAGCTCGCCGACGGCGAGGCCTGGGCACGCGGCGGGACGGGACCGCCCGCCTTGCGCTTCAGATCGGCGAGCATGTCGTCGACGGACTGCGTGCGTGGCGGAGGGGCGGCGTCGCGGACGGCCTCGCGGACGGCCTCGCGGTCCAGCTTTGGGCCCCGGGGGGCACTGGAGACGGTCTTGCGCACCCGCTCGAGCTCGGCGAGCTCCGTCTCGAGGGTGGCGAGCTCGGCGAGCAACGCGTGCATGCGCGCCCGCTCGGCGTCGGCCTTCGATGACTCGCCGGCGGCGTCGTGCTTCGTGGCCGCCTCGCGGGACGCCATCATCGAGCGCGTCAGCTCGACCTTGCGCGCTGAGACCTCGCTGCGGAGGCGGGCGAGCTCGGCCGCATCGGGCAACTCGACATCGAGGTCCGGCATCGCCGTGCCGCCCGACAGGTCCTCGAGGTCACCCGGCATCGCCGAGGCGGCCGCGGCCGCACTCGCCGCGGCACTCGCCGCGCGGACCTTGGCATGCGTCTCGGCCTGGGCGGCCTGGCGGCGCTCGTCGACGACCCCACGGCGATCGCCAGCCACGACCGCCACGATATCGGCGATGTGATCGCTGCCATCCGCCGTCGGGGTGGGCGGGCTACCGCCGAACGCGGACTCGAGCGCACTCGACACGAGCAGCAGGCCCTTCGCCGCGATGGCGCGCTTGCGGGCCTCGAGGGCGGCGACGGCGCGGGCGCCGCCGGTGATCGAATCATCGACGATCGCGACGAGGCGCCCGCCGACGAGAAGCACGCGCGCGATCGTCTCGGGCCGGGGGCGCGCCACGATGACGTCGGCGGCGCGCCAGAGCAGCGGGGCGTCGGGACCGGCGCCGAACAGCTTCGCGCGTAGCTCGAGGGCCGGCACCGACCGGCGCAGCACCGCGGCCGAGTCGGGGTCCCCCGACGCGTCGAAGAGATACGTGATCGCCTTGGCGTCGTTCAGGAGCGAGAGCTGCATCGCGAGCTGGCCCGTCGCCTCGGGGCCGAGGCCCGCGACCTCGACGAGCGCGACCTTGCCGCCCAGCTTGAAGCGCGTGCGCAGGGCCGCGCGGTCCTGCGTGCCGGCGTCGGCGTAGGCGCGCTCGCCGATCGCGCCGACGACCATGATGCGCTCCCCCTCGATGCCCGCATCGGCGAGGGCCACGGCCGCGACATCATCGACGGCGATGAAGCGGTCGGCGTCGGTCTGGGCCCAGGCCGCCACGGGCTCGAGCTCGTCGACGATGGCGATCACGGGCGCGGGTTGCGGGACGGAGTCGCGTGCCGCCGTCAGCGCGGCCGCGGAGTACGGATCGAACACGACAGCGGCATCGGGCGGCGAGGCCTCGAGCTCCTTCCGCAGGCGACGCTCCGCGCCCTCGCCGAGGATGGCGCGCCGGACGCGATCGGTGACGCCGGAGCCTCCGCCCCCGACGCTGCCGAGGTCGATGGCGCGGACGCGCATGCCGGCAGCCTCGATGGCGGCGAGCACGGGGACGACGGCCGACGGGGGGGCACCCGCGCTCGTCACGAGTAGCACCTGCGGATCGCTCATCGGATCACGACGTCGTTGACGAGGTTCGCCGGGCGGCGCCCCGAGAGGACCGCGATCACCGCATCTGCACAAAGCTGAGCCATCTGGGTCCTCGTCTCGGTGGTAGCCGATCCGATGTGCGGCGCCAACACGACGCGCTCCGAAGCGAGCAGGCCCGGGTGGATCGCGGGCTCGCCCGCATAGACATCGAGCCCGGCCGCGAACAGCCGACCGGCGTTCAGGGCCTCGGCCAGCGCGGCCTCGTCCACGCAGCCGCCCCGGGACGTGTTCACGAGGATCCCGGTCGGCTTCATCCGGGCCAGGCGCCGCGTGTCGACGAGCCCGGCCGTGGTCGGGGTCAGCGGGCAGTGGAGCGAGACGACATCCGCGACGGCGAACAGCTCGTCGACGGTGACCTGCGGCACGGGGGCTGTGGTGACCGCACGGCCGTCGAGCATCGCGTCGTCGCGCGGATCCGCGTGGAGGACGCGCATGCCAAAGGCCAGCGCCCGGCGCGCCATGGCCTGGCCGATCCGCCCGAACCCCACGATGCCGAGGGTCTTCCCGGTGAGCCCGACGCCCAGGAGCTGGTCGAGCGCCCAGCCCGTCCAGGCGCCAGCCCGGACGAGGCGCTCGCCCTCCCCGATCCGCCGGGCCGCGGCGAGCATCAGCGCGAACGCCAGCTCGGCGGTGGCTTCGGTCAGGACGTCAGGGGTGTTGCAGACGGCGATGCCGGCCGCCGTGGCCGCGCCGACGTCGATGTTGTCGATGCCGACGGCGCAGTTGGCCACCACGCGGAGGTTCGGCGCCCGCTCGAGCAGCGCCGCGTCGATCCGGTCGAGGAGCAGGCTGACGAGCGCGTCGGCGTCGGACAGGTTCACGCCCGCGAAGCCCGCGTGACCGGCCGCGGGGACCTCGACCTGGGTGCCCGGCACGGCCGCCTGGACCTGCGCGACGAGATCGATGGGCAGGGCCGAGCTCGCAACGACGCGCACGACCACGAGGATACTGCGTGTTAGCTTTCCGGGGTGCGAGCACGGTGGGCCGCGTTGGTAGGAATCGCGTGTGCGGTGGCGCCCGCCTCCGTCGCGTTGGCGAAGAAGAAGCAGAAGCAGAAGCAGAAGCCGGCCGAGAAGCAGGAGCCGGCGAAGCCGACCGAGGCCGACCTCGCGCTGCTGAAGCTCACCGACGACCCCCAGCTGGGCAAGGCCGACCGGATCGACGGCTACGAGGCGAAGGACATGGTCACCTTCACCTTCGACGACGGGCCGAACCCGGGTACCACCGACGCCGTCATGGACGCACTCGTCCAGTACGACGTCCCCGGAACGTTCTTCATCGTGACACGCCGGATCGCGGGCAAGGGGGAGAGCAAGTCGAAGGAGCTCGTCACGCGCATGAAGAAGGAGGGCTTCGCCATCGCGAGCCACTCGGTCACGCACGCCTACTTGAAGAACGCCAAGCCCAGCAAGCTCGCCGCCGAGATCGACGAGTCGATCAAGACGCTCGCCGCCGTCGCCGAGCAGCCGATCGGCCTGTTCCGCGCTCCCTACGGGGCGCTCGGCCCGAACGGGAAAGCCTGGCTCGAGAAGCGCGGGCTGACCGAGGCCTTCTGGTCGATCGATACACTCGACTGGCAAGCCAAGAAGTCCGACAAGCTCCGCGCGAAGACGAGCAAGATGATCGTTGACCAGGGCGGCGGCGTCGTCCTCATGCACGACATCCACACCGTCTCGGCGAAGGCCATCGTGGGCATCCTCGATGACCTCGAGGCCGAGAACTGCCGGCGCCTCAGTGCGGCTGACCCCAAGAAGCCGCCGATCATCCCCGTCTCCATCCATTACTTCCTGCAGGACAAGAAGCAGGCCCGGGCCATCCCGGACGCGGTGAAGGACCGGACCGCGAAGTACACCGCCGCCCTCCCCGGTCGCTGCGCCAAGCGCCCGCCGGCGGCTCCGTGAAACAGCTTTACAACGACACACACCTACACTAGCGTCGGCCGCTTGCTATGGCTCCCATGACCTACGACCGGCCGACGCCGGCAGCCGGCATTCCGCCGCTTCCTACGGAAGGTACTCCCGGAGGTACCGAGCCGACGCCGACGTTCGATCCGCAGGAGCTCACCGCCGAGAGCCTCGATGACGACTTCGAGGGCGAAGGCGAGAAGACGATGATCACGAGCGCGATGTACGAGCTCCGGCCGCGCTTCACCGGCCGCTCGACCGCGATCGCCAAGCTGCACGAGCTCATGGACCGCGCGTTCGAGAAGCGCGAGCTCGGCTTCGCTGTCATCGTCGGCGAGCCCGGCATGGGCAAGAGCCGCATCCTCGGCGAGCTTGCGGCCCGCCTGAAGTCACAGCACAAGAACGCGCTGGTCATCTCCGGTGCCGCCGACGAGAACGCGTCGACCTACGGCCCCATCTCGCGCGCGCTCACGGCCCGGTTCGGGCTCGTGCCCGGCGAGGATCCGAACGAGAGCCGCGACAAGATCCAGGAGGGCGTCGCCGAGGTCGTGCAGGGCCAGCGCGTCCCCGAGGTCGCGCACCTGATCGCGCACCTCCTGCGCGTCCCGTTCGAGGACAGCCCCGTCACCACGCCGCTCCTCGATTCGCCGCAGCGCCTCGAAGCGCGCCTGTTCATGGCGCTGAAGCGCTTCCTGTCCGCCGAGGCGGAGCGGGCGCCGGTGATGCTCGTCGTCGAGAACATCGAGCTCTGCACGCCCGACACGATCAACTTCCTGCACTACATCGCGAATGGCATGCAGGACCAGCGCATCGCCATCATCTCGACCGGCACCGCGGCGCTGTACGACCGCCATCCCGCGTTCGGCGAGGGCGAGTACCCGCCGATCAAGATCGAGCTCGGGTCGCTGTCGCCGGCCGAGGCCGAGGATCTCCTCCGCGAGCTGACGCGCCAGCTGCCCGAGGTGCCGCCGCAGCTCGTCGCCCACGTGCGCACGCTCGGCGGCTCGCCGCGCGCGATCTACGAGCTCGTCCGGCTCCTCCTCGAGAGCGATGTCATCGTCCGCGAGGGCGTGATGTGGCGCATCGAGAAGGCGAACCTCGCGAAGACGCGCCTCCCGAAGACGTACGAGGAGCTGGTCGCCGCGCGCCTGCGCGTGATGGACGAGACCGAGCGCCGCGTCCTGGAGATGGCCGCCGTGATCGGTGAGACCTCGTGGCTCGACGCGATCCTCGCACTCGAGCGCCATGGTCAGCGCACGACGGACCCGGACGGTCCGACGCTCGGCCAGATCGCGGCGAGCGGCGATCACTCGCGCATCGCGGTGGTCGCGGCCATCGGCAAGCTCGTCGAGCGCGAGTGGCTCATCGAGATTCCGCAGTCATCCGTCGCCGGCGAGAAGGAGCTGCGCTTCGCCTATCCGAACCTGTGGACCATCGTCTACGGCGGCATCGACGAGGTGAAGCGCAAGGGCTACCACGCCGCGGTGGCCCGCTGGCTCGAGCTCCACCCCGAGGGTCGGGGTGCCGCCGCCCAGGAAGAAGTGGCGCGCCACCTCGCCCTCGCCGGTGAGGCTCGCGACGCGGCCACCCGTTACCGTCGCGCCGCCGAGGCGGCCCGCGCGCAGTTCGCCAACGATCGCGCGATCCGCCTCTTCGATCGGGCGCTCGCCTGCATCGGCGACTCCGACATCGCCGCGCGCATCCACCTCTGGCACGACCTCGGCTCGGTCTACGAGCTGATCGGTGACTTCGAGGCCGCTCTCGGCGCGTTCGAGCGCATGCTGCGCCTGTCGTGGGTGGCGGCGAGCAAGACCAAGGCGGCCGTCGCGTTCAACAAGATGGGCCGCGTGTGGCGTCGCAAGGGCGACCTGCGCCTCGCCCTCGACTACCTCGAGCGGGGCCTCGAGCTGTTCCGCGCCGCCGGTGATGCGCGCGGCATCGCTGGCTCCCTCGACGACATCGGCAAGGCGCTGCAGATGCTCGGCCGCTACGACGAGGCGCACGCCAAGATCACCGAGGCGCTCGCGCGCCGCGGCAAGGGTGGTGACAAGCGCGCCATCGCGACCTCGCTCTCGCGCCTCGGCGACGTCCAGCAGGACCGCGGCCAGTACGAGTCCGCCCTCGCCTGCCACGCCGAGGCCCTGGAGCTTCGCAAGCAGGCCGGTGATCGCTGGGGCGTGGTCGTCTCGACGACGAACCTCGCCACCCTCTCGTTCGAGATCGGCGAGCTCGGCGACGCGCGGCGCGGCTGGCACGAAGCACTGCCGGAGGCCGAGGAAATCGGCGCGTTGCCGCTCACCGCGATGATCCTCTCGAACCTCGGCGAGCTCGCGCTCGTCGAAGGACATCGCGAGGAAGCCCGCAGCCGCCTCGAGAGCGCCCTCGAGATCATCGAGGATATCGAAGACCTCGGGCTCGAGTCGGAGTGCTGCCGCCACCTGGCCGCCCTCGAGAAGCTCTCCGGTCAGCACAAGTCGGCCCGCGAGCTCGCCGAGCGCGCCCTGGCCGTCGCCAAGAAGGCGGGCTTGCGCGAACACGAGGCCCAGGCCTACCTGACGCTCGGTGACGTGCTGTCGAGCACGCTGTCCGACATGGGGGGCACCGACGACCCGGCGCAGCCCCCGGCGGCCGTGGCCTACGGTCGTGCGCTCGACGTGGTCCGGAGCATCGGCAACGAGGCCGCGCTCGGGAAGGCGTTGCTCGCCTTCGGCCGCTACAAGGTCGAGGCCGGCAAGGTCGCCGATGGGAAAGACATGCTGCGCGATGCGCTGATGGTCTTCTCGAAGCTGGGACTCCAGCGCCCGGCGGACGAGGCCCAGGCGATCCTCGCGTCGATTGGCTAGCCGCGAGGGCGCGAACGCACGGTAGCCCCCCCGCGCCGAATGGCGAGGCGGTGGGATCAATAGTTTGGGCGCCACTTGCCATGGTCCGGCGAGACCGGCATGGTCTGGCCTACCCGATGCTTTGGTTCTGGATCGGCTTCTTCGCCGTCGTCGCGTTGCTGCTCGCGCTCGACCTCGGCGTATTGCACCGCAAGGCCGAGACCCCGACGCTGAAGAGCGCGACGTACTGGACCGTCGCGTGGTTCACGCTCGGCCTGTCCGTCACCGGCTTTGTCTACCTGATGTACGACAACCAGTGGCTCGGGGCGCACTTGCACCCGAACGACATGGTCTCGGTGCGCCCGGGGGCCAGCCAGGGGCCCACGGCCGCGATGGCCTACATCGGCGCGTTCCTCCTCGAGTACGCGCTCTCGGTCGACAACATCTTCGTCATCTCCCTGCTCTTCACGAGCTTCCGGATCCCGACGAAGTACCAGCACCGCATCCTGTTCTGGGGAATCATCGGCGCGATCGCCTTCCGCCTCTCGATGCTGGCGGCCGGCGCGTGGCTCGCGCACCAGTTCAGCTGGATCTTCTACGTCTTCGGGGCCTACCTCGCGTTCCAGGGCTTCAAGCTGATGAAGCCGGAGCCCGAGGAGGAAGAGGGGGCGCACGACAAGAAGCTCCTCATCCGCTTCCTGCGGCGCTTCGTGAAGATCGTCGACGGGGACCACGGCGGTCAGTTCATGATTCGCATCGACGGTCGCCGCGCGGTGACGACGGCGTTCGTCTGCCTCGTCTCGATCGAGCTCACCGACATCGTGTTCGCGCTCGACTCGATCCCGGCCGTGCTCTCGGTGTCGAGCACGGTGTTCATCATGGTGACGTCGAACATCTTCGCCATCATGGGCCTGCGCAGCCTGTACTTCGTGCTCGCCGGCGCGATGGATCAGTTCAAGTACCTGAAGGTCGCCCTCGCGGTGCTGCTGATCATCATCGGCGCCAAGATGATCCTGCACAACCACGTGCACCTGCCCATCTGGGTCTCGCTCTCCCTCATCGTCGGCATCGTCGGGACCGGCGTGGTCGCGTCGATCCTGTCGCGCAAGAAGGAGGAGGCCGCCGCCTCGCTGCGGCTAGCGGCGCAGGGTGGTGGCGACGAGGGCGCGGCGGGCGCGGCTGGCGGCGATACGCGCCCGGCTCCGCTCCCCGAGGCGGCCGTGGTAGCTGGCGCGCGTCCGTCCGCTGACAAGTAGCCGCGTGATCTCGTCGAGACTGTCCGGCTTGGTCACGTCGAGGTCGTCGCAGATCTCGGCCGCGACGAGTGCACCGGTCTCGGCTCCGCCTTCCATGTAGCCCTGGAAGTCCTCGGAGCACTGCTCGCCACAGAAGTGCTGGTTGCCTTCGCGGACGCCCTCCGTCCCGTAGAAGGCCCACTGCCCGACGAGGTAGCAGGCGTAGCTGCCCTTGCTCCACTCGTAGCTCGGCCAGTGCTGCCGGATGGCCGTGCCGGGGATGTACTCGGCGGACGTGCCCGGGAAGATGGTGTCGATCCACGGCAGGACGGTGGCGGCCTGCGACTCCTCCGTGCCCGTCCCGATCGCGACGCCGCGATTGCCGCCGACGAAGTTCGTCAGGATGCCCTGGGTCCCGTCCTGACCACGCGACGTGGCCCAGAGCGCCTGGAGCTGCTGATGATCGGTGATGACGCTGCCCGCCGCCGTGTGCATGGTCTCCCACGGCCGGCTATTGAACTGCATCATGAGCTTGGCGTTCGTGCCGTAGCCCATCTCCTGGATGACGGTGAGCTTCTCCTCGGACAGCCCCGCGGCCGTCAGATCGACCTCGCGCAACTTCGTGAACGGCAGCGCATACACGACGTGGTCGACCTCGACCACGACCTCGGCGCCCGCCGACACGAACGTCAGCGTGTACTTCGCGCCGGTCTGCGCGACCTTCGTGAGCCGGTGGTCGAGCAGGACCTGATCGCCGAGGCGCGCCGCCATCGCCTCGGGTAAGGCGCCCGAACCCTCGTGGATGTGGAAGCGCTCGTCGGAGTCGCCGAAGACCCGGAAGGGGTCCGGGTTCTCCGCGTCGATCAAGAACAGGAGGTTCCACGCCGACTGCATGGACACCTCGAGGCCATACTCCTCGAGGTACGCGACCTCGAGCAGCTCGCGCAGGACGTTGCCCGGGGCGAGCCCCGCTTCCTGCTCGAGGAACTGCGGGATCGAGAGGTTGTCGATGCGCGCGAACTCGGTCTCGTCCTCTTCGCTCGCGATCGCCATGGCCATCGTCTCGGCGACGGGCGTGAACATGGTCACGATGTCCGCGTCGGCGAGCTCGGCGCCATTGAAGTGGAAGATCTCTTGCTTGAGGCCGGTCGTCGCGGTGACGAGGTCGTCGAGGGTGAGCCCGAACTCGGTACACAGCGCCGGGATGACGACGTGGTTCGAGTCGACGAGCTCGCCACCGAGCTCGACGAGCTGGCCGCCCTGCAGCGGCGCACCCTTCTGCGTGAACATGCGGCCACCCGCACGCATGGAGCCCTCGTACACCGTCGTGCGCACGCCGGCCTGCTCGAGGTAGTGCGCACACGTCAGGCCGGCGATGCCGCCGCCGATGATCGCGATCTCCACGGCGGTGGAGTTGCCCCCGTCATCACCGCAGCCGGCGAGCTTCGGCACGAGTGGCACGACAGCGAGTGCGCCGAGTCCTTCGAGGAAGCGACGTCGCGAGGGCCCTTCGGCGACGGGCGGTGCAGGCACCTTCCCGGCATCGATGTTGTGTTGATGAGCGCGACGCGCGAGACGCCGCAAGCGACGGAAGAGAGGCGAGCGAGCCATGTCTCCCGAGAATAAAGGCCCTAGCGGACGAGGACCAACATCTCGGTCACCATCTCGCCCTCGGCCCAGCGGCGCTTGTAGTCCATCTCGGTCCCGAGGTCGTACCGGGCCACACCTTCGTCGACGAGGAGCCTCACCTGCTCGAGCTGGAGCAGCGAGCCGAGCCCGAGGGCGGAGAGGTCATTGTCGTACGAGAACTGGAGCCCGCGGTACTCGTCCTCGAAGACCGCCCCGAGGATGTAGCCGACGTCACGCTCGCCCTGGCGCGCGAACACGGTCCGCTGCTGCCCGGTCTGGCAAAGCCGTGGCAGCATGAGGCGATAGAACTCGCGCATCGGCCCCTCGTGGATCCCGACGCCGTCGCGGGTCTTCCAGCTGTGCGCCTCGACAGCCTGGATGCGTTCGTAGAGCGCCTCCGCGGTCTCGGGCGTGCCCGACACGCTCTCGAACGTGACCCCTGCCGCTGCGGCCGCACGCTGGGTCTTGCGGAGCGACTTGCGAAGCTCCCGTGACCGCCGGGCGAGAAACCCGTCGAGTCCGCCCTCGAGACTGGCCACGTGGCGCACGGTCGGTGTCCCGCGGCGGCGTTCCCACCGCGGCGGGATCGCGCGCAGGAGGGCGCGGTGCTGGAGGCTGTTGGCGGAGTGCCCCGACAGGATCGCGACCTGCCAGTCGGTCCGGGTGGCGAGCAGGGCCGCGACGTCCTCGGCGACGCCGGTGGCATCGCCGCCGATGATCGGCGCCGCGAGCCCCCACGCCAGCTCGAGGGGCTCGATGTACGGAAAGCCCGTCGGATGCACCCCACGCATCGCCGCGAAGAAGCCATGCGGGCCCCGGAACGTGTAGGGAGTGCGGGCCGGCATGAGCGCGGCGGAGGCCGACAGGACCCACGCCGCCGTGGAGCAGAACTTGTCGACCTCGGGGCTGGCGGCCACGGCGGCGTCGAATTCGTCCGCCCTCGCGGCGAGATCGACCGGCTCCACGGCTGCATCGTAGCAGCCACACTGTTGTGAGCCCGCCACGCGAGTGCCATCGGTTGCCAGGCCGATCAGGGGGCCACGTGGCAGGTGCGCGGGCACGTGCCTTGCTGAGATACTCGACCCTATGCGGGGTGTGTCGGGCCTACTAGCAGCAACGGTTCTGGTCGCAGGCTGCGCGACCGATGCGTATCGCATCCCGAACAACGAGCTCGCGCGCCTGTCGTTCGTGGCGCCCGAGAGCCGCGGCGCCCGCGTGCGCGTGATCGAGGAGATCAAGCGTCTCGATGCGCCGTCGGCCACGCACGTCGAACAGGACGATGTGGTGGTGGTGCCGAACATCTACATCGGCACCGGCGGCGGCTTCAACGGTGGTCCGCGCGGTGGCGGTGGTGGGAGCGGCGGTGGTGGGAGTGGCGGCGGCCGGGGCCTCGGGGGCGCCGGAGGCGACGGCAAGGCGGCGGCGGTGGTGTTCCTCGTGGTGGCGGCGACGGCGCTGTTCATCGCGGCCGGGGTCGAGGGCTCCCGCTTCGACGGCTGGGCCGCGCTGCACCCGATGCATCCCCTCCATCTCTACGGTCGCGACGGCACGTACATCCAGGCGCCGCTCGCGGCGCTCACGCCCGAGACCGTCGGCTGGATCGATCGCGCGTACGTGCGGGCCTCGGAGGGGCCATGGCTCGAGCTCGACCGCGCGCCGCTCTCGCGCCAGGGCTGGACGTACTCGATGTACGGCGGCGCCGCGACGATGCGCTCCGTCGCGGGCGACAAGGCGCTCGGCACGGCGTTCCTCGTGCAGGGTGGCTACTTCCCGACCCAGGAGCTCGGCATCCAGGTCGGCGTGTTCGTCGGCTGGCGCGACAACAAGGTGAACGAGGTGCTCTTCGACTCGCGCTACATGCTCGAGGCGGCGTTCATGCCGCTGCAGGCGAGCATCTTCTCGGCGGGCGTGTACGGCGGCGCCGGCCTCGCGTATCGCTACGAGGATGGCCTCAAGGGCGGCAACCAGGGCGAGGATGCCGGCTCGACCGTGCTGACGGCGGGCATCCAGCTCCAGCTCGAGCTGCACACGCGCATCGCGCTCACGGGCCGCATCGGCACCGTCCGCGCGCACGACGAGCGCACCACCGACGCGCTCATCGGCCTCAGCGTCTACTAGCCTACTTCTGGTACGTCGCCTTCCACTCGTCGTACGGCATGCCGTAGATGGTCTCGCGCGCCTCGGCGTCGGACATCTCGATGCCCCGCTCGGTGGCCGCGGCCCGGTACCACTTCGAGAGGCAGTTCCGGCAGAAGCCCGCCAGGTTCATGACGTCGAGGTTCTGGACGTCGGTCCGCTCGCGGAAGTGCTTCACGAGGCGCCGGAAAGCAGCGGCCTCGAGCTCGGTGCGTGTCGCGTCTGGGATCTCCGCCATGGCGGAGGTGTAGCGCGCTGTCGCGTGCTATGTCAGGCCCGTGGAAGTCCTGCCGGAAGTGACCGCGTCCCCGACGGAACCAGCGGCCCTGCCCGCCTCCGTGACGGAGATCGTTCACGAGGGCACGACGTACTACATCGTCGGCACCGCGCACGTCTCGCAGCGCTCCGTGGACGACGTCCGCACGGTCATCGACCTGGTGAAGCCCGATGTCGTGTGCGTCGAGCTCGACAAGACGCGGCACGAGGCGCTCACGAAGGAGAGCGCGTTCAAGGAGCTCGACGTCTTCAAGGTCATCAAGGAAGGCCGCACGCTCTACCTGCTCGCGCACCTCGCGCTGTCGAGCTATCAGCGCCGCATCGGCAACAGCCTCGGCGTGAAGCCCGGGGCCGAGCTCCTGGCCGCATGCAACATGGCCACGAAGCGGAGCATCCCGGTCGAGCTGATCGATCGCGACATCAACATCACGCTCAAGCGGACGTGGGCCAACCTCGGCCTGTGGAAGCGCTCGATGCTGCTGTCATCGCTGCTGGTCGGCTGGGACGACGGCGAGCCGGCGACCGCGGAGCCCGTGACGGCGGCGACCGTCGAGGATCTCAAGGAGCCCAAGGCGCTCTCGGAGATGCTGACGCAGCTCGGCGAGGCCGTGCCGCAGATCAAGAAGCCGCTCATCGACGAGCGCGATCAGTACCTGGCCTCGAAGGCGCTCGACGCCGGCAAGGGACGCAAGAAGGTCGTGGCCGTCGTCGGGGCGGCGCACGTGCCCGGCATGAAGGCGCACTTCGGCGAGATCATCGACCGCGACGCGCTCGACAAGCTGCCGCCGCCGAGCCTCCTGTGGACGGCCCTGAAGTGGCTCGTGCCGCTGCTCTTCATCGTCGGGATCGTGTGGTTCTGGCGAACGAGCGACTCGGCGAGCCTCGCCGAGATGATGCTCGCGTGGATCCTCCCGACGTCGATCGGAGCGGGCGCGCTCACGCTGCTGTCGGGGGGCAAGCTGCTCTCGGTCCTGTCGGCCCTCGTCGTGGCGCCGATCGCCGCGATCCATCCCCTCCTCGGCACCGGCATGGTGGTCGGCGTCGTGGAGGCGTGGCGACGCAAGCCCAGCGTGGCCGACTGCGAGCGCTTGCCCGACGACGTCGAGGCGGGCTGGCGCGGCTACCTGCGCAATCCCGTGACGCGCATCCTGATCGTGACGGTGGCCTCGGGCCTCGGCACCGCCCTCGGCTTCTGGGTGGGCGTGGGCTACGTCGCGAACTTGGTAAATTAGTCAACCGGGCCTGTCATACGCGCGGGTATAACGTCCGGCGATGACGACGCGGCGCGATGCGATCAAGAAGCTCGGTGGTCTCGCAGCCCTCGCCGGGCTCACGAAGTTCCTCCCGGCCTGCGGCGACGATACGAGCGGCGACGGCACCACGCCGGATAGCGCGCCCGAGGTCGTGGGCATCACGACCTACGTCTATCTGATGATGGAGAACCGGTCGTACGACCACTACCTCGGTGCGCGGTCGCTCGAGGGCAAGCCCGGCGACGGCATCACCCCCGCGCTGGCGAATCCCGACCTGGGGGGCACGCCCGTCAACATGTACGCCGCGACCCGCGCGACGATGTGCGATCTGGATCCGCCGCATAGCTGGGACGCCGCGCACCTGCAGTTCAACGGGGGCGCGATGGACGGGTTCCTGACGGAGCACCAGAAGCGCCACCCCGGTGACACGGCGCCGATGAAGTACATGACGCGCGAGCTCCTGCCCGTCACGTGGGCCCTCGCCGATCACTACACGACGTGCGATCGCTGGTTCTCGGCCGTGATGGGCCCGACGTGGCCGAACCGCTTCTACTGGCACACGGGCACGTCGAACGGGATCAAGATCAACGAGGTCCCCGACTTCGAGGTCACGTGGCCCACCGTCCTGCATCGCCTCGAGGCGAAGGGCATCGACTGGGCGCACTACTACGGCAACATCACCATCGCCGGGCTCGTCGCTGACACGGTGAACACCGAGGGCCGCCTGCGCGACTTCGGCAACTTCATCACCGACGCGCTCGACGGCAACCTGCCCCAGGTCTCGTTCATCGAGCCCGGCTACTACCTGAACGACGACCACCCGCCGATGCACCCGGCGAACGGCCAGGAGCTCATCGAGACCATCTACCGCGCGCTCGCGATGTCGCCGCAGTGGAAGAACTGCCTGTTCGTCGTCGTGTACGACGAGGGTGGCGGTTACTACGACCACGTCGCGCCCCCGACCGTGCAGGACGAGTTCGCGGCCGACGGCTTCGACCAGCTCGGCACCCGGATCCCCGCGCTCGTCGTCGGCCCGTACGTGAAGCAAGGCCACGTCAGCAGCACCGTCTACAACCACGCGAGCGGCCTCAAGCAGCTCGAGGTGACCTTCGCGCTCGATCCGCTCACGCAGCGGGTGACGGCGGCGAACGACCTGACCGACTGCATCGACATGGACCGGCTCGCGCGCGGCGAGTGGGCCCCGCCGGCCGAGCTCCCGGCCTTCAACGTGGACGACTGGGAGATGCAGCCCGGCTGCTTCCCCGGCAACGAGCGCTACGCCCCGCCGCCCCCGGGGGCCTGTGCCGTGCACGACTGGGCAAACGCCAACCCCGAGATCGTGGCGGCCACCGACCGCCGGGGGCACGAGCGGGAGTATCTCGAGGGAATCCAGCGGTTTCTGAAGATGGCCCGGGCGGCCAAGCAGCCTGCCTAGGCGCGACACACCGCCACGCTTGCCACGGCCCATTCTCCCCTGCATGCTGTCGGACATGAAGAAGCTCGCCGCCCTCGTTGCCGTGTCTTGCCTCTCGATCGCCGCGCCCGTGTTCGCGTGCCCGGGTCACTCCGAGAGCACCACCGAAGCGCCGCGCACGGCCGAGAAGGACAAGGCCGACAAGACCGAGAAGACCGACAAGACGGCCAAGACCGAGAAGGCCAAGACCGAGAAGACCGAGAAGAAGGACACGGCGAAGAAGCCGGACAAGGTCTCGAGCAAGTAACCAGCTCGCCCTCTCGTCACGAACGGGTCGCTTCGGCGACCCGTTTTGCGTTCTAGACGAGGACGTCGGCCAGCTGGGCGCGGGTCAGGTAGCCCTCGAGCACGGCCGCGAACTCGTCGATCATGCCGTCGAGCTCGATGGTCATGCGGTCCTCCACCACGCGCTGCACGCGGCCGCTGATCGCGATCTCGGTGCCGGCCAGCTCGAGCACGCCGGTGAGCCACGTATCGATGGCGACCTTCGGCGCGTCCTTGATCGCGACATGCGTCCGCGAGATATCGACGACGGGCGCCCGCCCCTGATCGAGGCGCAGCGACGCCGCGAGCGAGGCCGGCGGCTCGACGCGGTAGTTCACGCGCCGGTTGTGCGTGATGAGCTTGTCGAGGGCATCGTGCACCGGCGCGGACAGCTCCGTCTCCGGCGCCTCGAGCACGAGCTCGCGCAGGCGCTTGAGCTCCTTCTGCGTGCGCACCAGGTTCGCGCGCATGTCCGCCATGCGGCTCTGATCGCGATGGACCTTGTCAGCCACGACGCTCAGGAGGTTCACGAGGAACCGCAGCCCCGACTCCTGCCGCGGGTGGAAGAACTCCTGGAGCGTCTGCGCGGTGAGCGACCACACGGTCGAGCCCTCCGCGACCATGCCGCGCGTCGAGCGCGCGAGTCCCGTGAGTCCGCCGAGCTCGCCGATGAGCGCGGGCGGCCGGAGCTCGAAGCGCTCCGTCACGGCCGGTCTGCGATCACCGGGCGCCGGGTCCTCGCGCTCGAGCGTGGCCTGCCCCGCCGTGAGCAGGTAGAACGCGGTCGCCGGCTCGCCCGCCTCGAACAGCGGCCGCTTCGGGTCGATCGTCACGGGCAGGAACTTCCCGGCGAGCTCGCCGAGCTCCTCGTCGGTGAGGCCGTGGAACAGCGGAATGGTGCGCAGCTCGCCGGCGGTCGGGGGCATGCGCGGCACGATACCCTGGCAACCGGATTCCCGGGAGGCACTTGCCCCACGAGTACCGCGTTCGCGCCGACGTTCAGTCGCTGGCCTGCTGACCGCTTGCGTGCAACACGCAGCGCTCGGCCCGTGCCTCGAGCTTCTTCATTCGCGCGGCCGGTACGAACTTTTCAAGCACCGTTGTCACCAGCTGCTCGCCGGCCGCCGCGCCCGCCTCGCCGGGATCCCGCCCGCTCAGCATCGCCTGCTCGGCAAGCGTGTTGAAGAGAGCCTCCCGCTCCTCGATTCGCCACGCCAGGCCGGTCAACTTGACGTCAAAGGCATCGTAGAGGGCGTACGCACATTCCAGATCCCCGAACGAGCAGGCGCAGAGGTCGGTCGCAAACTTCGCGAACTCACGTTCCCAGGTCTTCGCGAAGGCCTTGGCCTTGATCGTTGGCTGCTTCTCGGCCGCCTGGATCGCTTTGCGCCGCGCCGCATCGAGTCGCTGCTGCCGGTCGGCCGCCGGATCGGCGCTCGCTGCGCCTGCAAAGACCGAGAGCGCCAGAACCGTGTACGTGAGCCGCCTCATCACCAGGTCGGTACCACGAGGACCTGCGCAAAAGACGACGATGATGGGGCTGCCCCCGCCACGAGGCGAGGTCACGGCCGCGATCTCGCGACTGCGTCAGCCCCGCGACGCCGCCAGCGTGTCGATCACCGCCACGGCGTGCTGCTCCGGGGTCATGGAGTCAGCGCGATCGAACCGCGAGAAGGTGGAGCTGCCGTAGACGGGCCCGGGCGTCCCGGCGAGCACGTACGCGCCCGACACGCCTGCCTTCCACTCCTTGCCGGTCCGGAACTTCCACACGTAGAGCGTGAGCTTGCCCGAGCGCAGCTTCTCCATCAGCTCGAGGTCGTCGGGCAGCTCGCCGAGCTCCGTCGGAAAGACGAGCCAGCGCGCCATCTCGGCGGCCGCGAACGCATCCCACGTGCGCCACCGCTTCGGAAACCTGGACAGCGCGCCGATCGCCTTCAGGTTCTCGAAGAGCTGCTCGCGCGTCTCGTGATCGGCAGCGACGCGTTCGAGCACGGCCGCGGTGACAGGCTGCTTGCGCCGCAGGAGCGAGGTCGCCGCGAAGCCGGCGAGCTTGGGGTCGCGCAAGGCAAGCGCCGCGCGGAGGGGGCGCAGCAACGACGGCGCGGTGAGGTGGCCCGCGAGGTCGAGCCACGCGCCCAGTTCCGTGCGGCGCGCACCGTACTGCTCACGAAAGCGCCACGCGGTGCCGGGCCGCTGTTGCTTCTTCGCGATGGGTAAGCCGCGCTCCAGGGCGGCGAGCGCGACCGGCGCGAGGGGCTCGAGGTCGACCTTCGCCGGGTCGAGGTGGCCATCGGCCAGCCCGCCGATGAGGACTCCGATCAGAGGGCCGACGTGGTTGCCCGCGCCGAGGAGCAGCGCCGGGAACAGCACGTCGGCGTGCGCGTTCAGCTTCGGCAGCTCGCGAAATACGCGCTGGTACACGCTGCGCGGCCAACCGTGGTCGCGCACGCAGCCGACGAGCGCCTCGGCCGCCGCGCGCGTTCCGATCGCGGCGAGGGCGGCGAGCACGGCACACCGCGCGCGCTCCGACACGCGGGCGTACGCCGCACGCAACGGGTCGACGAGTGAGACAAAGGGACTGGTGACGAGCGGAAACAGCAGGTCGTGGGCCGGATCGTTCCAGTCGTGCTCCTGCGGCGGGAACGAGACCTCCGTCGCGATCCGCACGAGCGAGAGCGCCTCGGCCCGCGTCAGCGTGCGGTCCTCGAGCACCTCGCTCAGGGCGTCGAAGCCCTCGGTGCGGGTGCTCTTGGACCGGGCCAGCAGCTTGCCGAGTGGAGCGCCGAGCTGCCGCAGCGACGGTGCCAGCATCGAGCGTGCCGAGCGAATGGGGTCGGACATCGCGCGGACGCTACCTCATCGCAGGCAGCACGGGGCCCGCATCCTCACAGCGGCTGGTAGAGGCCGCCACTCTCGCGCGCCAGGGTATCGAGCAGCGCGGCGTCGTGCCCCGTCCCGATGCCGATGGCGTCGATGCGCAGCCCGCCGCGGATGGCCTCGCGCGCATCACGCACGATCGCGTCGGCATCCCCACCGACGTTGCCGAGACCGTCGGATAGGAGCACCACGCGCCGCGGGTTCATCATGTATGCGGTGCGCAGCGCGGGGGCGAGCGCGGTGCTTCCGGCAGCCCCCAGGTCCCACACGAGCTCGATGGCGGTGGCGCGTGCGGCCTCGTCGAGCACGAACAGCGTTTGCGCCGCACCCTCGACGTCCGACTGGAACCACAACACGTTGAGCCGGGTCCCCGGCGGCAGCCGCTCGAGCACGTCCACGAGCTCGGACTGCGCGACGTCGATCTTCCGCGGCGCGACCACCGGAGCGGGTGGCGGGGCCGGCGCCGCCAACGGATCGGCCGCGGGGACCGGCCGCGGGCGAACCCGGATCTGGGCGAGCGCTCCCTGCGCGGACTCCGTCATCGATCCGGAGACGTCGAGCACGAACACGACATCCTGCGCGTCCTCGAGAGGGATGCCAAAGAACTCGACGACGGGGGCG
>JALHPV010000095.1 GCA_022842285.1 Kofleriaceae bacterium
TCGGGGGCGCGCGCGGACCCGGCCGGGGCGCGCACAGGTTCGGCGGGCTCGGCGACGGTGAGCGAGACGTCGGGCGCGGCGGCCGCGACCGCGGGCGCGGAGACCACCTCGACCGGCGACGGCATCGGGATGCTCGCGTCGACCGCGACCGCACGCTCCTCGTTGGCTCGCCACGAGCCCAGCGCGAAGGCTCCGACGATGACGGCGCCCGCGAGGGCGGCCACGATGCCGAGCTTCATGCCGACGGCGGCGCCACCGGCACCACCCGCGCCGGCCGCGACCTTCGAGGCCACACCGGCCTTTATGCGCGCGAGGGCGGCGGCGTCTGGCCCCGACGCGCCGCGGGCCGCGTCGAGGAGCGCCCGCGCCTGATCACCGAGCGGCGGTGGTTCCACGCTCACCGCGCACCTCCCGCGAGGACGGCCGTCTCGAACGCCACGCGTGCGAGGCGCAGCCGCGAATAGGCGGTGTTGAGGTTGCAGCCGACGATCTTCGCGACCTCGGGGACGGACATCTGCTCGAGCTCGACGAGGGTGAAGACCATCCGCTTGTCCTCGTCGAGGGTCTCGAGGATGCGGAAGACCGTCGCGGCGGCGTCGGCGCGGTTCATCGCGGCGAGGGTGTCGGCCGTACCCTCGGGCTCGTCGGTGAGCGGCTGCGTGCGGGTGGCCCCGTCGGACGTCCGATTCTTGCGGCGGTACCCGGAGGCCACGCGGCGCGCGATCGCGAAGAGCCAGGTGGTGATCGCGGCGCGACCTTCCCACTCGCGGAGGCGACGGTGCACGACCACGAAGACATCCTGCACGGCGTCCTCGAGCTGCGCGGGCGGCACTCCGAACGTGCGCACGACGCGCCACACGAACGCGGCGTGCGCCGCATAGACATCGTCGAACGTCACGAGCCCGACCTCCGGCGCGCGCGAGGAGGCCACCAGCTTCATCGCCAGGTCACTGGCATCCAGCAGCTGGGCGGTCGCGGGCATCTGGGGCGTTGATGCGACCGTCACCGCAGATCCGTCACGAAAATCGTCACCACCAGCCGAATTCGAAGCCGAGCGAGCAGCGGGCCGCCCCCGCCGACGGGCGGTGGATCTCGGGCCCCCCGGGGACGGCCAGGAATGGATCGCGGACCACGGTCATGGTCGCCTCGAAGACCCCGACCACGCGGACCTCGTCCGTGATGGGCCAGGCGACCGCGGCGCCCGCGCCAACGGCGACATGGGCCCGGGTCGGCATCTCGTACGGGGAGGTCCAGCGACCGACCTCGGTGACGGCCCACGCCCGCAGCAGCGTGTGCTCGGGGACATAGCCGAGGCGGGCGGCCATGACGTCGAGGCCCACCGCGGCGGGCTCGGTGGTGAGGCCCCCGGCACTCGCGCGCTCCGACCAGCGGGTCAGCGCGACCTCGCCGAAAACATTGCGGCGCCGAGCGAACAGGGCGAGCTCGCCTCCGACCCCGACGCCGGGGACGGTGCCGACGCCACTCACGGCGAGGATGCGGGCCCCAAACCCCTTCGGCGCGAGGGGCGCATCGGCGACCGAGCGCGGCGGCGGTACGTACGGAGCCGCGGGCGCTCGCTCCCGCGGGAGGGGCGATGGATCGGCGCGGCGCGAGGCGGGGAACGCGGTGACCACGGCGGCCTCGGGGGGCTCCTCGACCTCGCGTGGCGGTGGGATGGCGGCGGCCGCGATGGAGTCGCGCATGACGCGAGCGATCACGAGCGCGACCGCCTCGGTCAGGGGACCACAGGCGTCGTTACTGAACGTGCGCGGCTCGGTACCCTGCCCGCTCTCGAGCACCTGCCAGACCGTCGCGACGAGCCGCTTGCCTTGCGTGCCGCGGATGATGACGCGCATGCGCGGCGAGCTCGTGGGCAGCTCGGAGCCGAGGCGCGCTTCGATGCGGGCGACGAGCTCGACGTACAGCGGGCACTCGGCGGGGACGGTCCATTCGATTCCACGAGCCTCGACGCTCGATGCCGGCTCGTCGAGGCCAAGCGGATCGGCGGTCGCAATGCTGGTCGCGCACAGGAGCGCAGACACCGCGAGCACCGACCGCATCGTGCGAGATACTACGCGAGCTGCGCTGCTGTACGCACCTGGGAACTTCACCCGTACCTGCGGACACCGGTTCACGCGGGCGGTTGCAGCAGCTCTGACAGGGCTGCGATCACGAGCACAGGCGCGTCCACGTGCAGCCAGTGACCGGCGTCGATCTCGAACACCCGGATGTGCGCTGGCGCACCCGACAGGCGGGCGCGATCGGCCGCATCGACGGTGTTCGAGCGCGTCGCCACGAGGAAGGCCAGTGGCCCGTAGGCGGGGTCGAGCGCGTCCGTCCAGAGATCACGCGCGAAGTAGTCGGTGAGCATCGCGCGCACCGCGACGAGGTCGAGGCGCAGCGTGTAGCCGCCCTCCCCGGGCCCCAGAGGGACAACATTGGTGGCGAGCCACTGGGCAAGCGGCTTCGTGTGGCCGCCCGCGATCACCGCCTCGACGAACGCCTCGCGCGAAGGCCACTGGCGCGGCAGCGACTCCATCAGACGCAGCACGGCCTCCGCGCCGTTGTTCTCGCGCATGCCGGCGCTCGGTGACGCGTCCATCACCACCGTCTGCACGTCGGCGAGCGCGGAGCGGGCCGCGAGCATCACCTTGCCGCCGAAGCTGTGGCCGACGAGGGCCCGCACGGGGAGGTCGAGCGAGTCGACGCAGGCGACGACATCCTCGGCGCAGGCCGCGAGCGTGTGGGGCGGGTCACCGGGCTCGGAGCGGCCGTGCTGGCGCAGGTCGACCAGGACGCAGCCCCAGTCGGGTCGTTTATCGACCAGCTGTTTGGCGATCGTGCGCCAGTTCGGGCCCGCGCCGTAGATGCCATGGGTGATCACCGCCCACGCCACCGGCGCCGCCCCTGCGATGCGTTCGTGATGCAGCTTCGCGACCACGGGCGGAGCATGCCATGGTGCCGCCGTGCCGGACCTCGCCACCGCGACCTCGTCGCTCGCCGCCGCGGGCTTCGACATCGTGCATCCCTTTGCCACCGAGGGTCGTTTCGCGACGCCGCATCGGCTGGGGCTCCTCGTCGGCAACTCGCGCGCCCTGTGGCCGAGCTTCGTGGCCGCGATGCGCGATCCGGCACTCGCCGCGCATCCGCACCCCCTCGACCACTACACGGAGCAGACACTCACACAGGCGTTTCCCGGCCGCCCGATCCTGTTCGGGCATCGCCGGTATGACGGAGCGTTCGTCCCGCTGCAGCAGCTCGCCGTGGCGACGGGCCTCGGGGCGATGGCGCCGAATCACCTCGTGATCCATCCGCGCTTCGGACCGTGGTTCGCCCTGCGTGCCGTCGTGCTCGTCGATGGCGATCCACCTACATCGGAGCTGGTGGCGAAACCCTGCTCGTGTGGGACCGCATGCCCCAGGGCGCTCGAGGCCGCGCTGGCCTCGTCGGGGCCCGAAACCTGGCGGGCGTGGCTCGCGGTGCGGGATGCCTGCTCGCTCCGCAGCGAGCGCTACTCCGAAGATCAGATTCGGTACCACTACTTGAAGGTCTGGCGCCCATCGACGTAGGCAGTGGCGGGCCGAGCCCCAGCGAGCGACGCGCAACCCCGCGGAGGTGCGCCCCCGAACGCTGGTACGGCCATTGCTGATTCTCGTCTGCGCATGAGCCGGTCCCTCCTCCTCGCGGTGCTCGCAACCTCGGGCTGCGGATTCGCGGGGGCCCCCGGCGCACCCGGTGACGACGCGATGGACGACGTCGTCGCCCCGTCCGATGACGAGCCGGCGCCGATCAGCGCGTTCTGTGACGACCCGCGCCTGCGGCTGTGCCTCGAGTTCGACGACACGCCGACGAACGGCGTCCTTGTCGATGGCACGACGTACGCGCAGAACGTGACCGCAGAGGCGGTGGACACCTTGCCACGCAACGGCGGTGCGGCCCTCGCCGTCACCGAAGCGTCGCTGGTCACGGTCACGGTCAATCCTTCGCTCGAGCTACGGACGGCGTTCACCGTGGAGCTCTCGGCAAACCTGGCCGGTCTGACCCTCGACCCGGAGAGTCCAGGTGGTCCCCCCTTCGAAGAGGGCACGCTGATCTCGGCGGAGGGCCAGTTCGGGCTCGTGATCAAGCCCAACCTCGAGGTCGAGTGCTCCGTCGGAGACAAGAAGGTCAAGGCCGCCGCCGGCACGGCGACATTCCGCACGTGGCACCACTACGTGTGCACGTGGGACGGCACGGAGCTGAAGCTGTATGTCGACCGCCATGCGCCCCGGCGTGCGACCCCCACGAATATCGAGTTCGACGGGGATCCGGGAGACATGCTGATCGGAACGGAGGGCTTCGACGATGACAGTGGCCTGCCCGAGGACCCGTTCATCGGCGCGATCGACGACCTCCGCGTGTTCGACCAGCCGTTGACCGAGGCCGAGATCTGCCCCGGCGGTTGTCTGTAGCCGGCACGATCTCGAAGCGTTACTCTCGCCCGCTTCATGGCGTGCGTCCTCGACGCATTTCACCCGCTGATCGCGGGATGGTTCCGCGACCGCTTCGGTGAGCCCACCGAGCCCCAGCGCGGGGGCTGGCCTCACATTGCCGCCGGCGAGGATGTCCTCGTCGCGGCCCCGACCGGTTCCGGCAAGACGCTGGCCGCCTTCCTCGCCTGCCTGGACGAGCTCGTCCGCCGCGGGCTGCGCGAGGGCCTGACGGATCAGACCTCGATCCTCTACATCTCGCCACTGAAGGCGCTGTCCAACGACGTCCACCGCAACCTCGAATCGCCGCTCGCGGAGCTGCGCGCGTACGCGGCGGCACGCGGCGAGACGGTCCCGGACATTCGCGTGGCCGTGCGCACCGGCGACACCCCGGTCAGCGAGCGCGCGAAGATGGCGAAGCGGCCGCCGCACATCCTCGTCACGACGCCCGAGTCGCTGTTCATCCTGCTGACGACCGACAAGGGGCGTGCGGCCCTCGGGGCGCTGCGCACGATCATCGTCGACGAGATTCACGCCGTCGCGGGTGACAAGCGGGGCGCCCACCTCGCGCTGTCGCTGGAGCGGCTCGATCGGCTCGTCGAGCAGCGCTCGGGTCGCAAGCCCATCCGCGTTGGACTCTCCGCCACCCAGAAGCCGATCGAGCAGATCGCGCGGCTCCTCGTGGGGACCCGGCGACCGCTGCCGCACATCGTCGACTCGGGACACCGGCGGACGATCGATCTCGCCATCGAGATCACCGATGACGAGCTGGGCGCGGTCGCATCGAACGAACAGTTCGCTCGCGTGTACGACCGCATCGCCGAGCTCGTCACGCAGCATCGCTCCACGATCGTGTTCACGAACACGCGGCGACTCGTCGAGCGGGTCGCGGCGGCGCTCGAGCAACGCCTCGGCGAGGAGCATGTCGTCGCGCACCACGGCTCGATGTCGCGCAACCTGCGTCTCGCCGCCGAACAGAAGCTGAAGCTCGGGCAGGTGAAGTGCGCGGTCGCGACGGCATCGCTCGAGCTCGGGATCGATGTCGGCACGGTGGATCTGGTGGTGCAGCTCGGCTCGCCGCGGTCCATTGCCACGCTGCTCCAGCGCGTCGGTCGCTCGGGTCACTCGCTCGGGGCGACCCCGAAGGGGCGACTGTTCGCGCTGACGCGAGATCAGCTCGTCGAATGCGCGGCGCTCGTGCGCGGCGTACGGCGCGGCAACCTCGATCAGATCGTCATGCGCGAGGCACCGCTGGACATCCTCGCGCAGCAGATCGTGGCCGCGACGGCGGCCGAGGATCTCCCCGAAGGGGAGCTCGCGGCGATGGTTCGCGGCGCCGCGCCCTATGCGGCTCTCCCCGAGGCGCAGCTCGAGCAGGTCCTCGCGATGCTCGCCGAAGGCGTGTCGGATCGACGCGGTCGTGTGGGAGCGCACATCCATCGTGATCGCGTCGGCGGCATGCTGAAGGGTCGCCGCGGCGCGCGCCTGGCCGCGATCATGTCGGGCGGCGCGATTCCTGACAGCAACAACTACGCGGTCGTGCAGTGGCCCGAGGAGACGAAGGTGGGCGAGGTCGACGAGGACTTCGCGATCGACAGCTCCGCCGGCGACATCTTCCAGCTCGGCAACACCGCATGGCGCATCCGCCGGATCGAAGCGGGCCGCGTGCTCGTCGAGGATGGCAAGGGCCTGCCGCCGACCATCCCGTTCTGGTTCGGCGAAGCGCCCGCCCGTACCCGGGAGCTCTCCGACGAGGTCAGCTCGCTGCGCGGCGAGATCGATCGCATGCTCGCGGCTGCGGCCGCGCGCGGGCCGAATATTCTCGACGCCGAGCGAACGCTTGGCCGTGACTGGAACGACGAGACCTTCGATGGCATCTCCGCGTGGCTGGCCGCGGAGACGAGCATGCCGATGCGCGCGGCGCAGCAGCTCGTGGCGTACCTGGCGGCGGGGCGAGCGGCGCTCGGTGCGATCGCACGCAAGGATCTGCTCATCGCGGAGCGATTCTTCGACGAGGGCGGGGGTATGCAGCTCGTCCTGCACGCACCGCTCGGCGGACGGATCAACCGCGCCTGGGGCCTCGCGCTCCGGAAGAAGTTCTGTCGCTCCTTCGACTTCGAGCTCCAGGCGGCCGCGACCGATGACGGCATCGTGATCTCGCTCGGCCAGCCGCACTCGTTCCCGCTCGACACCGTGTTCGGCTTCGTGCCGTCATCACTGGCACGCGACACGCTCGTCCAGGCGCTGCTGGATCGTCCGATGTTCGAGATTCGCTGGCGCTGGAACGTGACGCGCTCGCTGACGGTGCTCCGCCGGCGCGGCGGCAAGAAGGTCCCGCCGCACCTCGTGAAGATGCGCGCCGCGGACACGCTGTCGGTCGTGTTCCCGGCCGCCCAGGCGTGCCCCGAGAACCTGCCCGGCGATCGGGAGATCCCGGATCACCCGCTCGTCTTCGAGACGATTCGCGACTGCCTCGTGGAGGCGATGGACCTCGAAGGCCTGCAAGAGCTGATCGCGCAGCTCGAGCGGGGCGAGATCAAGGTCCTGGCGCGCGACACGGTCGAGCCCAGCCCGATGTCCCACGAGCTCTTGAACGCGAACCCGTACGCGTTCCTCGACGATGCGCCGCTCGAGGAGCGGCGTACACGTGCCGTCACGCTGCGGCGTGGGCTGCCCGCGAATGCGCCGGCCCTCCAGGATGGAGATCGGGTCGGCGTGCTCGATGACGCCGCGATCGAGGCCGCCACCGAAGAGGTCACGCAGGTCGTCCGGGATCCGGACGAGCTGCACGATGCGCTGCTGGCGCTGTGGCTCGTGCCGGAGCCGCAGGGGATGCGATTCGCCGTCGATGCGGCGCGCTGGTTCGAAGCGCTGTGCGGGTCCGGCCGGGCGTGCCGCCTGCGCTGGGAACACGAGGATGTCGGGCACGTCGCGTGGGTCGCGACGGAGCGCCTCGGGGCCGCGCGCGCGATGCTCGGTGAGACCATCGAGTGCACGCCGATGATCGCGACGCCGTCGTGGGCTCCGTGCCCCGAGCGGGACGAGGCGATCATCAAGTGCGTGAACGCACACCTCGATCACCGCGGTCCCGTCGACGTGCGCGGCTTCGCGACCGAGCTCGGGTTGCCGACCCTCGACGTGCTGACCGCGCTCCTCGGCCTCGAGGGCGATGGCGCGATCCTGCGCGGAGCGTTCTCGTCGCGCGCACCGGCGCTCCTGGCGGGGCGCACCACGACCGCGCGCGAAGCGATCGTGCAGTCCGGTGACACCGATGCCCTGTATGCCCTCGAGTGGTGCAATCGCCGCGTCCTCGCGCGCATCCATCGCCTGACGCTCGCGAAGCTTCGCCGCGAAATCGAGCCGGTCGGGGCAGCGGCGCTCCAGCGGTTCTTGCTGCGCTGGCACCGCGTCACCCGTCACACGCAGCTGATCGGGGCCGACGGCCTCGCGCGCGTGATCGAGCAACTCCAGGGCTTCGAGACGGCCGCCGGCGCCTGGGAGCGCGAGATCTTGCCGGCCCGCCTCCACGGCTACGAGCCCGCCTGGCTCGACCAGCTCTGCCTCGCCGGCCACGTCGTGTGGTGCCGCCTCTCGCCACGCAAGGCCGCGATCGAGGAGGAACCCGAGGAGGTCGTGGAGGCCCGCGCCGCCGTCGTCGCCAAGCGCACCGAGGCCCGCGAGGCCAAGGCCGACGAGAAGCGGGCCGCGCGCCGCGCCCAGTATGGCGAGCCGTACGACCTCGCCGAGGCCGCCGCCGAAGCCGCGCGCATCGCCGGCGCCCCGCGCGACCAGATCGCGAAGGCCGCTCGCGCTGCGATCACCGGCAAGACTTCGAAGTACGAGGTCGAGGCCATCACCGCTCTCGTCACGTCGAGCGCCATGCTGCGTCGCGAGCGCATCCCGGCCGCCGGACCGCGCAACCCCGCCCTCGCCGCCCCCGCCCCCGACGGCGCCGTGGTCATCCGCACGCACGGTCCGACGACGAACGAGCTCCCCCGCAGCCTCCGGTCCGTCGCGGATGTCGTGACCGGCCGCGTCGGCCTCGATGACCCCGCGTACGACGAGATGATGCTGCGCGTCGCCGAGCACGCCACCGCCGGTCCTCTGCCCGGTCGGGGGACCAAGGCCGAGAAGCGGGCCCCCCGGAGTGCTCCGTCGCGGAGCGCGCCTCTCGCGTTGATGTCGCGCGCCGACGTGACGTGGTTGCGGGCGGCCGCGGCCGTCGATTCGAGTGATGCGCCCACGCTCGGCCCAGCCGCGCAACGCGTGCGCGATCACCTCGCGCAGACCGGCGCGTCGTTCCTCGCCGACCTCGTCGGGGCCATGGACCTGGCGCCCGACCAGATCGAGGACGGACTGTGGGAGCTCGTCGGCGCGGGCCTCGCGACCGCGGATGGCTTCGCGTCGCTCCGCGTGCTGGTCGACCGGCGGCGCGGCGAGGTGAAGAGCCTGTTCGATCGCGGGCGCACGCCCACGATCAGCGGCGCCGACGGGCGACGCGGGCAGATCGATCCGTCGCGCATCACGTCCACGCCCGCCCCGACGCTGCCGGTTCGCAAGTGGCAGGACGCGATCAAGAAGGCGCGCACGAGCGATCGGGCCCGACCCGGTCACGCGCTCCGCTCCCTCCCGACGGCGGCCGGCCGCTGGTCCCTCCTGCCCGACGCCACGCCGGCCGGCCTCGACGTCGAGGCGAGTGCGCGCCAGCTCCTGGTTCGCTACGGCGTCGTCTTCCGGGACCTGCTCGCGCGGGAGTCGAGCTTGCCGCCGTGGCGCGACCTGCTCGTGGCCCTGCGCCGGCTCGAAGCCCGTGGCGAGATCCGCGGCGGCCGCTTCGTGAACGGCTTCGTCGGGGAGCAATTCGCCCTGCCGGAGGCCCTCGACGAGCTGCGTGCGGTGCGCCATCCGAGTGCCACGCCCTGCGTCTGCAAGGTGGCGGCGACCGATCCGCTGAACCTCGTCGGGGTGCTGGCGCCGGGTCCACGCGTGCCCGCCGTGGTGGGCAACGCCGTCCTGTACATCGATGGCCAGCCGGTCGCCTCCCTCGAGGCCGGCCAGCTCGTCCCGCGCGCCCCCCTGCCGCCCGGCGCCCGCATCGACGACGACCTGACCTATCACGCGCCGCCGCGCCCCCTCGAAATTGCCTCGCAAGCTGCGCTACCACTCGGGTGACGTGACCAAACTTCGCTGGCAGCACTACCTGATCGCGATCGTCGTCGCGACGCAGATGCTGATCCCGCTGCACTACTACCTCGCGCGGCGCGACCCACATGACGAGCGCTTCGCCTGGCGGATGTTCTCGCCGATGCGCATGGTGCAGTGCCGGCCGCAGTTCACGAAGGCGGACCGGCCGGTCGTGCTCGGCGTCGAGTTCCACGAGGCGTGGGTCGAGCTCGCGTCGCGGGGCCGCTTCGCCGTGCTCGAGGCGATGGGCGCGAGGCTCTGCCAGAAGTATCCGAACACGGAGATCCGACTGGATCTCACGTGCAAGTACATCGACGGTTCGATCAAGCAGTACGGCGGCTACGACATCTGCCAGGTACCGGCGCTCTGATGGCGAAGAAGAAATCACGGGGCGCCGGGCCACGGGCGGCGGGGCCAAAGCCGGTCGCGAGCGCGAACCCCACGGAGAACGTCCGCTCCACCGCCGCAGCTGGGTCCCCGAAGGCGGGCGCTCCCACGCCCGAGGTGAGGCGCGAGGCCCGCGCGAAGCCGACCGCCCGAGGTCCATCCGGGTTCTTCATGGGCTTCGAGGTCCCCTGGCAGAAGCTCCTCGCCGCGCGGGTCGCGATCTTCCTCGTGCTCGCGTGCGACGCCGTGCTCCAGATCGGCCACGCGCCGCGCTACGGCACGGGCTTCAACGTCGCGCAGCTACCGGGCTTCGATGCCATCGCCCCGGGCACTGTCGCCTATGAAGTCGGACAGCTGCTCACCGGGTACTGCCTGGCGCTGGCGGCGTTCGGCGTCGCGACGCGCTTCGTGGTGCCGATCGCGGCGCTCCTCTACGGCTGGCTGTACTTCGGCAGCCAGGTCGACGGCTATCAGCACCACTACCTGGTGTTCATCATGCTCGTCGTCGCGAGCTTCGTGCCGTGGGAGCGGCCGGCGGGCGCGGTGGGCGATACGCCCGTGCGGTCGTGGGCGTTGCGCCTGTTCCTCGTGCAGCTGGGCATCGTCTACTTCTGGACCGCCGTCGCGAAGCTCGATGGCGCGTGGCTCGACGGCTCCACTCTCGGTCGTCAGATGACGGGCGGACTGCGCTCGATGGTCGACTCGACGATCGGCATCAAGGCCGCCTCGGTCAGCGTGCCCCTCGTCGAGCTCGTGCTCGCCGGCACCGTGTGGTTCAAGCGCACGAGCTTCATCGCCGCGCCGCTCGGCATCCTCTTGCACTGCGGCATCGTCGCGATGGGGCTCGAGATCGGCCTGTTCGCGTACCTGATGCTGGCCTGTTACCTGCTCGTGATTCCTGACTCGCTGTACCGCTTCATCGCGACCGACAAGCCGGGGCCACTCGCCGAGCTCATGGCGAAGCCGAGCTGGCGGGTGGCCGGCGCGGCGATGGGGATCGGCTTCGCGCTCTTCGCGTTCCTGCGGCTCGAGCATGCGCGCCCCGTGGGCATCGTAGCGGCGGTTGGCTATGCCGCGATCGTCTGGCGGACCTGGCGCACCGAGGGCACGCCGCGGATCGCGATCGGCCTCGCCCATATCGCCGCCATGCTCCTCTGGATCGGCATCGACCGCCTGGGCGGCGTGGCCATCGACTACTACCGCTTCAAGGGCAGCATGGAGAAGCGCTTCGGCGACAAGGCCGTCAGCGAAGCCGCGTACGCCCGCCTCGTCGAGATCGCCCCCGAGGATGGCAACGCCCACTATCAGTACGCGAAGGTCCTCCTCGACGCGAACAAGGGCGACGCGGCCCTCGTCGAGCTGCGCGCCGCGCAGCGCTACGAGAAGACCAAGGCACGCTCGTTCCTCCTCGAGGCGCGCTACCTCGCGGGGCTCGGCAAGGTCGCCGAAGCAAAGGCAGCGGCGATCGCAGGCGCACAGGCCGAGCCGAGCAGCAGCGAAGCGCGCACTCTCGTCGAGACCCTGTCGAACGCACAAGCGCCAACGCCGCCGGCTCCCGACGAGCCCGACGCCCCATGAACCGCCGCGAGCGCGCCGACCGCATCGCGCAGATCCTCGACGAGCACATCCCCGCGCCCGCCATCCCGCTCGACCACGGCGATGCCTTCCAGCTCCTCGTCGCCGTCATCCTCTCCGCGCAGTGCACGGACGCGCGCGTGAACATGGTGACCCCCGCCCTCTTCGCCCGCGCCCCTGACGCCCGCACGATGGCCGCCCTCGGCGCGGCGAAGATCCTGCCCTTCATCAAGTCGTGTGGCCTCGCCCCAGGCAAGGCCCAGCGCATCGCCCGCGCCGCCGAGATCCTCGTCGCCGAGCATGGTGGCACCGTCCCGCGTGACATCGAGGCGCTCGAGGCCCTGCCCGGCGTTGGCCACAAGACGGCGAGCGTCGTCATGGCGCAGGCCTTCGGCGAGCCCGCCTTTCCCGTCGACACGCACATCCATCGCTGCGCCGGCCGCTGGCAACTCTCTCGCGCGCGCACTGTCGAAGAGGTCGAGGCCGACCTCACCGCGCTCTACGCGCCGACCACCTGGGCCAAGCTCCACCTGCAGATCATCTACTTCGGCCGTCAGTACTGCCCCGCCAAGGGCCACACCCCGACGACCTGCCCCATTTGCGCGTGGGCCATGTCCAAGGCGCGTGCAGACCGCGAGACGCGGCAGGGCATCTCCAAGCCCGCGCCGCGCTCCTAGGTCCCCATGGTCGTGCCAGGAGATGAGCCTAAAATGGGCCTGGCCCTTTCTGCGAGTCCGCGAGGGGATCTCGAAGCCATCGGCGTAACTGGCTTTAAAAACTGGATATTCTCAAGGATCGCGCGGGCGTCGGAAGAAATCGCTTGCGCGGCGGTCGCGGAATGAATATTCATTCCTGGTCGCCGATGAGTCCCTCCCCCGCTGCTGAAGCCCGCGCCGCCGACAAGCGGGACGCCATCATGGGGGCGGCGCTGTCGCTCTTCGTGGAGCGGGGCTTCTGGGGGACGGCCGTGCCGGAGATCGCGGAGCGGGCGGGCGTGGGGGCCGGGACGATCTATCGCTACTTCGAGTCGAAGGAAGCGCTGGTCAACGCGATCTACCGGGCCGAGAAGCTGCGGTTCTCGAAAGCCGTGCTGGACAACTTTCCGCCGCACGCGAACACGCGCGAGCAGTTCCGCGTCATCTGGATGCGGATGGCCCAGTTCGTCGAGGACAACCGCGAAGGGTTCGTGTTCCTCGAGCTGCACCACCACGCGTCGTATCTCGATGCCCAGAGCATCGCCGTCGAGACCCGCATGACGGACGTGATCGTGGCCGTCATCACCGCCGCGCAGGCGCGGCGCGAGCTCAAGCAGGGACCGCCGCGGCTCCTGGTCGGGCTGGTGATGGGCGCGTTCATCGGCATCACGCGCAACTGCCTCGGCCCCGCCCCCGGGACGTCCGCTGTGCCCGCCCTGTCGATCGAAGGCGGGCTGACCGACGGGCCGCGCGGTTCGATCGACTGGGCCTTCGCTGAACAATGCACCTGGGAAGCCATCCGGGCCTAGGCGCTGACCATCCACTGATTTTTTTTGCCTTTTGTTGGAATGAACGTTCATTCCCTATCCCTCAGGAGCTGACCATGAAGACCGTCCTTGTCACTGGAGCCACCGCCGGAATCGGCCGCATGACCGCCCTCTATCTCGCCCAGCAGGGCCACCACGTGATCGCGACGGGGCGCAAGGTCGCCGAGCTCGCGGCGCTCAAGAGGGAGGCCGGCCCGCTGAAGCTCGACACCCTATCCCTCGATGTCACGTCGGAACCGTCGATCGCGGCCGCCGTGCGGGCGGTGGCGGACCTGACGGGCGGGCGTGGTCTGGACGTGCTCGTGAACAATGCCGGGTTCGGGGTCCTCGGGCCGACGTCGGAGATCAGCGACGCCGAGATGCGCCGCCAGTACGACACGAACGTCTTCGGGCTCATGGCGGTGACGCGGGCGTTCATCCCGTCGATGCGCGACCGGGGCCAGGGCCGGATCATCAACGTCTCGTCGATCGGCGGCCGGATCACGCTGCCCTACTTCGGCGTCTACAACTCGACGAAGTATGCGGTGGAGTCGCTGTCCGACGCGCTCCGCTACGAGCTGCGCCCGTTCGGTATCGACGTGGTGCTCATCGAGCCGGGCGTGATTCGCACCAACTTCGAGGCGACCGCCGTGCAGGGCCTGCAGGCGATGACGGCGTCGCCGTACGCCGCGGCCCTCGCAAAGTACGACCAGATGTCGAAGTCCGCGGATCGCTTGGCCGCGAATCCCATCGTCATCGCGAAGGCGATCCAGCGCGCTGTGACCGCCCGCCGGCCCTCGGCCCGGTATGTCGCCCCCCGGTGGAACGCAGGCCTGTTCTGGTTCCGCGCCCTCACCCCGACGCGCGTCTGGGACTGGTCCATGCGCCGGATGTCGTTCCTGACGTCCAAGGGTCTGAAGCTGGATTCGTCGCGGCGGGAAGTAGTGGTAGGGTCCGCGGCCCATGACGCCGCCGCCTGACCAGGACGAAGACTTCGCCTCGATGCTCGCCGCCTTCGAGGGCGGATCGAAGGCCGAGAAGAAGCGCCGCCCGCGCGTGGGCGACATGATCGTCGGCCCGGTCATCTCCATCGGCAAGGAGAGCGTGTTCATCGATGCCGGCGGCAAGGCCGAGGGCGTCCTCGAGCGCAGCCAGGTGAGCGACAAGGACGGCAAGCTCCTCGTCGAGCTCGGGCAGACCATCGAGGCGCGCGTCGTCAGCGATGCGGGCGGTGTGCTCACCCTCCGCGTGAAGCTGGGCCGCGGTCCGCAGGCCAGCGCCGAGCTCCAGCAGGCGTACGACCTTGGCATCCCCGTCGAGGGCACGGTGACCGAGGTGATCAAGGGCGGCGTGTCGGTCGACGTCGGCGGTACGCGCGGCTTCTGCCCCGCGTCGCAGATCGATGCCCGCTTCGTCGAGGACCTCGCGCCGTTCGTCGGCCAGAAGCTCGAGTTCAAGATCACGCGCTACGAGCCGCGCAACCTGGTGCTGTCGCGCCGGGCGCTCGTCGAGGAACAGAACGCGAAGCTCGCTGCCGAGACCCGCGCGAAGATGGTCCCGGGCCTCGTTATGCGCGGCAAGGTCACCGGCTTCAAGCCGTTCGGTGCGTTCGTCGATCTCGGCGGCATCGAAGGCATGCTCCACGTCTCCGAGCTCGGCTTCGCGCGCGTCGAGAAGCCCGACGACGTGCTGAAGCTCGGCCAGGAGGTCGACGTCGCCGTGCTCAAGATCGAGCAAGGCACCGACAGCAAGGGCCGTCCGCAGGAGCGCATCAGCCTCTCGCTCAAGGCGCTCGCCGACGACCCGTGGACCGGAGCGACCGCGGGCCTCGTCGAGGGCCAGCGCGTGAAGGGCAAGGTCTCGCGCCTCATGGACTTCGGAGCGTTCGTGGCGCTCACGGGCTTCCCCGGGATCGAGGGCCTCGTTCACATCAGCGAGCTCGGCGCCGGCCGCCGCGTGAACCACCCGAAGGAGGTCGTCTCCGTCGGTCAGGAGGTCGAGGCGACGGTGCTGCAGGTCGACCATGACCGCCGCCGCATCGGTCTCTCGCTCGCCGCCAGCGAAAATGACGCCACGGCCGCCGACGTCGCGGCCGTCACGAAGGCCGCGCCGACGAAACATCTCGGCACGTTCGGTGACCTGCTCGCGAAGTTCCAGAAGAAGTAGTCAGCAGGCGAGCGGCACGGGCACGTCGGGGGCGCCGGGCACGCGGTAGTCCTCGTCGCGCGGATCGATGAACAGCGTGTGGGCGTGATCCTCGACGGTGGAGGTCCCCACCGTCACGCGCTCGCCGCGCAGCAGCGCCTCGAAGTGCGCGGGCTCGAGCGTGAAGCGATGCGAGATGCCGCCGTGGCCGTGCCAGAAGTCGAGCGTGATCGTCTCGCGCGCCGCGACCATCGCGACGGTGATGACGCCGGTCAGCGGGCCGTAGGTGCCGTCGAGGTAGAGCGCCTGCGCGTTCGTGTCGTGCATCAGCACCGTCGGCGGCACGCAGGCATCCGGCGGCGGGCTGTCCCCATCCGATGCGTCGCCGGCGGTGTCGTCGCTGCCGCTCCCGCCGTCCGCGTCGTCCGATGCATCGGCCCGGTCGTCGGACGCCGCATCGTCGTCCGCGCCGTCGGTCCGGTCGTCGGACGCCGGATCGGCGGGCGACGCGCACGCATCGAGCACGAACACGCAGCCGGTGAGCAACGCGAAGATCTCGCGCCGCGTGATCTGTACGGGCCGCATCAGTACGCGAAGTCCGTCCAGCCGCGGATGATGCGCTGGTAGTGGTCACCGCCGTGGACGGTGCGGTTGTACGGCGCGATGAGCCCCGCGGCCCGGAAGTCGGGACGCAGCTCGCGGTTGTCGTAGTTGAAGTTGACGACCTGCCCATTCGCATCGACGAAGCGCGACTCCGTGAACGGATGCCACGTGAAGGTCTCGTCGTTGCCCCACACCTCGCCGTACGCGAGGACGTTCGAGTACCAGTCCTTGAAGGGCCGGCCCGCATCGACGTGGCAGCCGTCACAGGACTCCTCGCTGACTTCGAACGCGGCGCCGTTGTAGCCGGGCGGGACGATCGTCCCCGTGCCCGCGGCCGCCGGGGCCCACGCGTACACGTTGCCACTCCTCTTCCAGGCAACGTCGCGCGCCGACACGAACGGCGTCGTGCGCATCAGCTCGTGGATGAAGTCGGCGTCGGCGCCGGAGAGCCCGGGGAGCTCGTCGATGCCCGACGTCCGCGCGGGGAACGCGCTCGCGAAGTGCGTGGCCGCGACGCGATAAGGCGCGAGCTGATCGTCGGCAAGCTGCGCGAGCATGGCATCGAGGGCCGCCGAGGCGCCCTCGCGGCGGGTCTCGATCGCCTCCGCCAGATCCGCGGCGCGCGGGAACGGACGGAACGCATCGACGTCCCAGCCGGTGAGCGTCCGAGTCCGCGTGCGGATCTCGAACGGCACGAGCGCATCGCCATCGGTGATGAACATCATCTCGCCGAAGACCGTGCCGGCGGGGAACATCCACTCGGTGCGATGCGTGTACTGGTTCGGATCGCGCTCCCAGTACACGACCGGCAGGACCTCGCCGTTTGCCTCACCGGGCTGCCAGAAGTTCACGACGTACTGGCCCGACGCCACGCCCGTCGGGTGCCCGAACGGAAAGTGGAACGTCCCCGACTCGATGAAGAGCTGCGCGTGGCCACCGGGGACCGCGAGGTCGATCAGGTTCGCGTTGATCGTGTTCGGCCGCATGCCGATGGGCGCGACGACGTTGTCGCCGAACGAGTCCTGGTAGCCGGGCACCAGCGAGGTGCGGTCGTACCAGTACGTGCGCGGTGACTCGAGGACATCGCGCAGGCGCCCCGCGGGGACGCACGGCATCGCGGCCGCGACCGCGGCGAGCTGGTCCGGGGCGAGCAGGTCGAGGTCTCGCACCTCGGACACCGCCACCGGGTCGGCGCACGGATCGACGAGCGGCTCGCCGTCGTCACCGTCTGGATCACCGTCGTCGACCGCATCATCGGCGGCGTCGTCGGAGACCTCATCGTTGCCGTCGTTCACATCGGGCGGAGCGGCCCCCGTACAGGCGGCCACCAGCAGCAGCGAAGCAATACCGGTTCGGACCATGTATCAAGGAAACTCGATTCAGCGGGCCGCGTCATCAACTTGTTGACTTGGAGTCAGTAACAACTGCTTGCCGAATCCGCCTCAGCCGAGCGCCGCCGCGTAGCCCCGGTCACGACGCGTTGCAGCGTCGGCCGCCGATCACGCCCGGACGCGGTGCAGCGATGGCAGCTCGATCGTGTCGGGCTCGTCATCGACCGCGGCCGGGAGGGCGACCTCGGTCGAGGTGTGGGCGCTGATCGTCGCGAGGTCGAGGATCGTATCCATGTCATCCATCTGCTCGTCGCCGAAGTCGGGGGCCGGGGTCGTCGGGAGGATGAACGTCTTCATGGTGAGACGTCATTGCGCGTGCGATGCCACGTCCAAGTTGCGCAGGAGTGCGCGGTTGGGATCGCGTTCGCACCGCCCAGCCTGCGCGCTCCGAGGTCCCGTCATCCCACCCCGGCGCGCCCGCCCTCATGGCAACGGGAGCGGTCACGCGTGTATTGTCTGCACAATGCGTAAGCTAGCTCTCGTCCTCGCCCTGGTCGGCGGCCTCGCCGCCTGCTCCAAGAACAAGGCGGCCCCGGCCGCTCCGTCGAACACGGCGCCCGAGCCGGCGCCCAGCGAGACGGACGCGTCGCCCGGCGGGGCGCCGGCCGAGGATGAGGTGCAGGAGGGCGGTGGCGGCGAGCCTCCGCCGATGTCCGATCCCTGCGCGGGCGGCGAGTAACCGCTTAGCCAGGCTACCGGCGCCGGCGCCGCAGTCCGAGGAAGGCGAGCAGCGAGAGGGCGGCGGAGCCACCAGCGCCCGACGACGACGAGCAGCAGCCACCCATGGCAGCGCCGCCGTCGGTCGACGCGTCGTCGGTGGTGCCATCGTCGGTGGTGCCATCGGTCGAGCCGTCATCGCCGTCATCGCCGCCGTCGGGCGGAGCGATGAAGGGCGTCACGAGGCACACGTCATCCAGGGTCCAGCCACCGAACTGCAAGCCGGCATCGGCGGCGAGCTCGAAGCGGATCTTCACCGGGGACCCGGCGTAGGCGGCGAGGTCGACGTCGACGAAGCGCCACTCGGCATCGCGGTGGTTGATGTCGGCGCCCTGCTCCTGCGGACTCGCGAAGTTGCTCCACACCTCGGTGTCGTTCACGAGGATGCGCGCCTGGTCGAAGAAGCCGTCCTCGACGCCGAGCCAGCGGGAGAGCTGGAGGCGGACCTTCGAGTGACCGGCGAGATCGATCGCCGGCGTCTCCGCGAAGGCCATCGTGGACGGCGAGTACATGCCGTCGCCCGTGAGGTCGAGGCCGAGGACGCCGGTGCCGGCGCCGGCCGCGCGCGGATCGCCACCGAGGCCGCGCGGCGCGCCGACCTCCCAGGCATCCGTTCCGGGATCGGCGCCGAAGGTCCAGTCGGAGACCTCGGAGAAGCCGCCTTCGAAGCGTGCGCACCAGATCGGCTCGACGTCGCCCGCGTAGAACTCGTAGTAGGGATCGGCGGCGTTGCTCGGGAACGCGACGACGGTGCCGTCGGTGAGCGTGGCCGTCACCTTGTACTGGACGACCGTCTCGTCGGGCTGCGTCGGGATGACGCCGGTGAAGGCCTCGCCGGCGCGAGCGAGGGTGACGCGGGCATCGGTTCCTCCGCGAACGCGCCAGTCGACGACGGCGCTGACCACGGAGGGACCGGAGCACGCCGAGTCGCCCGCGGGCATCGCGTTCATGCGGATGGCAAAGCCGTCGCGCGTCGGACGATCGACGGCGACGGAGGTCATCGACTCCGCGAGGCCGTGGCGGAAGAACGCGGTGCTGATCTCGCACTGGTTCTGGGTCCCGTAGGAGACTTCACCGTCATCGTCGTCGGCGACGAGGGCCTCCGCGTAGGTCGACGGGATGTCCGAGGCACGCTGCAGCATGCCGTAGAAGATCTCGGCCGCCTTCTGCTTGCCGGCCTCGGCGCCGAGCTTGCTCTCGAGGAGGACCTTGAGATCCCACATGGTGCCACCGATGATCTCGCCGTCGTTGTGCGGCTGACCGGTGGCATCAGCCGGCCACATCTTCTCGCGGCCGGGCGGATTCAGCTCGCGCAGCGGCTGGGCGCTCGAGAAGAAGCCGATGCCCATCGAGGCGTCATCGGTCATGAGCATCGCGAGGATGTCGCTCAGGCCCTCGGAGAGGGCGGACTCCCACTCGCCGACCCCCGCGATCAAGGCCTGCGCGTGCAGCGAGTGCCCGAACTCGTGATAGACGACGTCGGCGAGGCGCGCGGTGTTCTCGCAGCCACCACCCCTGCGCAGGAAGTGGATGTCATCGCCCGTCGAGAAGGCGTTGCAGTTGCCGGCCTCGTTGACGGACACCGCGAGGGCGCGATCGAGCCAGGGCAGCGCCGCGTCGAGACGCGTACGAACGAACTGCTTCACGAGGTTCACGTGGATGAACGCGGAGAGCTGGGCATCCAGCGTCTCCGAGGTCGCCTTGGACCACGCAATGGTGCCACCCGGCGCGAGCGACACGGACTCGGTGACCCCACCGGTGACCGCGGCGTAGGGGCCCGACGCGCGCAGGCCAACAGTCGCCGCGCCGGAGCCAGACCAGGTGACCTGGCCGTTGGGGCCGACGTTCACCGTGGAGTTGTTGAGCGTCACGGAGGCGTTCTCCGCGGGGCGCGCCGAGCGGGTGCCGCCCGGCCAGCGGTCCGGGACGTTGTACTGGATGGTGCCTGACGCGTAGCGGATGGTGCTGCGACGCGCGAGCGCCGAGGCGGTCGAGGCGTCGACCCAGACCTCCCAGCGGTCGGGCGTCGTGGTCGCCTGCACGGTGACCTGTTCGGCGACGTGATAGACGATGTCCGCCGAGCCGTCGGCGCGGCGCGGCCGCACGATGGGCAAGATCACGCGCGTGCTGCCGGACGTGGCAAGCGAGGCATGGCCGTCCCGGGCGAGCCACGCCTCCGCGCCGAACGCGGCGGTGCGGCCGGGCAAGAGCGTCGCCGGTACGGTGGCGACGACGTGCGGGAGCGCCGTCGAGCTCGTCATGACGATGCGGTCGCGCTTGAACGTCACCCCGACCGCGCCCCCGACGACGCGCAGGCCGTTCGCGTACTGGGCGAACCCGACGCTGCGGGTGTCCCCGCGTGCGATGTTCGCGACGAGCACGAAGTCGCTCGCGCTCGCGCCGGGCGCCAGCGTGGACAGGTGCTCGCCCAGGAAGCGGCGCGCCGCGGCCTCGGCGATCGAGGCGTTCGCGTTCGCACCGGCAATAACGGGACTCGAGCCCCACATCCGCAGCGGCACGCCCGTATCGCGGTCCCGCATGGCGGTCCACCCCGGCCCCCCGTTGGGGGCGAGGCGTACGACCTCGGTGTCGCGGTGGAGCCGTGGGCCCTGCCCCGCCGCGACGATGAAGGGCTCGCTCGTTACCGCCGCCTGACCAACCGACACGCTCGCCAATGCAGCAGCGAGCCCGAACGCGAATCTCCGCATGGGCACTCCTCCTCGAAAGGTGCCTCACCCTCGCGCTCTTGCTGACTCGGAGTCAACAGCTAATCTGGCCCACCGTCCTGACGCGCGCTGTCCGCACCTGATGCGTCCTATGGACGCCTACGCGCGGACGTACTCGAACTCGGCGGGGAGATTGTTGATGCCCTTGAGCGGCGCGGCGATCCAGCCCGCCATCTTGCCCGGCTCGTAGCACGGCTTCATGAGGCTCTTGATGTAGACCTCGTCGGCCTCGCTGGGCAGCCACTCGCCGCGCCGCGCGTTGAAGGTCGCCTGGTCGATCATCTCGCCGTCCGGCGTGAAGTGCGTCGTCGACCACATGCCGATCTGGCGGTGGAACTTGTGCGACGGCAGCGTCAGCTCGAAGTCGATGCCCGCGTCCTTGATCGTCTTGTTCCAGCGATCGACGCCGCGCTGACAGTCCTTGATGTACTCGGTGCGCAGCACCTCGTTGAGCGCGTTGCGCATCGGCACGTCCTTGTGGACGACCTTGCCGCCCTCGAGCACGTCCATCGCGAAGTGGGTGCCGACCAGCTTGTGCTCGTCGTAGCGGTCTTCCTTGTAGCGACCCTTGAGGCCCGACGCGAAGGCGTCCGCCGCATTCGACGAGACTTCGCCGCCGAACAGATCGAGCGAGAGCGTGTACCAGAGGTTCGCGTACTTCTGGACCGTGGGCAGGTCGATGCCGCCGAGCGCCCGCGGGTCCCCGTTCGGATCCTGCTTCATCAGCTCGCACGAGCGCCGCACGACGCGCTGCACGCCCGTCTCGCCGACGAACATGTGATGCGCCTCCTCGGTCAGCATGAAGCGACACGTACGCGCGAGCGGATCGAAGCCCGACTCGGCGAGCGCCGACAGCTGGTACTTGCCGTCGCGGTCCGTGAACATCGTGAACATGAAGAACGACAGCCAGTGCGCCGTCGGCTCGTTGAACGCGCCGAGGATGCGCGGCTTGTCCTGATCACCGGAGCGCCGCGCGAGCAGCTCCTCCGCCTCCTCGCGGCCATCGCGACCGAAGTAGGTGTGGAGGAGATAGACCATCGCCCACAGGTGGCGGCCTTCCTCGACGTTCACCTGGAACAGGTTACGGAGGTCGTACAGCGACGGCGCCGTCGCCCCGAGGTCACGCTGCTGCTCGACGCTCGCCGGCTCCGTGTCGCCCTGCGTGACGACCAGGCGGCGCAGCATGTTGCGGAACTCGCCCGGGACCTCGTCCCAGACCGGCTGCCCCGCGAAGTCACCAAAGCCGTGCACGCGGCCCTCCTGCTTCGGCTCGAGGAAGATGCCCCAGCGGTACTCCGGCATCTTCACGTAGTCGAAGTGCGCCCAGCCGTCCGTCTCCACGCTGACCGCGGTGCGCAGGAAGATGTCGCGCTCTTGCCAGCCCACGGGCCCCATCTGCTTCCACCAGTCGATGAAGGCGGGCTGCCATGCTTCGAGCGCGCGCTGCAGGCGCTTGTCGCTCGAGAGGTTGACGTTGTTCGGGATCTTCTCGTCGGTGAGGACGCTCGGCATTACGGAGTTCCTACCAAGCACTTTATTGCTTGTCATCCCGAATCGACCTGCACTATATTGCAGTCATGGACCTCGCGGCCGTCGGCTCCGCCGTGCGCTCTCACCGGGAGCACCGCGGCTGGTCCCGCCGGGAGCTCGCCGAACAATCCGGCGTCTCCGAGCGCTTCCTGGCCCTCCTGGAGACCGGCGACGGCAACATCTCCCTTCGCCGCTTCGCGGACGTGGCCGTGGCCCTCGGCACCACCCCCGCGGCGCTCCTCACCGTTGCCGATGCCCCCTCGCCCGCCAGCGCGCGCCCTGTCGCCCTGCTCGGGGTCCGGGGGGCGGGCAAGTCCGCGGTCGGCACGGCCCTCGCGAAGAAGCGGGGCATCCCCTTCGTCGAGCTGGACCAGCAGATCGAAGCCGCCGCCGGTCTCCCCCTCGGCGAGGTCTTCGCCACGCACGGCGAGGCCTACTACCGCCGCATCGAGCGCGAGGTCCTCGCCCGCCTCCTCGCCGCCCCCGGCCCGATGGTCCTCGCGACCGGGGGCTCCATCGTCAACGACCCGGTCAACTTCAAGCTGCTCCGCGACCACTGCACGACGGTCTGGCTCCGCGCCCGCCCCGAGGATCACTGGAACCGCGTCGTGGCTCAGGGCGATCGTCGCCCCATGGCCGAGAACCCGCACGCCTTCGCCGAGCTCCGCGCCCTCATGGCCGCACGCGAGAAGCTCTACGCCCGCGCCGAACACACGGTGGACACCTCGAGTCTGCGCCTACCCCAGGTGGTGGCGGCGATCGCGCGCGTCGCCTGAGTGATCGACCCCGGATGTTTCACCGCCAAGACGCGGAGACGCGGAGGACGCCAAGGTCAGAGGAGAGATTGTTCGCGCTTCGCGCGGACCGGACTCATGCCCTGACGCAGGCGGCGTTCGATGTCCGGGTGCCGGACATCATTCCTCGGCGTCCTCTGCGCCCTTGGCGGTTAGATCTCTGGAGCACACCCGGATCTCAGGCGCGCGAGTGCCGCGTCGACGGACGCAGCATCGCCACCCGCGAGCCAAGCGAGCGTTGCCGCGTCGAGATCGCGAACGGCGTCGGCATCGGCCCCCATCGCGAGCTCCGCGCCCTCAGGACCGCCCGCGAGAAGCTCTACGCCCGCGCGGAGCACACGGTGGACACCTCGAGTCTGCGCCTACCCCAGGTGGTGGCGGCGATCGCGCGCGTCGCCTGAGTGATCGATCCCGGATATTTCACCGCCAAGACGCCCCAGACGCCAAGGTCAGAGTTTTGGGCGCTGCGTGCGGCGTTCGTCCGGGTTCCGGACGTTTCTTCTTGGCGTCTGGGGCGCCTTGGCGTTCAACCTCTGAGGCGCGCGAGTGCCGCGTCGACCGGCGCAGCATCGCCACCCGCGAGCCAAGCGAGCGTTGCCGCGTCGAGATCGCGAACGGCGTCGGCATCGCCCCCCATCGCGGGCGCATCGGCGAAGGGCGAGGCGATCGATGCGCGGGCGAGGCGCAGGTAGGCCAGGCGGCCATAGCTCCCGCGGGCGATGACCTGACGGCCGTGCCAGTACGCGACGAGCAACGCGGGC